>JANQEL010000037.1 GCA_028278345.1 Myxococcota bacterium
TTCATCGCGATGTAGAAGTAGAAGTCACGTCGGCTCGTCACCTCGAGGCCACCGCTCTTCTTCGGCTTGAAATAGGTCGAGCCCTTGGGCGTATTGCGCACCTTGCGGTAGAAGACTGTCGAATACACCAACGCGACGAGGCCCGTAGAGACCAGCGCCCAACGCCAGCCTTCGTCTCCGCCGAAGAGCAGCGCGACCGAAGGAAGGGACATGGCGGCCGCGGCCGAGCCGAAGTTGCCCCATCCGCCGTAGACCCCCTCGGCGAGACCCACCTGGCGAGCGGGTACCCACTCGCCCACGAGGCGGATCCCGATCACGAAGCCCGCGCCGGTGAAGCCGAGGGCGAAGCGCGCCAGTGCGAGCTGTTCGAAGCTCTGGGCGCTCGCGAAGGCAAAGCAGAGCAGGCCACTGATGGCGAGCAGGCCCGAATAGACCGCCCGGGGGCCGAAGCGATCCACCAGGATTCCGATCAGGATCCGAGCGGGTATGGTGAGGGCCACGTTGAGGATCAGGAGCGCCTTCACCTGCTGATCCGAAAGCGCCAGGGTCTCCCGGATGTACACCATCAAGGGGGCGTGATTGAACCACACCACGAAGGTGATGAAGAACGCCACCCAGGCGAAGTGAAGGGTTCGGATCTTCGCATCCCGAAGATTCCAAAGCTCGAGTCCCGCTCCCGCCATCTCTCTGTCTCCTCTTCTTCTCGAGTTGTTGGCTCAGGCGCACCCGACGGCGCCCTAGGCTCTCTCCACATTCACCGCGCAGTGCTTGTAGGAAGGCTGTCGCGAATAGGGATCGAAGCTCGGGTGGGTCAGGCGATTGACTTCCGGGTAGTGCATCGGGACGAAGACCTGACCCGGTGCGAGGGTCGGCGTCACCACCGCCCGCGCTCGCATGGCGCCGCGGCGCGATCGCACCACCACTTCGTCGTTCGCCCCAACCGCGAGCGAGCGCGCGTCCTCGGGATTCATCTCCACGTAGGCCTCCGCCCGATAGAGCTTGCGAAGCACCTTCGACTTGCCGGTCTTCGTCTGGGTGTGCCACTGGCTGGACGAACCCCGTCCCGTGAGAAGCACCAGCGGAAAGCGCTCGTCGCAGGGCTCCGGAGGATCGACGGGGTCGCCGAAGCAGAAGCGCGCCCGCCCATTTCCTCGAAAGAAGCGCCCGTCTTCGAAGAGGCGGCGTTCGTTGTCGGCCAGGTCCTCGCCTTCCG
>JANQEL010000110.1 GCA_028278345.1 Myxococcota bacterium
GTCGAGGCGATGACCTTGTCGTTGGGATTGCCGGAAGCACGCAGTACTTCGATGACCTTCTGTGCCGCGCCCTGACCGTTATCGCGGTCATAGAGATCCGGGTAGAACTCGTCGCCGCCGAGATCGACCTTCATGACGCGGCCTTTCAGGTAGTCGAAACGAGTCGTCCCCTTGAGGATTTCCCGCGCCTCGTCGGTCGTCATCGGCTTCGGGTCGTAGTGCATGAAGCCCATGCCCTGCGCCTGGGCCGCGTTGTAGAGCGCCGCCAGCACGGCCGCTTTTTCGAGCCCAACAATCGAGATTTGGTTCATCGGTATCTCCCGAGTTGATGTCAATGGGCATCGCGCATTCCGCACTGAATTAGGACACCCGGTAGAGTGCCAGCATGAGAAAAGCGAAGGATCTGACGCGCGCCGAGCGTCTTGAGATCGGCATCCTCCTCGGGAAGGGGCACTCCCTGCGGTCGATCGCAAGGAGTATGGGCAGGAGCCCGAACACCGTCTCGTACGAGGTGCGGAGGAACGCCGTGCGGGGCTCGTACCAGCCGGTCTGGGCGGATCGGAAAGCGAGAGTGCGCAAGCGGATGCGCAAGCTCCAGTGGTCGAAGATCGAGGCGGAGCCGGAGATCAAGGCGTTCGTCATTGAGAAGCTTAAAGAGCGCTGGAATCCCGATGAAATAGCGGGCTACCTCAAGCGCACGAACGACGTGCGACACGTCTCCAAGACCGCGATATACGACTGGCTGCGCACCGCGCGTGGCGAGCGATACTGCGCGTGCCTGTACTCCAAGCGGAAACGGGTGAAGAAGCGGGGGCCGAAGGCGAAGAGAGCCGCCATACCGAATCGCGTCGGCATCGAGCGGCGTACGGCGGGCGCCTCCAACCGCACGAGGTACGGCCACTGGGAGAGCGACACGCTCGGGGGGCGGAAAGGGACGCCCGCAGGCCCCGCGGTCGCGTACGAGCGGAAGGCGCGCGTCGTTTGCGCGAGGCGGAAGCAGACCATGCGGCCGCGCGAGCATGCGCGGGCGGAGCGGGCGATGCTCAGGGATATGAAAGCGCTCTCCGTGACGAGGGACAACGGGCTGGAGAACCGCGACCATGAGGCGGTCGGGGTGCCGTCCTTCTTCTGCGAGCCGTACGCCTCGTGGCAGAAAGGGGGCGTCGAGAACGCCAACAAGATGCTCCGGGCGTTCTTTCCGAAGGGAACCGACTTCTCCACGATCTCGCAGCGCGAACTCGACCGCGCGTGCGCTATCATCAACAACAAGCCGAGGAAGTCGCTCGGCTACCGGAGTG
>JANQEL010000118.1 GCA_028278345.1 Myxococcota bacterium
GCCCCTCGGCGAGTTCGCGGAGTACGTATCGCCGGGGCAGCACGTCTCATGCGAGCGCGCGCTCGAAGCCGGCTACGCGTTCGCCTTCCCCGAACTCGAAGATGCCCTGCGAGACTGTGTCGGCGGCTGAGCGGGCGCCGCGGGAGCCACTCCGGCCGCCCAGAGTCTCGGCGAGCGTGCACTCGCTGATCTCTGGGCAGCCGAGCAGCCGCGGGCGTGCTGGCGACCATCGGGATCGCCACAAAGCCGCCCGCAAAGTGGAGCGTCGACTAGCCGATATCGCGGTCGAGAACCGTCTTGCGGCCGTCGCTGCGGGCGTTGTCGATCGCTTCCTCGCACATCGTGCGGATGCGATCGGAAAGGGCGCTGAGCACGCTCGCCGACGTCTTCATGTCGCCCTTCTCTTTGATGTAGGCCTTCACCTTCGAGGCCACGACCAGGACTTCGTTTCCATCCGACATTGCTACCAAGCCTCCTTCGAGGATTACGTGCGCCCTCGCAGGACCGAGCATGCATGAACGAGCGCGAAACGCAACTCAGGGCACCCACAGCGAAGATCGGGCTCGACAAAGCGTGCGAGAACGGGCGTGTTCGCGCCTGGTGTCGAATCACCACAAATCGGGTCGACACTTGAGCGGGTCGCGAACGAGGAGAAAGGCGAGATGACGGCAGGAGAGCCGAGCCGGGCCGTCGGCCGCTTTGCGCCCTCGACGACGGGGCCGCCGCATCCGGGGACGCTGCTCGCGGCGCTCCTGAGTTGGCTCGACGCACGCTCGAGTGGAGCGCGTCTCGTCGTGCGCCTCGAAGACCTCGACCCCGATCGTTGCCGCCCCGAGTTCGCGGAGGCCCTGCGGGACGCTCTCACCTGGTTGGGCCTCGATTGGGACGAGTTCCAACATCAGTCACAGGCGCGAGAGGCGCACGAGCGCGCCCTGGACCAGCTCGCCGAAGCCGGGCTGCTCTATCCGTGCAGCTGTTCGCGGGCGCGTCTGCGCGAACTCGGCGTGAGGACGCCCGACGGTGGCTTTCGCTACGACGGCCACTGTCGTGCACGGTCGTTACCCGCTGGAAGCTGGCGCGACTGCGACGAATCCCTGCGTGTTCGCCTGCCCGAGGGCGAAATCGAACCGAACGATCTCGGCGGTCGTTCCCTCGTCCAGGATCCCGCCGCTGCGTTCGGCGACCCCGTCGTGCGGCGTCGCGACGGCGCGGTCGCCTACCACCTCGCGAGTGTGGTCGACGACGCCGAAGTGGGCGTGACCCGCGTCGTTCGCGGCCACGATCTCGCAGCCGGCACAGCGACCCAGATGCGTCTTCAACAGATGCTCGGATTGCCCACGCCGAGCTATCGCCACCACCTGCTGCTCCTCGAACGCCGCGATCGCAAGCTCGCGAAGTTTCACGGTGCGGTGGGGCTCGACGAATTGAAGCCCCGCTACGACGCTCGAGCGTTGTGCGGTTGGCTCGCAGCCGCGGCGGGCCTGCTCGAAGCGCCGACAGCGACGACGCCAGGCAGCCTGCTCGACAGCTTCGATTGGTCGAGCGTCGGCATCGACGATCGCCTCGTCGAGTGGAATGGCCTCACGCTCATGAGTTCACCCGTCACGAGCTGAACTCGAGAGGGACGGAGCCGATCGCGCAACCGTCCCATCCTTGGCCCTGGCGCTAGCGATAGCGGCTCGCCCAGATGCCGCTGCGATCGGGGTTGGCGAGGTCGCGCAGTTCCCACACGACGACGGCATGGCCGTCGGCGTCCATCGCCACCTCGGGGTCTACCGCGGTCGCACCCGCATCGTTTTCGACATCGATGGGAGCGCTCCATCCCGACCCGGTCGCTTCGGGGTCGAACGAAGCGCTGCGAATTCCCAATCGGCCGGTTTCGTCTTGTTGCGACCAGACCGCAATCGCGCGGCCGTCCCCGGTCGCGGCGATCGCGGCATTGCCCACCTGACCATTGAAGTCGTCGATGCGAATCGCGGCGCCCCAACCCGCACCCGCGACATAGCGGTTGGCCCAGATCCGGAGGTCGGCTCCGTTGAACTGTCTCCACACGGCGATCGCGTTGCCCACCTCGTCGACGGCGACGCGTGGTTCGATGGCATCTCCGCCGGGGTTGGCGTCGATGCGCACGGGGGTTCCCCAGCTCGACGTCGGATCGGCCAGATTCCGCCTCAAGGCGTAGATCCCCTGCGGCTCGACACCTTGCAGGGTCGACTGCGCCCACACCACGAAGCCCACGCCAGCATCGTCGACGGCCACGGAAGGATCGAGCGCAGGGGGGCTCAGTGTGTCGACGAGTTCGGTCGTGAAGTCACCTGCTACGAAGTCGCTCGAGACGCTGGCGAAGAGGCTGACCCCCGATCCCACCTCCTGGGACCATGCGACCAGCGCATCGCGCCCTTCGCTCACGCCGAGGGCCGGTGTGGAGCGAACCCGGGTATGAAGAGTCGAAACCGCTTCGTGCCTTTCGAAAACGCCATTCTCGAAGATCGTGACGAACACGCGAGCGAGCAGCCCCGAGCCTCCGATGGGATAGGCGACGAGTCCGTTGCGCGAAGCATCGAAGTCCACCCTCGGTACGCCGACCAGCTGTCCACCGGTGAGATGGTCGCTGCGCGGGCCACCGGGCGGATCGAAGATCGTGCGGACTTGCTCCATCGGGTTACCGAATGCGGTGAGCTCTACGGTTGCGAAGATGGCTTCGCTGCTGGGGAGCATCGTCGCGTGGGGCGGGAGAAAACCGCGGGCCCCGCGTGTGACACTCGCCCGCAGCTGCTCGGCCGTGCCCCAGCCGCGGCCCCGTTCGAAGCGGTTCACGGTCACCTCGAACGGGGGTGAAGGCCGGAGATAGACCGCGACTGCGTCGCCACCAGTGCCGACCGCGACATTGGCGAACCTGGACCCGGAGCCCGGGGCGCTCAGCATCACGGGCCGAGACCACGACCGTTCGCCGCTGCTGCCGTTTCCGTCGCCGCTCTTGCCGCAACCGATCAACGACAGACCGACGATCAAGCCGATCGCGGTCGCGAACCGCAATCGCGTGGCCATCGAGATCGAACGTCCGAGGAGCATGGCGCGAAGGCTAATCGCGTGCGCTTCCCCCCGGCAATCGTCCGGGCGGTCTAGTCCGATCGGTCTAGCTCGAACACCATGAAGCTCTGGCGTTCGAGGAAGTCGTGGTTCTCCGTCAGCATGTAGCCGGCCTTTTCGAGTTGGGATCGGATGTCTTCCGGCGGCGTCGAGTGGGCCTTGTGGAAGCCTGTGCCCCCGGCGACCTCGACGATCGCAACCCGTCCGCCCGGACGCAGCACGCCCCGGGCGTCGGCGAAGTAGCGCTCGGGCGCCGGCAGATGATGGAAGACATTGGCGAGGAAGATCAGGTCGACCGATGCATCGGGCAGCCC
>JANQEL010000169.1 GCA_028278345.1 Myxococcota bacterium
AGGAAGCGAGATCCGTCTCGTCCGTCGAGCCGGTCAGGAACATCACGGGGACGAAGGCGTGTCCGCTCGCACGCTTGATCTGCCGCGTCACCTCGAGACCGCTGATCCCGGGCAACCGCAGGTCCATCAAGACGATGTCGGGTCGCTCCTGCTCGAACAGCTCGAGGCCCGTCTCACCGTCGGTCGCGGTGACGACCCGGTGCCCTTCGGTTTCGAGCGCGCGCGTCAAGAGCGCTCGTTCGCCCGCATCGTCTTCGACGACGAGTACGAGGAGCGGAGCTTCCGACGCAGGGGTCGCGGCCGCCTCGGGGGCGGAGGGAGTCGGCATCGAACGCGACCGCGGGCCTATTCGATCTTGAAGAGCTGTTCGAAGTTCGAGACCTGGAGAATGTTGCGGATCTCCGGGCTCCCATTGATCAGCCGGACATCGGCATCGTCTTCGCCCACGTACTCGCGCAACAGGAGCAACATACCCAGCGCCGAGCTGTCCATGTACTCGACGCCCTCCATGTCGACCACCACCTTGTAGCCGGGCTCGACCTTGCCGTCGTAGGCGCTCTTGAACTCTTCGTGGAGGGAAAAGTCGAAGCGCCCCGACACGCGAATCAGGAGTTCGTTCTTGTCGCTCAGCGCTTCACTGCTTACGGCCATCTCGGCCTCCTTCGTTGGAGTTGAAAGATCGACGCGCGAGGGTTCGCCAGGCATTCGCGGCGTCCGAGCGCGTTTTCGTCGTTGCGGGGGGCGAGGTACGACCCACCACCGCTTCGTACAGCGCGTCGAGATCGACGACCCGGGCGCGCTCTCCCGAAGCGAGGTTCACACTCACCTGGAAGATCCCACCGTGCGCCCCCTTCTCGACGTCACCCAGGGAGACGATCTCGGGGTCTTCGATCGCATCGACGGAGAGTGCGATGGGACCGGCGCCAGCGGGTTGGCCCGCGCCCGGTGGATCGATCACGAGCAGGAACTCCCCCTGCGTCTCGCGCAGCCCTTCGGCATGGGAGGCCAACTGCACGACGGGGATGCGCCTACCGTCGTAGTCGAAGATCGTGCGTCCGCCGGCCAACGGCACGATGCGCGCGCGGCTCGCGCGACGCCCTTCGACGATCGACGAAAGCGGCAGCGCGAAGCGCTCTCCCGAGAGCCGAACGATCTGCGCCTCGACGTACGACTTCGGCGGGGTTGGAGAGACTTCGCGCAACAGATCACGCAGTGCGCGCCCGTGGGATTCGAGTTCTTCGAGATCGAAGTCGAAGCGCGCCCGGCCGAGACGATGATGAAGTCGCGTCCGCGCCATCTCGAGCTGCATCAGGTGCTGGAAGAACCGGCCCAGGGTGTCGCTCGGAATCGAGAGGTTCTCGCTCTGGGCTTCTCCACCCTTCTCGAAAGGGTCTTTTTGCGCCTCCTGCGGTTTCGCGCTCGCGGGCTTCGGCATCGATGCGAAGCGCGCCCTGTCGAAGGGACGCGCCGCGCGCACGGATGAAGTCCACTCTCGCATCATTTCGGCCACGGAGTCGAGAAGCGCGATGATCTCCGTGTCCCTCGCCGCGGCTTCGTCGTCACCGGCCGAGCGGACCTTCTCTTCCACCCGATGCAGATACGTCGCTACGTCGTCGAATCCGAGCGGCAGGGCCGAACCGCGCATCGCGCTGAGGGCATCGCAGAGCGGTCCGCGCACCGCGTCGACCGCGCCGCCTTCGCGCAGCTTGCCGAGTGCGGCGTCGATCGAAACCAGGGCGTCGTCGACCTCGGCCACGAAGACCGGTTCGAGCTTGACGCGCAGGGGTTCCAGATCGACGGACATCCAGCACTCCACGGGTGGATGGGTGGAAAACAGCAGCACGGCTGCAACTTGCTGTTTCGGCGTGCGCAGGCATTCCTTGATCGGCTTGCCGCGCAATGAGCGATGAGAACGGGCTGCTAGGAAGCCGGGGGCGCCGTAGGAACATGCGCGGATCTCGACTCCGCACGGCGTCGTGCATCGGCGATGGCCTTCGCGATCAGGCTTCGTGCACTGCGCATCGGGCGTTCGTTCTCACTGGTCGCGACACCGTGATGGAGCTTCAGTGGAACGCTGCTGCGTTGCATCGCCGGCGAGGTCTCGCGCGCTTCGCGGATGAGACGCGTGGCGCGACCCCGGGCCGTCGGCGCGTCGGTATCGGGCATGAGAAGTGCGATCTCGCACCCCGTGTTCCGGGCGACGAACTCACCCGGGCGCGCGCTTTCGAGCAGCCGCGCTTCGATCTCGAGCAGGATCGCGTCCGCGACCTCGCGTCCGTCTTCGATCTTCACCTCGGGCAGGTTCTCGAGACTCATCAAGACCAGCGAAAGCGGCGTACCGAGGGCGAGCGCGCATACCAGTTCGTCTTCGATTCGCTCGACGAGCCGCGTTCGGTCGTTGCGCGGAATGCGCGAGCCGCGAAAGCCCGGCTTCTGCGCGGGGGCATTCCGATCGAGGATGGCTCCACCGATGAGTCGGTCGACGAACGTACGGGCCTCCTCCACGGTTCGCGGGCGGGCCAGCTGATCGAGCGCACCGCGCCGACGCACGGCGCGAACGAGCCCCGGCTCCCGATCGCGTTCGAGGGCCACCCACGGCCGCGCATCCACAACCGGGAGCTTCGATCCGCCTTCCTGCTCGGCTTCGTCGCAGGCCAAAAGCCGTGCAGCGATCAGCGCGATATCGAAGCGCTCCGGATGCTTCTCGCCATGCAACGCCGCGGCGACGAGGCCGGGCACCGCAGTCACACCGCAGCCGGCGGCATCCAACAGCGCACGGAGCCATAGACGTTGGGTCAGGCTCGGCTCGACGAGTAGAACCTGGAGCATGCAGCGGAGGTCGGTCGCTGAGCCCCTTCAGTTGAGTCGCGAGCGCGGTCGATTCGATCTTCGTCGTTCTCGCCCGGGGCCTCGCGGCCTCGCGAGGCGAAACCCCGGGCGCGACTCCAGTCTCTTCCCGATACCCCGTCCCCATCGCGTCGCGTAGCTTGATCGTTCGCGCCTCCCCGGGCTTCGACTTCGACCTTCGTTCCGATTTCGATTTCGATTTCGCAAGGGATCCAGGATGCGGCGCATCGCAGTCTTCAGCACAGCGGGTGGCGCAGGCAAGACGACCACGGTCGTCAACCTCGCCGCTGCGCTCTGCGAGCGCGGGCATCGCGTGCTGTGCATCGATCTCGCTCCCGGCGCACGCCTGCAACGCGCCTTCGGCCAGGCCCCTCGCTGCGATCTGCTCGAACTCGTCGATGCGGATCGCCCCTTCGCACACGAAGTCCGTCCCACGCCATTCGCGGGGCTCTTCCTGCTGACGGCGGGCGTCGAGATCGACGGCGAAGAGCAGTTGCGACGACGTGGCCGCGGCTTCGAGGCCCGAATGCGCGCCGCCTTCGAGGCCCTCTTCCTCGAGCCCCACGACTTCGTCGTGATCGACTGCGGATCGGCGATCCAACGGTTCGTCACCCTGGCGCTTTCCCTGTGCGACGAACACATCGCGCCGATCGAAGCAGCGCCCCTCTCCCTGGCCGCGCTGAACGAAAGCCTGGGCTTCGCCGACGCCGTACGCGAAGCGCGCAATCCAGGGCTCGCTCCGAGTCGCGTCCTGGTTTCGCGCTGGCAGGGAGAGATCGCGGCCAGGCGCGCCGTCGACGCATTGCACGAGCGATTCCCCGGCGCCCCATTCGACGTCGAAATCCCGCGCTCCGAAGGCCTGATCGAAGCCAGCGCCGCGTGCGAGCCGATCGTCGCCTATCGCGAGAGCGATCCCGCAGCGGCCGCCTTTCGGAAGCTCGCAAGCGAACTGCTCACCGCGACTCCGCAGGTGCAGCCCCAGGCGATCGCGGCACATGGCTGAAGACGCGAACACCTATCGGCGGCTGAAGATCGGCGCCACGCGTTCGCGCGAGCGCAATCTCGACTACCTGCGGTTGCTCGATCTTCCGGAACGCGCGAGCGGCCGGGGCCCGCTCGAGTCCCCGGTCGGGGAAGTGGGCGAAGCCAGAGAGCGACCTCGCCTGCTGGAAGGGGATGAGGGCTTCTCGCGTGCGACCCCCGAGAGCCAGGAGCGAGCGCGGTTCACTCGCGACGCCCTTCGCAACTGGAAACTCTCGGCGCGCCTCGATGCCGATCTGCTCGCCGAGCTCTACGGCGCGGCCGCGGATCTGACCAGCGCGGGCGCCACGGTATCGAGTCTCGTCGAAGAGGCGCTTCGGCTCTACCTGCCGCGCCTGCGCGCCCGCTACAACGCGGGAAGGCCCTTCGCACCCCGCGGCCCGCGCACGCGCACGAGGCGTTCACAAGCCGCGCTCGACGCGGACACCGATCCGTCGCCGTCCACCGATTCGCGCGAGGGCGATGCAGCACCCGATCGCACGGATCCCTCGGGAGGGTTTGCGCGATCCAGGTAGGCCAGACAGGTAGGCTCCCACGCACTTCCGCGCGTGACCCAGACATTCGCGGGAAGGCGGATTGATGATGAAGGAGCCGCGGCGTCGCTTCGGGTGGGTCCGAACTCCATCCCGCCCGCGGCCGCGCCAGCCACGGTCTGCCTGGATCGCCCCACCCGGTCCGTTGCCGTCAGCCGAGTCGCGCGTACATGCCGGCGAGTACGAAGCCAGCCGAGACGAACCCGAGCACGGCGCCACCCATCCCGACGCGCCCTGCGAGGCGATGGCGCCCCAGCAACGCGGCATCGGGAATCGGGTCCTCGGCGTTGCGGGTGAACACGCGCGTGGGTTTCAGGCGCGAGCCCAGCCAGATCGCGGCGCCGCCTCCCACCACCATCGCCAGCACACACATCTCGTGAAAACGAAGGATGTTGAGATCGCGCGCACTCCAGGTCGCGAGGTCTTCGCGCCCGAGGAAGATGAGCTTGAACACGTAGGAAACGACGAAGGCAACGACGAGACCCGCCGAGATCAACATCAGCTTGCGGTGCCGCTCGGGTTGCCCCGCCTTGACGGCCAGCATGGCGCGCACCGCCACGCCAACCACCACTCCCATGTTGAGGAAGGCAAACGTCCAGTAGATGACCTTCGGATCCATGGCCTCACATCACCTGAGCGATCGCGCGCGAAAGAATGTGCAGTGCAATTGAAGGAAGGGCGTAGCGCTCGGGCAAGATAGCGAGTTGGCGGGGATCGTCTTCCTGCGCGGGCCATGGCCATCGGATACGATTTCTCCACCACCACTCGCCACCACTCCGAGGTTTCCCCGGTGCGACAACCGCTGAACGCCCGAACCGTCCGCGAATGGGGTGAGCTGTATTCCAACTGGGGACGTTTCGGCGACGACGACGAACGCGGCACATTGAATTTCATCACCCCCGGCTGCGTGCTCGAGGCGTGCAGCCTGCCGCGGCGGGGTCTCGTCATCAGCTGCGCCCTCCCCTTCGACGAACACGGCCCGCAGAGTGGCGTCGGCGGGCGTCACAACCCGATCCACA
Organism: Myxococcota bacterium; assembly: GCA_028278345.1. Lineage (GTDB taxonomy): Bacteria > Myxococcota_A > UBA9160 > UBA9160 > UBA4427 > DUBZ01. The sequence continues at coordinate 5,441 of JANQEL010000169.1, forward strand.
CCATGCTCGCGGATGGCGGCGACGCGCTGGCGGGCGCGCAGGACCACTTCCCGGGTGGCTTTCGCTATGCCGACGACGCCATCTCGATGCCGCTTCAATGCGGTACGCAATGGGACGCGCTGTCCCATATCTACTACGACGGGCTGATGTACAACGGCCGGGACATCGCACTCGTGACGAGCAGCGGCGCACGCGCCAACTCGATCGACAAGCTCAAGAACGATGTCGTCGGACGCGGCGTGCTGCTCGATCTGCCGAAGGCCCGGGGCGTCGCCTGGCTCGAGAACGGCACGCCGATCATGCCCGAAGACCTCGACGCCTGCGCGGAAACCCAGGGAGTGACGATCGAAAGCGGCGACATCCTGCTCGTGCGCACGGGCATGATGACGCGCTGCCTGGATGAGAAGTCGTGGCAGGGCTACTGCGCGGGGCCCGCACCGGGGCTCTCCCTCTACTGCGCTCGCTGGCTCTACGAGCGCGAAATCGCCGCGGTGGCCACGGACACCTGGGGGCTCGAAGTCCGCCCGAACGAGACCGAGGATTGCTTCCAACCGCTTCACATGGTGAGCATCCGAAACACCGGCCTCACCTTCGGCGAGATCTTCTATCTCGACGACCTGGCGAAAGCGTGCGAGGAGGACGGCAACTATGCCTTCCTCTTCGTCGGGGCACCGCTGCCGTTCACCGGGGCGGTGGGTTCGCCGCTCAATCCGCTCGCGATCAAGTAGCTCGATCGGGGAGAGCCGGCGGGGGCAGTGATCTCTCGTCCGAGGCCCGGAGAAGAAAACTCCCTGGGAGCAGGTCGTTGATTCGACCCTTTCGTATAGCGGCTACGGCGTCCGCGCTCCCAGGGACGGTGGCGCTGGGAACTCTCGCGTTCCCCCCGCAACACCGAATCTTCTTGACGATTGATGTTCAGCGTGCGTTCAGAACGCCGCCACCTCACTCGCCGTAGAATCGCTACGTTTCACCTGATACCCCCTTATGCCGGCATAGAAACGTCCAAGCGAGGCCCAGTACCTCGCGTCCGACTCCCGCTTGCCAGGGTTGGCGCCGCTCCGACCCCTACGGGCCGCCCGCCCGGCACGCTCGACCGCGGGATTTCCACGGCGAGTGCCCACACGGACTCGAGGATGAGTGAGATCCCCTGCCCGGCAACGTAGGCGAGTGGAAGCGGGCTTTCCACGGGGCAATCGCTCGGGGACGACTACGCAGCCCGCCCGCACGTGTGCGGGCTAAACTCCTGCGCCCCGACCACAACACCACGGAGTCGAAACACCGATGAACGCCCGTCTGATCCTCTACGCGATTCTCGCAGCCGTGATGGGCGTGAGTTGGGCTTCTTCGTGCGTCATCTGGCGAGCGGCCGAAATCGGTGAACTGGTCGCCCCGATCGACGAGCGCGTTTCGGGCAACCTCGCCGCAATCGTGGTGGGGAGCGGCGCTGGTTTCGAGAACCCCGAACGCGCGGGGCCGTCGATCGCGATCGGTTGGGAGAAGCGCATGCTGCTCGTCGACGCTGGGCGCGGCATCGCGGAAGCCTTGCGTAGCGCGTCGATTCCCCTCGCCCAACCCGAAGCCGTGTTGCTCACCAGCCTGTTACCGGAGAACACGGTGGGGCTCGACGATCTATTGCTGACGGGCTGGCGACAACCGCGCAAGCAACCGCTGCGCGTATATGGCCCTCCCGGCACGGCGGCGATGTGTGAAGCGATCGTGGCAGCCCACCGGGTCGGGATCGAGGCCGAAGGTCCGGGACGAGGCCTGCCCGCAGAAGGCGCGCAGCTACTGGGCTTCGATGTCGATCCGGGCTGGACGGCCGAGTTGGACGGCCTTTCGATTCGCGCCTCGGATCTGCCGGGGGGGCCGATCCCCGCCCTCGCCTGGCGCTTCGATCGCAACGGTCGTGGCGTGGCCGTGGTGGGGGCCGGCTGGGCCCCGGACGCGGTCGTCGAGGCGGCGAAGGACGTCGACGTCCTCGTCCACGAAGCGGTGATCATCCCGCCGGCCGATGAAGCCGAAGAGGCGGGCATCATGATCGACCCCGAACTGCTTCGCCTCGAAGCGGCGCTCCACACCGCGGTGGTCGACGTCGGCGGCATTGCCCAGCGCGCGAACGTCGACACCCTCGTCCTCGTGCGCATGCGCCCGCCCCCCTTCTACAACTGGCAGATCGAGGGCACGGTCGGGCAGAGCTTCAGCGGCGACATCGTGATCGCGGCGGACGCCGAAGAGATCGACATCCCGCGGCCGCCGATCTAGATGCATCACGGGCGACGCGGATGGATCGCGGGCGCCTGGTGGATGATGCTGGCCTGGTTCGCGGTCGGCGCGCAGGCACGCGCCGATGCGCCGCGTCGTCCGAACATCGTCCTCATCGTCGCCGAAGACCTGAGCCCGCGCATCGGAAGCTTCGGAGATCCGGTCGCGCGAACGCCGCGCATCGATCGCCTGGCGAGCGATGGCATTCGCTATCCGAACACCTTCACGACTTCGGGCGTCTGTGCGCCGAGCCGCGCTGCGTTGATCACGGGGATGCACCAGAACGCGATCGACGCACAGCACATGCGGACGTCGACCTTTCCCGGTCCCGAGTATCGCAGCGTGCCCCCACCCGAGGTGAAGGCGTTTCCCGAACTCCTGCGGGCGGCCGGCTACTACGCGACGGTCAACTTCAAACTCGACTATCAATTCAGTGGCGTGTTCGTCGGCACGGGGCCCTTCACGATCTGGGATGGCGAAGGAGAAGACGCAAGCTGGCACGATCGACCCGAGGGCGCGCCCTTCTTCGCGATGTTCAATCTGATGGAGACCCACGAGAGTGGCGTCTTCTCTCCCGTCGGAACGTGGCCGAACAGCGGCGTGCACCTCGTGATGCAGCTCGCGCGGGCGTGGCAGTTCGGATGGGGGGCCGGGCGTGAGGTCGGGCCGGACCCTGCCGCGATCGAACTTCCGCCCTACTACCCCGATACGTCGACGGTGCGACGCGACCTCGCGCGGCACTACGCCAACATCGAGCGCATGGACGCCCATGTCGGGCGCATCCTCGACGGTCTGGCTGAAGACGACTTGCTCGACGAAACGATCGTCATCTTCACGACCGACCACGGCGATGGCCTGCCGCGGGCGAAGCGCGAACTCTTCGATTCGGGGATTCGCGTGCCGATGATCGTCCGCTGGCCCGAGGGACTTCGGCCCGAACACCTCGCCGCGGTTGGCGTGGATGAACAGCTCGTGAGCTTCGTGGATCTCGCTCCCGCGATCCTGAACATGGCCGGCGTACCCGCCCCGGCTTCGATGCACGGGCGGGACTTCCTCGACCCGATCGCGGCCCCCCGCAACACGATCCATGCCGCGCGCGATCGCATCGACGAGGTCGTCGATCGCCAACGCGCAGTGCGGGATGCGCATTTCAAGTACATCCGAAGCGACCATCCCGATGTGCCCGGAGGTCACCCGCTCGACTTTCGCGACAACATCGCGATGGTGCGCGAGATGCGAAGGCTCCATCAGGAGGGGAAACTCGACGCCGCGCAGGAGCGCTGGTTCGAAGCGCCCGGGCGCGAACGTCTCTACGACCTGAACGCGGATCCGCACGAGCTTCGCGACGTCTCGGGGCAGCCGTCGTATCACGTGCACCTGGCGCGCCTGCGCAGCGCAATGGATGCGTGGCTCGAACGCGTTGGCGACGTGAGCGAGACCCCCGAAACGAAAACTGCACGAAGCGCCTGGCCGGAAGGCGTTGCACCCGTCACGGCAACACCTGCTTTCGAGGAACGCGAGGCCGACCTCGTGATCCGATGCGAAACCGATGGCGCTTCGATCGGTTATCGCGTGGGTAGCGGACCCTGGCGGCTCTATTCGGGTCCGATTTCGCCTGGCCCGGGAAGAATCATCGAGGCGAAGGCCGTGCGCTACGGCTGGGCGGAGAGTGAAACGGCGAGCTTCGAGACCCGGGAAGTCCGATAGACTCGACGCTTCGCATGGACTGCCCCCTGTCGAACAGTTGCGCCTGGCGGAAGCGATACGGAACGACCCTGCGTTCATGCGCGCCCTTCCTGGTGCTCATCCTCGTAGGCCTGGCCTGGACCTCACCGACCGAGGCGCAGGTCACGCGACCCGGGGATCAACGCCTCGATCTCCCGAACTTCCTCCCGCCCGCAAGCGAGCGAGCCGGCCAGCTCCCCGAAATCCCCCTCCCGCCGAAATCGGACCGCGAAGGCCTGCTCGGCGGCGTGCGCTTCGAGCTGAAGGAAGTGCGCGTCGAGGGCAACACCGCCCTCGATGACGACGAGCTCGAGGAGATCGTCGCTCCGCACGTCGGCCGGGTGGTCTCGTATGCGGATCTCCAGCAATTGCGCCACGCCCTGACCCTCGCCTACGTCGACCGGGGCTACGTCACATCCGGCGCCGTCCTCCCGGGGCAGACCATCGAAGACGGCGTCGTCGTGTTCCAGATCGTCGAAGGGCGCCTCGCCAGGATCGAGATCGAGACCGACGGGCGCTTTCGCAAGCGCTACCTGCGATCCCGGGTCAGCCCGCGCATCAGCACACCCGTGAACGTCGCGGATATCGAGCAGTCTCTCCAACTGCTGCTACAGGACCGCCGGATCGATCGCATCGAAGCGACGCTGTCTCCGGGAGCCGAGCGCGGCGAAGCCATTCTCTCGCTGAGCATCTACGAACACCCGCCGTACGAAGTGCATGCCGAGGTCAACAACCACCAGCCACCGGCGATCGGCGCCGAAGGCGGTTCGCTCGAGGCCGCCTGGACCAACATCTCGGGTTGGGGGGATGCAATCCGCCTCGGCTACCACGGAACCGAAGGCGTGCAGAGCGTCGACGCGCGCTATGCGATTCCGGTGACGGCGGACGACCTCACGATCGAAGCGCACTACCTGGGTAGCTGGAGCGAGATCGTCACGGAACCGTTCGATGTGCTCGACATCGAGAACCGCACCTGGACCGCCGGCTTCACCTTCGCGCAACCCGTCTACCGCACGCTGCAGACCGACGTGACGCTCACGATGACGGCGGACTACCGCTACAACAAGTCATTCCTCTTCTCGAATGGCTTCGCCTTCACCCCCGGCCCCAACGACCAGGGCGAATCGAAGATCGCGGTGCTTCGCTTCGGGCAGGACTTCTTCTATCGCGGACAGGCCCAGGCGGTTTCCGCTCGCTCGCTGCTGAGCGTCGGTGTCGACTTCCTCGGCGCCACGAGCAACGGCGGCGGTACACCCGACGGTGAGTTCTTCTCCTGGCTCGCCCAGGTGCAGTGGGCGGGTCTGCTCACGAAGTCGGGCGTGAAGCTGATCGCCCGCGCCGATCTCCAACTTTCGGATCGAGCGCTGCTTGGGCTCGAACAGTTCGGCCTGGGTGGGCACGCCACGGTGCGGGGCTATCGCGAGAACGAGTTCGTCCGCGATCAGGGCTTCGTCGCCGGCGTCGAGGCGCGCATTCCCGTCTGGTGGGACAGCATCGGCGACCCGATCGTCGAAGTCGCACCCTTCGTGGATGCGGGTCGTTCGTGGAACAAGAAGAAGCGCGGCTCGGGCTTCGGCGAAGGAGACAACTCGGAGAACCTGGTGGGGATCGGTCTCGGTGTGCGCTGGGCCATCACCGAGTGGAGCGCCTTCCAACTCTACTGGGGCCGACACCTGCTGAGTCGCAGCGACCAGGACGAGTGGAACCTCCAGGACACCTCCCTCTACTTCAGGCTACAGGCGGACTGGCCATGGCATTGATGAAATCCCGCTTCGGGCGTCTTCTGTGCATCGCGTGGATCGGCGCGCTGGCACCGATGCATGGGTTCGCCCAGGTCGCGACCGACATCACGCGCGATGGCACCGTGGGCCCGGGTGTCGGGACGCAGCCCACGAACGTGGGAGGCGTCTACGAGATCCACGAATCGCTGGGTGAACGCAAGGGCACGAACGTCCTCCACAGCTTCTCGTCCTTCGACATCGGAGCCGGCGACACCGCCCTCTTCACTGCGAACGCGGTGCCCACCGACAACGTCGTCGCGCGCATCACCGGCGGACCGTCGTCGATCGACGGCACCGTGGCGTCGAACGTGCCGAATGCCGACCTCTTCCTGCTCAACCCCGATGGCATCCTCTTCGGCGAGAACGCCGAAATCGACGTCCAGGGCGCTTTCCACGCCACCACGGCCGATACCCTCCTGATGGAAGATGCGATGGAGAATCAGTTCGGTGCGTTCTCGGGGGATGTGCGCGTCGAGGTCTCCCGACCCGCCGCCTTCGGATTCCTCGATGCTTCACCGGCCGAGATCACCGTTCAGGGCGCGAGTCTCGAGGTGGCCGACGGCGAGATCCTCTCGCTGGTGGGCGGCGACCTGACCCTCGAAGGCGCGGAACTCAACGCCGAGAGTGGGCGCATCGAACTCATCAGCGTGGGCTCGGCGGGCGAGGTGATCATCGGCGACCCCGCCTTCGAGACCAGCAGCTTCTCGCGACTGGGCACCATCACCTTGAGCGATGAGAGCGAACTCTCCACGGGCGCAGACGACGACGATGTCGACCCGATCGCGGGTGGGCGGATCAACATGCGGGGACGCACGCTTCGCTCGACCGATTCGTCGACTTCCTCCCTCACCCGGGGCGACGGGGATGGCAACGCCATCGGCATCGATCTGCGCTTCGAGCGGCGGATCGAACTGTGGGGCGAAAGCGAGATCGCGACCGGCACCTCGGACGGTACGGGTAGCGGCGGTGCGATCTTCATCGACGCCCGCGACATCGTGGTCCGCGACGAGAGCGAGATCGCCAGCACGACGGATGGCGACGGCACGAGCGGCGACGTCGACATCGAGGCCGACACCCTCACCCTGCGCGGCGACGCCGAGATCGCAAGCGATGTCGAATCCGACGGCACCGCCCAGGGGGGCGACGTCATCATCGACGCCCGCGTCGTGGCCCTGCTCGGCGACGGCGAAGCGGCCCCCGAGATCAGCAGTGACACCGAGGGTGAGGGCCATGCCGGCGATCTGCGGATCAACGCCAGCGAGGAGATCCGCATCCGCAGTGGCACCGGTGAAGCCGCCGGCGGGCTCTTCACGAACTCGAAACCCGACGACGACGCCATGCCCGGAGACGAGGCCAACCTCGGCGACGGCGGCGACATGTTCCTCGTGACCGACCGGCTCATCATGGATGGCGGCGAGATCACGTCGGAGACCGAAGGCGCCGGCGCCGGCGGTTCGATCGAGATCGACGCCCGCATCGCGCGGCTTCGAGACGGTGCGAAGATCTCTGCCGAGAGCACCGACGCCGGCAACGCCGGCAACATCGCGCTCACGGGGCTCGACGAACTCGAACTCGACGACAGCGAGATCACGACGCGCTCCGAGACCTCGCTGGGCGGCAACATCACGATCGTTGCCGAAGACCTCGTCATCCTGCACGACAGTCGCCTGCAGACCGACGTCGGAAGCGGCGTGGGTTCAGGGGGCAACATCGACATCGACCCCACCTTCATCGTGCTCGACGACAGCCAGATCATCGCGAGTGCCGACGCGGGCAACGGCGGCAACATCAACCTCGTCTCCGACTTCTTCATCGCCACCGAAGACAGCGTGATCGACGCCTCGTCAAACCTCGGCGTCGATGGTGAGATCGAGATCACCGCACCGGAGAGCGATCTCAGTGCATCGCTGGTCGACCTGCCGAGCGGCTTCTTCGACGATGAGCCGCTCGATCGAAGCAGTTGCGCCGCGCGCGGCAGCGAAGCAGCGGGGCGATTCGTCGTCACACCCCGCCCCGCCTCCGGCGCGAGCGAGCGGCGTCTCATGTCCTTCGACCCGGGATCGGCGCTGCCCCTCGAAGACGAAGGCGACTCGAGTCGGGATGAAGTCGCACGATCGCCTGGGACCGAAGAAGTCGAAGAGGCAGAAGGCGTCGACGCGGGCGGCCTCCGGGGACTCTCCGCCGTCGCGCCAAAGCGACCGCGCAAACCCAGGACCAACCGCCGCTCCCTCGAGGAGGCGCTCTCCGCCTATCGCGAGTTCGCCCTGATCGCCGGCGCGACCGATCGCCGGATCGAACAGGTGAAGGCCCTGGCCAATGCATCGCGCATCGCGGTCGGCCTCGGGCAGAAGAACCCCGCCAAGAAGTTGCTCGTGACCAGCCACGAACTCGCGAGCGAACTCGAACCGAGCGAGCAGAAGGCCAAGGCCCTCATCCACATCGCGCGGACCTGGAGCGACTTCGTCGCCAACGTTCCGGCGCGACGCTCCGAGTATCACAATCGCGCGTACAACGCGCTGCGCGAAGCCGCGAGCACCGGCGACGAGCTCGCGGACGGTCGCATCGTCTCCTACGCCCTCGGCAGCATCTCGAACCTGTATCAGCTGCAGGAGCGGGTCGACGAGGCGCTCTATCTGAATCGGAAGGCGCAGCAGGTCGCCGACGACGCCAACGCATCCGACGCCCTCTATCGCTGGCAGCATCGCGAAGGTCAGCTGCTGTGGGCGCGCGGCGATCGAGAGGCCGCCATCGCGGCCTATCGACGTGCCGTGGCCGTGGTCGAAGAGCTGCGCCCGGAGAGTGCGGGCCAGTACGGCGACGAAGCCGTCGAGTTCAAGCGCACGGTTGCACCCGTCTATCTCGATCTCGTCGACGCCCTGCTCGAGACGGCAAGCCGGGACGAGGCGGGTCGTGCGCAGCTCCTCGAAGCGCGCGGCACGGTGGAACAGCTGCGCGCCGCCGAACTCCGCGACTACTACCGTGACGAGTGCGTGGCGGACCTCCAATCGAAGGAGACCTCGATCGAGAGCATCGCGACCGCGACGGCCATCGTCTATCCGGTGCTCTTCCCCGATCGAACGGAGCTGATCGTATCGCTCCCCTCCGGCATCCAGCGCTACTCGAGTCGGGTCGGCCGGGCGGCGATCACGCGGGCCGCACGCGACTTCCGCTCGGAACTCCAGCAGTTCTATCGTGAGGGCTACGTTCGCGCGAGTCGACGCTTCTACGACTGGCTCGTGCGTCCCTACGCGGACGTGTTGGTCGCCGACGGAGTCCAGACCCTCGTCTTCGTTCCCGACGGCCCGCTGCACACGATCCCCATGGCCGCCCTGCTCGATGGAGACGAGTTCCTCGCCGATCGCTACGCCATCGCCGTCACCCAGAGCCTCGAGCTCGTCGACCCCCAGCCCCTCGAAGGCGGCGACAGGAGCGTGCTCCTCGCGGGCGTGAGCGAGGCCGTGCAGGGCTTCGACGAACTGCCGAACGTGCCCGACGAGCTCGACGCCGTGAAGTCACTCCGGGGTGGCAAGATCCTGCTCGACGAAAAGTTCAAGCGAAAGCGCTTCGAAAGCGAGATGGCCGAGCGGCGCCCCGGAATCGTGCATCTCGCCACCCACGCCGTCTTCTCCGGCGATCCCGAAACGAGCTTCCTGCTGACCCACAAGGACCGCCTCGACATGGATCAGCTCTCGCAGATCGTCGGTCAACGCCGCTTCGACGAAGAGCCCCTCGAACTCCTCATGCTGAGCGCCTGCGAGACCGCCGCAGGCGACGACCGCGCCGGCCTGGGACTTGCGGGCGTGGCCGTACGCGCGGGGGCCCGGAGCGTCGTCGGCAGCCTCTGGAGCATCTCCGACGCCGCCACCCGTCTCCTGGTCGAGGAGTTCTACCGCCAACTCAGCGACGAGAGCATCTCCAAGGCCGCCGCCCTGCAGAACGCACAGGCGGCGCTGCGAAAGGACGAACGCTTCGCCCACCCCTTCTACTGGTCGGCGTTCCTGGTGATCAACAACTGGCTCTAGCCGTTGGCTTCGCGACGCGAAATCGAGCGAAGCTCCTCGCGTACCGCCGCGAGCTCACGCTCGACCCGGGCGAGGGCCTGTTCGGTTTCGTCCTGGTCGTTCTCGACGAAGCGGGCGGCCACCACGGCGGTGAAGATGCCGAACAGGCCGATTCCCACCGTCATGAGCGAAAGCGCCACGATGCGACCGCCGAAGGTCACGGGATAGAAGTCGCCGTATCCCACCGTGGTGATCGTCACGAAGGTCCACCACAGGGCGTCTTCGGCTGCGCGGATGTTGCCGTCGCCGGCACCTTCGAGGTGGACGATCGCGATGCTGCCGACGATCAGCAGCATGATGGCGAGAAAGAGTGCGGCCCACGGCGAGTTCCGCATGTGGAAGGTGTAGGCGTACATCGAGATGTTGCGCGCGGCGCGAATCACGCGAAGCACCCGGATGATCCGGAAGATGCGCGCCGCCCGGCCGTAGCGAAACAGATCGATCGTCGGGATGCTCGACAAGAGATCGAGCCACCCCCAGGTGACCATGTACCGCCCCTTGTTCTCCGCCCGCAGGAACGACCGACCGAAGTCGAAGGCGAAGAAGCCGCAGATGGCGGTGTCGGCGAGGTCGAGGATGCGGATCGTCTCCGCGGCCAGGGGCAGGAAGGTCTGCGCCGCCATCGCGACGATTACGTAGAACGACAACCCCAACATGAAGAGCTGGTAGCCGCTGTCGTTCCCCTCTGGCTCGAGCGGCATCAGATCACCAGCCCTTCGCCCTCGGGATCTTCGTCGAAGGGATCATCTCCGCGCCAGGGGAGCGGCGGTGCCGGGCGATCGTCGAAGGCGCGTTCACCGAGGTAGCGGCGGCGTTGCTCGACGTAGTAGCTCTCGCCCCGGGTGATGCGGATCGCTTCGTCGATCATGCGCAGGGCGCCGTCTCGATCGCCCCGGATGAAGAGCACCTCGGCCAGGGTGTCGAGGATCTCGGGGTTGCTGTAGGCCGTGCGGTCGGCGGCGCGCTCGGCCAGGCGTTGGGCGGTTTCGAGCTGCGCGATCGAAGAGTTGCTCTCCGTCGCCATGCGCCAGGCCGTGCCGTTGTCGTGGTCGACGCTGATGTCGTCGGTGGCGAGGAGCTGCTTCCCATAGCGTTCGAGGGCGTTCGACTCTCGCAGCACGAGGAAGCCTACATTGAGCAACGCTCCCACCACGACAACGACCATCGCGATGGCCGTGCGTCGCAACCAGGGCGAAGGCTGCTGCACGAAGGCGCCGCCCCCGAGCACGATCCGGGTCGTGACGTAACCCGCCACCAGCCCGCCCAGATGCGCCTCCCCCGCGACGAATCGCAGCACGAAGCCCATCGTGGCTTCGAGCAGGAGCAGCGCGATGAAGGGCCTCCGCGGCACGCGCCACCAAACCGGCAGACGATCGGCGCGGTGAAGCTCGAGGCAGAGCGCCGAACCCGCCAGCCCCATCACGATGCCCGACGCCCCGAGCACCGTGGCCCCCGTGAAGGCGTAGCTCGAGAACATCGCGAACAGACCACTCATCCCCATCACGATCGCGGTGCGCAGGGGTCCGAGCGGCCGCTCGACCAGCAGCGCCAGGCCGATCAGACCGATCACGTTGAAGATGAGGTGGAGGGGCACGATCGAGATGCCGTGCAGGAAGTTCGCGCTCACCAGGCGGTAGATCTGCCCCGAGTCGACCAGGCTCGGCACCATCACCCCCACCTCGGAGAGGAAGGGATCGCGCCACTGCAGCGCGTAGACGACGATGCACACGAGCGCCATCCAACGCGCGGCGCGCTGGGGCGCCTTCGTGCGCGTCAGGGTGTGGATCTGCGAGATCTTCGCCAGCTGCTCGAAGCCCCCGGGCCGTCGCGCGATCGCGCGGATCAGCGCCTCGTTCAGCCGCTCGGGGCCATCGCGGCTCTCGAAGCGGGAGCGCCGCAGCTGGAAGACATCCCGCGTCGTCCCCAGCCAGAAGCCGAAGGGCGAGGTGGTGAAGTGGGTGATCGCCTCGTACGGAATTCTCGGCGCACGAAAAAGGCTGCGGCCCGGTACGAGCTGCAGCCCTTCTTCGTCGAGTATGAACTCGCCTGAGCGCTTGGCGAGCGGAATCCGTTCCAGGACCCCTTCCTGCTCGCCCTGTCGTTCCGAACTCAGTCCTCGCGCTCCACCGCCAACGTCGGGAAGACGTGCGTGTAGAAGAGAAAGACGAGTCCGAAGGCGCCGGCGAAGCCGAGCGCGATCAGGATCTGGTAGAGGCCCAGGTACGACGTGCTGTCATCCTTGATCACCGACGGCCAGGTGAGCAGGTTGCGTTCGAGCCAGAAGCCGAAGAGGATGATCGCGGCCACGGGGCCGAGGATCCAACGCGTCTTCTTGGGACGCTGACCGAGCAGCACCCAGAACGGAATGATCCAGAGACAAGCCCAGGTCGTCATCGCGGTCCAGCCGTAGGCCGTCTTCAGGCGATCCCAGTCGAAGTCCCAGCTCGACCAGGCCTTGGCCCAGGCACCGGCCTCGACCACGCCGTAATCCCACTTCTCGATCACGAACTGCTGACCGAGGCGATCCATGAAGAACTGGGTCTCTTCGGGCAGGTTGCCGTACCAGATCACCAGGTACTGCGACCAGAAGAGGTACATCCAGAAGATCGAGAAGGCGAAGCAGAGCTTGCCGATGTCGTGCATGCGGTCTTCGGTGATCATGTGCTTGAACTCGGGCTTGCCCTTGTAGATCACCGTGCACAGCGCCACGGCCGCGACCGACGACAGGATGCCGCCCCAGGTCACGTAGGCGCCGAACAGGTTCGAGAACCAGGTCTGCTCCATCGACATGACCTGATCGAAGGCGAAGAACGAGTAGCCCATCGCAAAGAAGAAGAGGATGCCGGCGCTCTTGCCTGAGAGCTTCTCGAAGGCGGCGTCGCGCTCGGCGACGTCACCCTGCCAGTCCTGCGTCCACTTCTGCGCCATCCGCTGACCGAAACCCGTGCCATTGTCGGCCAGGTTCTTGAGCAACGGGCGGTTGCTGGTCTTCAGAAACCACAGCGTGAAGAGCGTCATGGCAAAGAGGATCACCAGATCCATCGTGTAGACGCGGGTGGCGTTCAGCCAGGCTTCCTTGCCGTGCACGGCACCTTCTCGCTTCCACTCGAAGATGTAGTCGCCACCGGCGATTCCGATGATCGCGAGCACGAAGGTGATCGGCACCCAGGCACCGAGTGCTTCGAACATGCGGCGCAGCGGGCCGGGCCACTTGGCACTCACGACGACCATGATCATCGCGAAGCACACCCCCGCCTGCGAGAGCGTGGCGAAGTAGAGGAAGTTCGCGTGGTAGGCGAGCCAGGCCGTCTGGGGATCGTTCATCAACGCGACGATGAAGGCGCCGACGCCGACCACCGCGAAGAAGGCACAGATCTGCGTGAGCGGCTTGGGCAGCTCCCGCGGCAGGGCCTGTTCGAGAACAGGGGATGCTGAACTCACGAGCGGCCTCCCTGACCGTTCAGGTCGCGTAGAAAGTTGACGAGGTCCCAGCGCTCATTCGGCGGGATGCGCTTGTAGTTGGGCATCCGCCCGCGACCGATCGAGATGGTCGTGTAGATGTGACCGTCGCTGAAGAGCTTGGCCATGCTCTGGGGGCCCCCCACCGGCAGGACCATGCCGAAGGGACCGTCGGTGCCGAAGGGCGGGCCTGCGAGGGGCCCGTTGCCGAGGCCCCCGTCGCCGTGACAGATGGCGCAATACTGCGCGAAGAGCACCTCACCGCGCTTGAGCGAAGCGAGGGTCGCGGGGACCGGGTTCGGGATCGCGTCCTGCTCGGCGATCGACATGCTGGCGAGGTCCGGGACGTTGCCCCAACCCACCGGCACCGTGCCTTCCGGCGGCGTGAAGCCCTGGCGCTGGCCTTCCCAGGTGTTCTCCTCGAAGGGCTGCACCGTGATCTGCCGCTTCATCTGCGGGAACCACAGGCCGTCGTCGATCTGCTCCCAGCAGCCGAACGAGAGCGGCAGCAGGGTGAAGATCGCCGTGAGGCGCAGCCACTTGCCAATCTCACGATTCTGCAAGGGACACCTCCTTCGCCGACTCGGCTCGCAGCAGGGCGTCCACCTCGGCGACGTCGCGATCTTCGCACTTCACCACGACACCGAACTCCTCGGCCGAGAAGCGCGGGCTGTATTCCTTGTCGAGGCTGAAGGTGGGATAGAGCTTGCCCACCAACAGGAGCCCGAGGAAGGTCAGCAGACCACCGAAGAGGATCGTCAGCTCGAAGCCGATGATCACGTAGGGCGGGATCGACGCGAAGGGCTTGCCCGCGATCTTGATGGGCCAGTCGAGACTCATCCAGATCTGCAGCCAGAAGCCCGTCACCACGCCGGTGAGACCACCGATCAGGGTGAACAGGCGCACCAGGCTGGGCTTCGGGTCGACGGCGTCGTCGATCTCCGGGAACGGCGCGGGCGAATAGGTTTCGATGTCATCGAACCCGCGCTTCTTGAGCTTCGTGACCGCCGAGACCACGTCGCCCGGCAGGTCGAAGACACTCACCACGGTCGGCATCAGTGCGCTCCTCCGTGAGCCTTGTCGTGAATGCTGAGTTCCTTCACCTCGGAAATCGCGATGATGGGACCGCCCTTCAGGAACAGGATGAAGAACATGCTGAACCAGCAGAAGCTGCCCGCGAGCACCGAGAGCTCAGCCGCACTCGGGATGTAGAGACCCCACGCGGCCGGAATGAACTCGCGCGAGAGCGACGTGATGATGATCACGTAACGCTCGAACCACATACCCAGGTTGATGAAGAAGCAGAGGATGAACAGGAATGGGATGTTCGTTCTGAGCTTCTTGAACCAGAGCAACTGCGGGAAGACCACGTTGAATATGATCATGCACCATGTCGAGATCCAGTACGGACCGAACGCGCGCAGGTAGAACGAGGTCTGTTCGAACTCGACCATGCTGTACCAGGCGATGAAGTACTCCATCGCGTACGCGTAACCGCAGATATTCGCGGTCAACAGGATGAACCGCGACATGTTCTCGAAGTGGTAGTCGGTGATGTACTCCTCGAGGCCGTAGATGCGGCGCACCGGGATCATCACCACCATCACCATCGCGAAGCCGCCGAAGACGGCGCCGGCCACGAAGTAGGGGGCGAAGATCGTGGCGTGCCAGCCGGGCACGATCGACATCGCGAAGTCCCAGGAAACGACCG
>JANQEL010000187.1 GCA_028278345.1 Myxococcota bacterium
AGGGTGGAGTCGAGACTCGCATGTTCCCCACGCGCGAGGGCCATCTCGGCACGCAGGGCCGGAAGGGTCTCGGGTTCGCGCACGAGGGCGCGCAGCACGTCGAGACAGATCACGTTGCCCGAACCCTCCCAGATCGCGTTCACCGGGGCTTCCCGATACAGCCGCGGCAGGGTCGAGTCCTCGACGTAGCCCCCGCCACCCAGGCATTCCATCGCCTCGTAGATCATGCCCGGCGCGCGCTTGCAGACCCAGTACTTGCCCACCGCGGTCGCGATGCGCGCGAAGGCCTGCTCGCTCTCGTCCTCGTACGAACGCGCCAGGCGCAACATCAGCGCGGTGGCGGCTTCGACCTCGAGGGCGAGGTCTGCCAACACGTTGGCCATCAGCGGTTGCTCGATCAGGCGTTTGCCGAAGGCCTCGCGATGCTCCGCGTGATGCATCGCCTGGGCGAAGGCTCGGCGCATCAAGCCGGTGCTCCCCGACACACAATCGAGTCGCGTGTGGTGGACCATCTCGATGATGGTGCGGATGCCGCGTCCCTCTTCTCCGACCCGCTGCCCGAAGGTGCCCGTGTACTCGATCTCGGCCGAGGCGTTCGAACGATTGCCGAGCTTGTCCTTCAATCGTTGGATGCGAAATGGGTTGCGCGTGCCATCGGGCAGCACGCGGGGAACCAGGAAACACGTGATGCCGCGATCGGTGTGGGCGAGGGTGAGGAAGGCGTCGGACATCGGGGCCGAGCAGAACCACTTGTGCCCGACCAGGCGATAGCCGTCTTCATCCGCAGCGGGCGTGGCCCGCGTCGTATTGGAACGAACGTCGCTGCCTCCCTGCTTTTCGGTCATCGCCATCCCGATCAGCACCGCGCTCTTCTCGCCCGCCGGACGCAGCTCGGGTTCGTAGCGCGTGCCGTGGAGCAGGGGCTCCCAGGTCGCGGCGACGTCGGGTTCGCGTCGCAGGGCGGGAACACACGCGAAGGTCATCGTCAGCGGGCAGCACGAGCCGGCTTCGATCTGCGAGAGCAGCGAGTGCATCGCGCTGCGCGCGACCATCGCGCCGGGCCCCGGCTGTGCCCAGGGGAGATTGTGGACGCCGTGTTCCATCGCGAGCCCCATCACCGCGTGCCACGCGGGATGGAACGTCACCTCGTCGATGCGGTGACCGTGGAGATCGTGGGTGCGCAGCTCGGGGGAGAAACGGTTGGCGTCATGCCCGAGGGCGAGGGTCTGGGGGGTGCCGAGGATCTCGGCGAAGGCCGATACCCGTTCCACGTGGTCGGCTGCGCCTTCGCGAGCGAGCCCCTCGCGCAGGGCCACATCCCCCTCGAGCAGGTTCCCGACGAGCACCGGGGGTTGGTTCTGGACTTCGTGGGTATCGAAGGATTGGGACATCGCGGGTGACCTCCGAAGCGAGCATAACCCGAGCCGATCCCCTTCCTCGACAGCCGCGGCGGTTGCGGGTATCCACCCCGGGGAGGGAGGGAAGATGGCGAGCGAAGCGAACCCCGATCAGTGGCGGCCGTGCAGCAGCTGCAAGAAGCCCATCCTCTTCGGTGACGACTACTACGTCTGCAACGTTTCGACCTGCAACCGCGGGATCAAGGGTTTCGTCTTCTGCACCGTTTCGTGTTGGGATGCGCACCTGGGCATCGTGCGTCACCGCGAATCCTGGGCCGAGGACGCCACGGCCCCGACGCGCGAAGCCTGGCAGGCCCAGCAGGCGGGAGCGCGCGAGTCGAGGCCGAAGCCGGCGGCCGCGAAGGCGAAGCCCTCCGAACCCGCCCGCGCGCCGCGTCGCGTCGTCGCGAGCGAGGCACCTGTGTCGCGCCCCGCGAAGTCCGAAGCCGACGATCTGCCGAAGGACATCCTGATCGTCGTTTCGAAACTCAAGAAGTACGTGAAGGCGAAGGCGGGCATCAACTGCAGTGATCGGGTGGCCGGCCCGCTCTCCGACGCCGTGCGCGCGATCTGCGACGAAGCCATCGAACGCGCGATCGCAGACGAGCGCAAGACGCTCCTCGAGCGCGACTTCAAGCGTCGCTGATTCGGCGCGCGATCCCGCGCGCGGCTCCCGCCGCACAGACTGCCAGGAGCGGAAGCAGCAGCGGATTCATCCGCCAGGCCTCGCTCCACTGCAACTGGCTCGCGAGAAGCAGGGCGCGCGTCATGCCGCAGCCTGGGCATTCGAATCCCGTCAGGGCGTGGAAGACGCACTGAATCCCGAAGCCCTCGAAGCGCAGGGTGTCGACCCCGAAGCCGAACCAGGCGAGGGCGCTCGCGCAACCCAGGGCCAGCATGCCGGCGCCGAGCAGCGTCAGCGCATCATCGGTGCGCAGCCGGTTCGTTCGCTCATTCGACAAGGCGATTGATCTCGAGCTGGTGGATGCAGTCGGCCACCACGCCAAATCCCAGGAATGTGGCGACGACACTCAGGATCGGTAGCCCATCGGTGGTGGGCCGCCCCATGCGATCCTGGGCCTCCACGATCGCGCGGCCCATCTGATACTGGTAGTAGAAGTGATAGAGGCCGAAGGTGATGACGACGAGGAGCAACCAGAGCCAGAAGGAGAACTCGTCGCGTTCGAGTAGATCGTTGCACGCCTCCATCTGCCGGTAGTTCCAGTAGATGTTGAACAGGAAGCAGGTCAGCAGGCTCAGGATCAGGTAGAGCGCGATGTTGAGATGGTGTTCCTGGTCGAGGCCGTACGGGTTGCGTTCCCCCGGTCCCGACGGTTCTTGGGCCATGCCTTCCTCCGCTTCTCAGATCATGAGTTCGAGGAGCTGGGGGCCGGGCTCCGCGAGTGCGCGCGCGAATTCCTTCTGGAGTGCTTCGGTGGTTTCGATGCGAACCCCGGGTACGCCGAGGCCCTTGGCGAGGGCCACCCAATCGAGTTCGGGTTCGTCGAGGTTGGTGAGGGCCCGCGCCTTCGGTCCCGGTTCGACGTTGCCCGTGCGTCCGAATTCGACCTGCAGGATGCGGTAGGCGCGGTTCGAACACACGAGTGTGACGACGTCGAGTCCCTCCCGCGCCTGCGTCCACAACGATTGGAGGGTGTACATGCCGCTGCCGTCGGCCTGGAGATTCACGACCTTGCGATCGGGGCAGGCCAGGGCGGCCCCGGTGGCACACGGCATGCCCTGTCCGATTGCGCCGCCGGTGAGGGTCAGGATCGTGTGGGGCGCCGCACCGTTCGACAGCAGATAGAAGGGAAGCGAGCTGGTCGCGCCTTCCTCCATCACGATTGCGTTCTCGGGGAGCGCGTGGGCGACCACTGTGCCGATCGCCATGGGGTCGAGGCCCGCGGAGGGGTCGGGCGCCGCGGGAGGCGGGGCGTCGGCCGTGTCGAGGGCCTTGGCGCCGAGGGCGTCAGCGAGGGCTTCGAGGGCCCCGGCGGCGTCGTCGAAGGGTTCGGCCAGGCAGGCGACGCGCTCTTCCTCCACGAGCACGCTGTCGATCCCCTCGTAGCCGAAGAAGGCGACCGGCGTCTTCGCCCCTGCGATCACCACGAGATCGAACTTCGCCAGCGCCTCCTGGGCCTGTTCGGGGAAGTAGGGGAGGCGGTCGACGACGGGGAGCCCGGCCCCCCGTTCCCAACGTGCGGGGAAGGTCTCGGCGACGCAACTGGCCCCGGTCGCCTGGGCGATGCGACCCGCGGCGCGCACCCCCTCGAGTCGCAGCGCGTTGCCTCCGAGCAGCAGCCCGATCTGGTTCGCGCCACGCACGCGTTCCGCCACGCGATCGACGTCGAGGGCATTCGACGAAAGGGCGGGCGCGTACGTGTCCCCCGCGGCGCCATCGCCTTCCTGCGACGAGCGGAACTGATGATCCGCCGGAACGATCAGCGTCGATACGCCCGTCGGCGGCCCCGAAGCCGCGGCGATCGCGTCGCGCATGTCACCGTCGAGGTCGCGCGGTGATGCACTCGTGCGCACCCAATGACTGACGGGGTTGGCCAGCGAATCGATGTCGGAGGTGAGCGGGGCATCGTGTTCGAGATGCCAGCTCGCCTGGTCGCCGATCAGGTTCACGATCGGAGAGCGCGCACGTCGCGCGTTGTGGAGGTTCGCGATGCCGTTGGCGAAGCCCGGACCGAGGTGGAGCAGGGTGAGGGCGGGCTTGCCGGCCATGCGTCCATAACCATCGGCCGCGCCGGTGCACACTCCCTCGAACAAGCCGAGCACGGAACGGATCTCGGGCACGGCGTCGAGGGCTTCGACGAAGGCGAGTTCGGTCGTGCCGGGGTTCGCGAGGCAGAGCTCGACCCCCATGTCGGCGGCGGCGCGCAGCGCCTTCACGGCACCGGTGTCGAGGGGCTTGGACATGCTCGATTCCTTTTCGATGGGTTCGCGTTCGAACGCTGCGGCGGAGCATAACCTCTTCAATCAACACTCCTGCTAGCGTTCTCGACACCAGGGCGGAGGCAGCGTGGCTGAGGGCTCGGAAGATCGCGGGGCTGCGAGTGGCGAGCCTGAAATCCACGGTGCCGATCCGCGCGACGAGCTGGTGCGCGAGCTCACGCTGCCCGATGCGATCTACCTCGTGGTCGCCTGCGTCGTCGGTGCGGGCATCTTCTTCACCCCCGGACGCGTCGCGGAGCTGGTTCCCGATCCGACCTGGATGCTCGCGGCGTGGTTGCTCGGTGGCTTGCTCTCCCTCGCCGGGGCCCTGGCGAACGCCGAACTCGGCGGGATGTTTCCGCGCGCCGGAGGCAACTACGTCTACCTGCGCGAGGGGGTGCACCCGGTGGCGGGCTTTCTCGTCGGTTGGTTGAGCTTCTTCGCGATCTTCGCCGGTACGATCGCGGCCCTGGCCGCGGTGGCAGGGGAGGTCATCGTCGAGTGGTTCGCACTCTCGAGCTTCTGGGTCGTTCCGATCGCGATCGCGATCACCCTGGTTTCGTCGGCGATCAACATCCCGAGCGTGCGCACGGGGGCGCGGGCGAACAACCTGATGTCGATCCTCAAGATCGGGGCGATCGTGGTGTTCTGCGCGATGGCGCCGATGATGGGTGGGGGTGACGTTTCGCGGATCTTCGAAGTGCCAAACCCCGAGCGCCTCGCCGCACCGACGCTGGCGGGCTTTGGGCTCGCGATGTCGCCGGTGCTCTTCAGCTATCTCGGCTGGAATTCGTCGGTCTACGTCGCGAGCGAGATCAAGAACCCGGGCCGGAACCTGCCGATCTCGCTCTTCGGGGCGCTGGCCATCTGCACCGCGCTCTACCTCGCGATGAACTGCGTCTATCTATATGCGTTGCCGATGACCGATCTCGTGGACACCGTGGATGCGGGCCGGGCCTCGGCACGCGTTTTCTTCGGCCCGATTGGCGGCACGCTGGTCGGCGCCTTCGTGCTGATCTCGGTGCTCGGCACGCTGAACGCGACCGTGCTGCTGGGCCCGCGCATCGCCTACTCGATGGCCCTCGACGGCCTCTTCTTCGGCGGCGCCGAACGCGTCAATCCGGGTTACCGCACGCCCGTGGCCGCCATCTGGGTGCAGGCCATCGTCACCGTGCTGATCCTGCTCCTGCTGCGCAACTTCCCGAGCGCCCTCGACTTCACCACCTTCGCCATCCTGCTCGCCTCGATGGCCGACATCGTGGCCCTCTACCGCCTGCGCCAGAACGAACCCGACCGCCCACGCCCCTACCGCGCCTGGGGCTACCCCGCGATTCCCGCCATCTACTTCGTCGCCACCCTCGCCATCGCCCTCACCATGATCTGGGGCCGCCCCCTCGAATGCCTCACCGGCACCCTCATGCTCCTCGCGGGTCTCCCCTTCTACTACACCTTCACGCGCCGCTAACCCCCATCCCCCCTCGGTGGGGCGGGGCCGCGCGCTCCTCGAAGTTGCGCCACAGCTTCCACCAGGTGTGCCCCGCCGGCGCCCCCTCGGTGTCTGCGCTCGGCAAGAGCGCTGGGGTCGGGTGGGGGTTCAGGCGAAGT
>JANQEL010000195.1 GCA_028278345.1 Myxococcota bacterium
GCTTCGCCGTGGCGTCCGATGCAGCGCACTGCGGCCTGCACGATCTCGGGTTCGTGGTTGGCGAGCAGCGGAAGCACGCGATCCGCGGCCTCGGTTCCCCCGATCGAGATCATGGCTTCGACCGCAGCCATACAGACCGCACCCGATTCACCGAGCCCCGTCGAGACCAGCTCCGCGCGTTGGGCACTCGTGAGCGTCCGCGACGGAGTGGCGCCGATGGCGCGCAGGGTCGCTGCGCGTACGCGCGAATCGTCGTCGGTGAGCAGTCGCGCGAGATGGTCGGAGAGATCGCTGCGCTCCGAACGCACCAACGCCCGGCCGGCGGCCGTGCGCACGCGATGGCTCTCGTCTGCGAGGGCCAGGCGCAGGGTTTCGATGTCGTGGGAACCGGCGAAGCGGGCGAGCGCCTCGACCGCCGCACGTCGCACGGCGTCGCTCGAATCCTTCATCAGCGAAGCCACGAGTTCGGCGTCCTGCTCGCGCCCGATGCGTCCGAAGACGCTGGCGATCGCGACGCGAATCGATTCGTTGGCGCCCGGGATCCTCTCTGCGAGCATTTCGATCGCATCCGCGATCAGGGCTTCGCCGCCGCGATCCGGAGCCAGGCAGATCTCGACGACGGCATCGACCAGCGCCCCCGTCTCTTCGTCCGCCTCGAATTCCTCGCAGTGCGCCGCCGCTTCGAGGCGGCGCAGCAGTGCGGCCAACACGTCGTGGTCGCCGCACATCGCGAGCCCCCGCGCCGCCGCCACCCGCTGATCGATGTCGTGGGCGTCGAGGGCTTCGAGCAGGCGCAGGGTCGCGCGACGACCGCCGAGGCGCCCCAACAGGGCACAGGCTTCGGTTCGCAACTCGCCGTCGAGGTCGCTCCACGCGCGATCGATCGCCGTGACACTGGTTTCGCCGAGTTCGACCAGGGTGCCCAGGGCCACCGACTCGATCGCTTCGTCGCGGCCGGCTTCGAGGATCGGCACCACGACCGACGGGTCCGCGGCGATGCCGAGGAACTGGACCAGCACGAGTCGAACCGAGAGATCGGCTTCGCCCAGGCGATCGATGGCCTGGGGAAGCAGGTCGGGATGCGCCTCGGCGTCTTCGCGAATGCGCGCTTCGAGAGCCAGACTCTCCTCGCCGTCGCAGCGCGACAAGCGCCGCAGCAACGCTTCGATCGCGGCTTCCCGGTTGGCGCGTCCCCGCTCGCCGAAGCCCTTGAGCAGTAGATCGACGGCCCGCGGGTCGTCGTGATGGCCGAGCAGGCGATAGCCGGCGGCCGCAAGACTCGAATGGCCGATCACCGCCTCGAGGGACGCGATTTCGAGTTCCGCATCGAGGTGGACGAGGGCCTGTAGCGCCGAGAGCCGAACCAGGGTCTGCTCCGCCTCGTCGGCGGCTCGCAGCGCGAGCGGTTCGACCGCTTCCTCACCACCGATCGCTCCGAGGGCATCGGCCGCTGCGGCGCGCACGTTGGGATCGGGATCGGCCAGGGTATCGATCATCGCGCTGCGACCGGCCTCGCTGCCGATCCCCGCGATCGTGTCGACGAGGAACTTGCGGACGTCGACGTCGTCGGTCTCGAGGGCGGCCACCAACATGCCCACCACGCGATCGCCGAGCTTCACCAGGGCCTCGACCGCGGAGTTGCGACGGCCGGGGTTCTCCCCGTCGGCCAGGGCGTCGATCAGCGCGCTGACCACGGCCTCGACCTCGCCGCAGGCGACGAGCCGCTCCACTCCGGCCTTGCGCACGCGCCAACTCGGATCGCCGAGGCTCGAGATCAGATGCGGAAGGGCTTCGGGCAGCGGCAGCAGCAGCAGGCGTTCCACCGACAGGCGACGCATTTCGTCGTCGCTATCGGCAATACCTGCGAGAATGCTTTCGCGTTCGCGTTCGCGTGCGGGGGCATCGAGGGTCACGACATCCCCCGCTCTTTCGCCACGCGTAGCAGCTCGTCGACGATGAAGTCACGCTCGTCGCGCACGCTCTCGGGGATGCGCTGTGCGAAGAGCACACGCCCCTCTTCGATCTCCGAATCCATCGCCTCGACCGGGTTCCCCGCTTCGATCGCGGCGGCGAACTTGTCCGGCTGATAGAGGGCGATGTCGGAAACGATGATGCGCGCGAGGCGTTCCGCGTTGGCGCGCTCCTCGGACAGTCCGTCGTCGGGGGCCGCAGCGGGGGGCGGTTCCGCGGCGGGGGGTGCCGGGGTTTCGATTTCGAGGGGCGGGCTCTCGATTTCCATCGTCTCGGGCGACGGCGGTTCCGGCGCGGGCGGGGCCGCAGGCTCGGAGGGCATTTCGGGTGCAGCAGCCGGCTGGGGCGGCGCCGCGTCTTCGGGCGCGGGAGCCGGAGTCGCCGCCGAGCGCAACTCGACACCCATCTGCTGCAGCAGGGGCTCGAGGCCGTCGGGCAGATCGGGTTGTTCGATGTAGTGATCGGCGCCGTAGAGATCCGCCGGCTGACGGCGATAGCGCTCCTGGTTGTGCACCGCGCCCACGAGCACGACGCCGGTTTGACGCAGGCTCTCGTTGCGCTTGATGACTTCGCAGACCTGGAAGCCGTACATCTTCGGCAGCGCGGCATCGAGCACGACGACCCGGGGCAGCATGCGCTGGATGGTCAGCATCGCTTCGACGCCATCGTGAACGAGGATCGGCTGCAGGCCCCAACTCGAGAGCTTCGCCACCGTGGCCTTGCCACCGTCGACACTCGGGTCGGCGACCACGACGAGGCGGTCGCGATCGATCGCACCACCCGGCAGTTCGGGGCCGTCCGATGCGGTGACCGCGGACTCGGAGGGCTGCACGTCGACCTGGGGCGCGGGCGGCGACTGCGGCTCGGGAGTCGGCGCGGACGGTTGCTGGGCCGCAGGCGCTTGATCGGCCGCGGGCGCTTGATCGGCCGCGGGCGCTTCACTGACCGCGGGGGCGTCACTCGCAGGCGTGGCCTGCGCCGGCGGCGGAGCCAGCACCCGGAACAGCGCCTGGCACTTCGCGCAGCGCAGTTTCGCGCCCTCCGGACCGATGCGGCTCTCGTCCACCCGATAGCGGGCCGAGCACTTGGGACATGCGGCGATCATCTTCGTTTCCTCTCGTAGAGCGATGGTTTCCCGGCGGTCGACAGGGTTCGATCCTAGACCTGGAACCTCGAGACGTTTTCACGCAGGGATTCCGCCTGCGCAATGAGACCTTGCACCGACTGGCTCATCGAGCCCGCGGCTTCTTCGTTCGAACGCGTGCGTTCGAAGACCTGCTCGAGGAACTGTGCGACCTGACTACACGCCGTCGACTGTTCCTGCAATGAGCGGTTGATGTTCTCCACGACTTCCCGCACTCCCTCGACGCTCTCGCGAATGCGAACGAAGCCACGCGCCTGTTCCTCGGTGGTGCGGCGCACCTGCGTGGTGACGTCGCGCATCGTGACCGACGAGCGATACACCACCTCGTTGCCGCGATCCTGATCCGCCGCGGCCGAGACGATCGCCGTCACGCCGTCGCGCACCGTATCCATCAGGGCCACGACGTGCGAAGCCGCCTTCGTCTGCTCGCGCACGGCGGACACGATCTCACCGATACGCTGGCCGGATTCGCGCGATGAGCGCGTGATCTCTTCGAGGGAGAGGCCTGCGTCGGCGGAAAGTTCGACACCACTCGCCACGCTGCGGCTACCGACCTCGATGGCGCCGACGGCGTTGTCGCTCTCGTCCTGCACGCTCTTGATCAGGCCGCCGATCTCCTTCGTACTGGCGAGCACGCGGTCGGCCAGTTCCTTGATCTCGTCGGCCACCACCGAGAAGGCGCGACCGTGTTCCCCCGCCTGGGCGGCGATGATCGCCGCGTTGAGGGCGAGCAGGTTCGTCTCTTCGGCGACGTCGTCGATCACGTCGAGGATCGCGCCGATCTCCTGGGTGCGCGCACCGAGGCCGCGGATCACCTTCTCGGCCGTGTCGGTCGCGTCGCGAATCGCCTGCATGCCGTCGATCGTCTGCGACACCTTCTGCTGACCGCTCTCGGCGCTGCCGACCACGTTGCGCGAAAGCTCGGCCGTGAGTTCGGCGGTGGTATCGACGGCGCGCATCGCGCTCGCCATCTCTTCCATGCTGGCCGAGGTTTCGGCCGCGGCGTCCGCCAGACCGTCACTGCTCGAACTCACCTGCTTCACACTTCGAACCATCTGCTCGATCGAGCCGGAGACCTCGTCCACCTTGCTGCCGAGGACCGAAGCCGTCTCGTTCAATTCGTCACCGGACGCACCGAGCTCGAGGATCGACGAACTCGACTCCTCGACCGCGATGTTGAGCTCCTGGGCCGAGCCCGCAACCTCCATCACCTGACTGTTGATCGAGACCATCAGCTCGCTCGCCTGCTGGATGCGGCGCACCTGATCGGCGCTCGCCCCCGCGACACCCCCCGACACCGACTCGATCTCGGCCGCGGCCGTATCGACCCGGTCGGCCGCGTCCGCGAGGCCGCGCACAGTGTCGCGAAAGGCATTCCCCATGCTCTCCTGACTACGCCAGAGGGAGCCGAGTTCGTCTTCCGATTCGCAGGCGCTCATGCGACGCAGATCGCCGCGGGCCATCTGTTCGCTCACGAGGGCGAGGGCATTCACCGGCCCGCGGACGTCGTCGGCGAACTCGCGCGAGAGCCACCACGCACACCCGGCGGAGATCAGGAGCACCAACACGATGGAGAGCCAGGGAGATGCCGCAGCCACATCGAAGACCTCGCGCGAAACCTGGGCGACGGCGGTGTTTCCGTCGGCCATCTTGCGGATGGAGACGCGGGCGCGCGTGGTCGGCGCATCGAAGGCATCCCGCAAGTTGCCGCTCGCGATCGAGACGCGGATCCTCTCGATGAGTTCTGCGTCGAGCGACTCCGCCCCTTCCTCACCCTCTTCGACGAGGGCGACGCTGACCGGGATCGCGCGGGTCTCGGCGTTGCCGAGCACCTGGTCGACCGCGTCTTCGAAGGGCTGCTCTCCAGCCGCCCGCTCTACGGAGGCGAGGATTCGCTCGAGGTTCTCGTCGACGAGGGCATTCAGCGACGCGTGCGAGTGGGAGAGTGTGAGTGCGACCGCCGCCGAGGACGTCAACGCTGCGCACGCGCCGAGGGCGAAGACCGCCTTGCGTCGCAGAGGCATCGCGGGGATCACCTTGGCGCGCGCATGAGGATCCGGGATCGCCAGGGTGAAGGCCTGGCGCGCGGGCTCGAGGGCGCGCTTTGTCGCGTAGAAGAGACCCACGGCGACGGCGAAAGAGAGCGTCGCGCCGCAGGCGAACGTGGCGGCCATGAGGGCGGTGTCGGCGAGTTCGCCCGTGGACGTCTTCACGAGTGCCATCGCCAGCACGATCGAAAGAGCGCTGCCGGCAAGCGCGAATCGCTGTTGGGTGCGGAGCGGAAGCAGCGCGGCCTCGCGCAGGGCCGCGATCGACTTCGCGTCGTCGGCCTCGCTCCTCTCCTCGACTTCGCGCTCGGCTCCGACGCCGATGATCCCGAGCGCCGGTCGTGCATTGAAAGCCGACATTGCGGCCAACACCGCCGCCGCGAGCAGGCAGCTGATCGCTCCGCCCGTGGTCAGGCCGCCGGACTCGCCCAGGATGCCCTGCGCGATCAGTCCGAATACGAGACACCAGACTCCGCTGGCGATCCAGACACCACGGGACACGTTCGCGGAAAGACGGCGAGCGTCGAGGCGCGGGTGGTCGGTCATGCGTTCTCTCCCATCCGCGCGGGCGCCTGTGGCGTCGAGCGGTATACGGCTTCCAGGATCGCGTCCACAGCGAGGACCATGACGGGGCCGGCGTCCGGACGACGCACCACCGAGCGAACCACCTCGTACCCGGCCTGGGTGGCGAGATCGGGCACCTCTTCGAGGGACGCCGGATCGATCGAAAGCACGTCGGTTGCGGCGTCGACACACAGGCCGATCTGCAACCCTTCGTAGTCCAATACGACGATGCGCGAGTTCTGGCTGATCTCGCACGGCGCACCGCCGAGGACCCGACCCAGATCGAGGAGCGGCACCATCCCGCCGCGCAACTCCGCGACGCCTTCGATCAGCGCAGGGGAATTGGGCAGCGGGGTCACGGGCTGACTCCGCACGATCTCGCGCACGAGCGTGACGTCGAGGGCATAGCAACGCCTCGCCACCTCGAAGCAGGCGAGGCTGATGTCGCCGGTGGAATCGTAGCTGTGGGTTTCATTCGGCATCGAAGTCGAGTACCTGATCGAGGTCGAGGATCGAGACGAAGTCGGTATCGCGTCGACAGAGCTCGATGACGGCGCTGCCCGCATTGGCGGGGCTGCTTTCGACTTCCCCTTCCGAAACGCGGAAGACGTCGCGCACGGCGTCCACCAGGATGCCGGTCACGCGATCGTCATCGCCGTGAAGCACGATGATGCGCGCGCGTCGCGTGGGTTCGCAGGGAGAGAGCCCGAGGCGCTGGCGCAGGTCGAGCACCTGGACGATCTCGCCGCGCAAGGCGACCACACCCAGGATGCACGCGGGCACCCGGGGCATCGCCGTGATGTCGCGCAGGCGGATGATCTCTCGCACGCGTTCGACGGCCACGGCGTAGTCCGTGCCATCCAATTCGAAGGTCAGCAGTTCCCGCAGCAGTTCGGGTTCGTGCTCCACCTCGGGCGAACCCGAGGCCCCACGCGCAATGCGCTCCCACTCCGGGGTGAGTTCCGATCGCGGGTCCACGGTCTCGCTCATGCGGCATCCCTCCTGCGGACCGAGTCTTCGACGATCGACGAGACGTCGATCACCAGGACCGCTCCGCGGTCGCCGAGTTCGGTGGCCCCGGCGATCCCGCGCACCTGGGCCGCCGGCCCCTGGATCGACTTGATGACCGTGTCCTGCTGACCGTGCAGACGATCGACCAATAGACCCAGTCGCAATTCACCGAGGCCCAGCACGACCGTGTAGTGGCGATCTTGCGGCGTCACTTCGAGACCGAATTCGTCGGCGAGTCGGTGGAGTTGCAGGGGCTCCCCGCGCAGGTTGAGGAGTTCGCGCCCCTCGCTGCGCTGGATCTCGTCGGCGTCGATCAACAGGGTCTCGAGGACGCTGTTCAGTGGAATGGCGAACCGCTCGCGGCCGACCCCGACGATCAGCGCCTGGATGATCGCGAGCGTGATCGGCAGGGTCATCGTGATCGTGGTGCCGCGACCCGGTTCGGAGGAGACGTCGACGATGCCTCCGAGGTCGCTCAAGTTGGTGCGCACGACGTCCATCCCGACGCCGCGACCACTGGTGCCGCTCACCTCTTCGCGCGTCGAGAGGCCGGCTTCGAAGATCAGGTTGAGGCACTCCTTCTCACTCAACACCTGATCCCGATCGACCAGCCCCGCGGCTTCGGCCTTCGCGCGAACCGCGGCCGGATCGATACCCCGACCGTCGTCGCGCACCTGGATCATCACGTGGTTGCCGCGCTGACTCGCCTCGATCCGGATGTTCCCCTCGCGTGTCTTGCCCGCGGCTTGCCGCTCGGCTTCGGGTTCGATCGCGTGATCGAAGGCGTTGCGCACCACGTGCATCAAGGGATCGACGAGTTGCTCGACGATCAGCTTGTCGAGTTCCGTGGATTCGCCCGCGAACTCGAGAGTCACTTCCTTCGATTGGTCGCGCTGCAGGCGCCGCACCACGCGGGAGAGTTTCTCGAAGATCTGTCGCAGGGGAACCATGCGCACGTCGAGCACGCTGGCCTGCAGCTCCTTGAGCTTGCGATCGAGCCCCTTGTGGGTCTTCGAGAGTTCGGCGGCAATGCGTGCGGTCGAGGGTTCGGCCGCCAGGGTGGAGGCAATGCGGGCGATCGCGCTGCGCTGGATCACCAACTCACCGACGAGATTCATCAGCTCGTCGAGCTTGCGGATGTCGACGCGCACGGTGTCGCTGATCGATTTCAGGGATTCGAGATCGCCTCCGCGCCCCCCGCCATCGCCGCCGCCCGGCGGTGGCGCGCTGGGGGATTCGGGAGGCGGGGGCGGCGCGGCGCTCCCCTTCGCGGGTTCGACCGGTCGTGCCGCCGCCTCGACACTCGAACCGCCGGTAGCCGCGAGTACCGTCTTGATCTCGCTGTCGGGTCGTTCGAGGCGAGCGCCGAGCTCGTCCGCCGAGATCTCGGTGGCGACCAGCAGCGAAAAGCAGATCTGCGACTCGGGGGCGTCGCCCGGGGAAGGCAGGGTGGAGACGACTTCCCCGACCTCGCGAATCGCCGACGAGATCTCCGACAGGCCCTCTTCGAAGGCGATGATGTCGAACGTGGTGTCGACCAGCAGCACGTGGCGGCCGCGTGAGATGTTCTCCCGCAATCGATGCTCTTCGTACTCGGTGAGCGCGCGCAGGAGCATCGGATCGATGTCCAGCGCTTCGAGAGAATCCTGCGGTTCGGTCGGGCCTTCGACCGCACCCTCGATGCGCGCCACCAGATCGCGGATGCGCGTCTCGGCTTCCTCTTCGAAGCTGTTGTCGCCGATCTGGCCGAGCAGCGCGGTGAACAAGGCCACGGCTTCGTCGAGCAGGTCTACGGCGGGGTTGTCCATCCGCATGCGACCGAGGCGCAGGCTGTCGAGAATGTCCTCGAGACGGTGGGCCATCTCGGAGAGCCCCTCGAAGCCGAACATGCCTGCGAGGCCCTTCAGTGAATGGGCGGAGCGGAAGATGCTGTTGACGAGATCGGGATCGACATCGGCGCCGGCCACGCGCTGATCCGACAGCTCGCCGAGATCCTCGCGCATGCGCTCGAGGATCTCCTCGGCTTCCGCGACGAATTCGCGGTGCGCCTTGGTCGTCTTCGCCTTCCTGGGGCTCTTTGCGCTGGATTTCCTGGCCGCCACTGCCCTGACCTACTTCGCTTCCGCGCTTCGCGTCAGGAGCTCGCCCGCGATCTCGCGCAGGGCTTCGGGCTCGAAGGGTTTCACCACGTAGGCATCGGCACCGAGCTGCATGCCCTTTTCTCGATCCTTGTCCGAGCCTTCCGTAGAAACGATGATGAGGGGCGTGTCGCGGTACTGGTCGTTGCCCTTCACGAAGGAGACGAGTTCGAGCCCGTTGATCTCCGGCATGTTGATGTCGGTGATCACGAGATCGACCTGTTCTCGCGGCAGGACACGCAAGGCTTCGAAGCCGTTGGCGGCCTCGATCACCTTGACCGGCTGTTCGAGTTCTTCGAGGGTGCTCGCGAGGAGTGACCGCATCGTTGCGGAGTCCTCGACGATCAAGATTCGCTGCACGGGTTTCCTCCAAAGCCGGAAATGGGGCATGGACGGATCGCCGGTATTGATCGGCCTCCGATGGACTTTCTTGAGACAGGCCCGGGACTTCCGCGGGCTTCTCGCACCGCGGAAGCGGCCTGCCTGCACCCAGCCGAAGTTTGTGCCGGATGCGGCCCCGGCGTTCGCGTGGCGATGCATCGATCGCATGCAGGCGAACGAGAATGCGCGTCTCGTTCGCGGCCCCCGCCTAGGCGTCGGGTTCGACGAGGGCGCGTTCGAGGGCGGCGCGGTCGAGGGCGAGGCCGGCGTGGTGGAGCACGACCTCGAGGGCGCTCGTGTCGCAGACCCGATCGCTCGCGCCGTTGTCGGCATAGAGCAAAGCCACCACCTGATCGGAACTGAGGATCGGCGCGACGTAGGCAGAATCCCCGGGCTCGGCGCCGAGTAGCAGACACAAACGCTGGTCACCCTCGTTCGCCGCGGGGGCGAGCACGGGCTGGCCGGTCTGGATCACCTGCGAGAAGCGTCCCGACTCGTCGCGTCCGAAGCGCAGCGCGCGCATCTCGATGTCGTCGGGGCCGCCACCGTCCTCGATGCCGAGCTGCGCCATGCCGAGCACTTCGTCGCCGCGCACCATCCACATGGCCACGCGTTCGAAGGTCTCGCTCGCGAAGCGCAGCACAAGGGGAAGGATCTCGCCCTGGGAAGAGGTCTGGCTCAGGGTTTCGGTCGCGACCTTCAGGCGTTCGAGATCGTCGCTCGCTGGAGGCGCATCGGTGGCGGGTGGCGCGTTGCCCGAGCCCTGGGCCTGGTCGACCTGTTCGATCACCGCCTGGCAGAGTCGGGCCGCGGATTCCGCAGCCGATTCGCTGTTGCCGAGTGCCGTTTCCTCGGGATGCAGCACGATGGGGAGGTCGAGGGGCGGGGCGGGCGGGGCCTCCTCTGCGTCGGCCTGCAGCCACAGGATGGGCATGCGACTCGACTGTTCGCGCAATCGCCGCACGAAGTCGGCGGCGTCGGCGATGCCGGAGAGCGGGCTGCCTTCGATCGCCGGAGCGACCAGCAGGGTCGGCGCCTGCGCGCGCGCGAGATACTGACGGATGCGTCCGAGTCCTTCCTGGGATTGCTGGAAGATGTGCACGCTGGTGAAGGCGGGTGCGAGGGCCGCGCGCACCCAGTCGAGCACGGCCAGGGATTCGTGGATCACGACCACCGGCGGGCGCGTCGCTGCCGGGGTCGATTCGACGACGGCTTCGGGGGCCGCGGGCGTCGGGCTCTCGACGGGAGCCTCGAGGGGCGCTTCGAGAATGGATTCGGCAACCGGCTCCGGCGAGGCGGGTTCGACGATGGCTTCGGCCACCTCCACGGCTTCAACAATCGGTTCGGCGTCGGAGGGAGGCGCTGCCCCACCGGCGACATCGAGCAGGGCTTCCGCCACAGGCTCGTGATCGTCCACGACCCCGAACATCTCCTCTGCCGGGAGTTCGAAGCCCGGGTGTTCGGCTTCGTCATCGCCCTCGCCTTCCAATGCCAACGGAGCGCTCGCGTCTGCGGCTTCGGCGAAAGGATCGACGGTGGCTGCGCCGGGTTCCAAGGGTGCGCCGCGATCCTGTTCGTCCCGCACGCGAAGGCTCTCCATCGCGAGATACTGGGCGTTTACCCCGGACGAGAGCGACATCTCGTTCGCCAAGTACTCGTCTTCGGCACCGACGTCGAAAGAGAACTCGCCGGTCGTCCAGCTGAACATCGCGCCGACGGCGTTCTCCGCACACTCGCGGCGCAGGGATTCGATGCGCTCGGGCCCCACGTCGGTCTGGCGGCTCAACACGCTCGCCAGCGGCTCACCGGCATTGCGTGCATGGTTGGCCGCGGCTTCGAAATCCGCGTCCGAGACGAAGCCGCGATCGACCAGCAGCCCGCGCAGATCGTCCGGATCGCCCTTCAAGGTGGCCAGGCGAACCAGCCCCTCCTGGAAGACGATGCGCCCCTCACCCGACTCTCCGCGAATCGAAAGAACACCGGACTTCTGCGACAAGTGAATGATTTGAAGGATGTCCCCCAGACCGAGGTCTTCGAGACTTCCAATCAGGCTCATTGCGAACTCCAGCGTGGTGCGCAGCAAACGACGAAACCGGTCCCGTGCGGGAAACGCGGTTCCCGAGAGAGGATCGGCCGAACGGCAGCCGACTTGAACCGCCTCGCTTCGATCCGGTTGCTGGCGGGCTGCCCCGGGAAGACGCTGAAACCCTGCTTCAGGACTGGCTTCGGTAGGGAGTTGCTCCCGCCGGAGCGAGATCTTCGGGCTGGGAACGCGGCGTCGGTGCGGGGCGCCGATAGCGCATCAGGGGATCGGGCATTCCCTCGAGCACCTGGTCGAGGGCCACGCCTGCGCGATTCACCTCTTCTTCGGGGAGCACGATGCGCAGGCGCATCGAAGCCTGTGCCCGGCGAAAGCCCTCGCGTGCACCCGTGACGAAAGCTTCCGCACAGCGCGGAAACTCATCGCCTTCGGTGCCGAGCGGGGCCATCGCAATCGAATCGGCCCCCAGATCAGCCGCACGTTCGACGACTTCGCAGACGCATTCGGCCAACGACTGCAGGCGGTATTCGCTGCGCGGACCGAGGCCGAGAACGAGGACCCGCCGCGCCAGCAGCTGCCCCCAACTGGGGATCAGCAGGGCTTCCTCCCGCGCCCCCGAGAGCCGACCTGCGGCGATCTGCTCCGAAACCAGGCCGCACAGGCGCCAATCGACGCGTCCGGCGCCCCCGCGCAGGGGAATCTCGTCGGCGAACAGACCCGCTACCGCGAGATCGACGCGTGCACGCTCGAGGCGCTCACCGCCGATTTCGAAATCGAGAATGCCCTTTGCGCCTCCGCCCACCCTGCTCACTCCGCTCGCTTCGCCACGGCGTCGAGCACGCCGTTCACGAAGGCCGGCGACGTATCGGCTCCGAAGCGCCGCGCGAGTTCGATGGCCTCGTCGATCACCACCGGCGCCGGCGTGTCGCTGTGCAGCAGCTCGTAGCTCGCAAGACGCAGGATGTTGCGATCGACGACCGCCATGCGTTCGACGCGCCAGTTGCTCGCGTGTTCGCTCAGCACGGCGTCGAGTTCGTCGCTGTGTTCGATCACCTGCAGCGCGAGGTGCCGCGCGAAGTCGTGGGCGGCCTTCGGCATCTCGAAGTGGGCCGCGACCGCGTCGAAGATCTCGTCGGGGGTCGACGGTGTGGTCGGCAGCGGGACCGGAGGCGCATCCGGGTGTCTTTCTGCACCCGTCGCTTCGTCGGACGCACCCGCGCGCTCGCCCCGCTGCTGCAGGTCAGCGGCGAACAGCGCCTGCAGCGCCACTTCGCGGGCGCGACTTCGCGCTTCGCCTGGGGAGGTCGTCACGATCCGTCCGCGCTGGGAGGCTTGGCGAGAGCGGGCAGCAGGTTCGCCATCTCGATCGCGGCCAGCGTCACGTCCGCGCCCTTGTTGCCTTCGCAGCCGCCGGCGCGATCCATCGCCTGTTCGATGTCGTTCACCGTCAGCACGCCGAAGGCCACCGGCACAGCCGTCTCGCGCATCACTTCGCGCACGCCGTCGGTCACGCCATCGCAGACGTAGTCGAAATGCGGTGTGCCGCCACGGATCACGCTGCCCAGGGTGACGATTGCGTCGTAGCGCCCGGAGATCGCGAGGAGCCGCGCGGCCTGGGGGATCTCGAAGGCGCCCGGGACCCAGGCGATGTGGAGATCGTCCTCCCGCCCGCCGTTGTCGAGGAAGGCCGAACGGGCGCCGTCGAGCAGGCGGGCGCTGATGAGATGGTTGAAACGCGCCACCACGACAGCGAGGCGAAGGCCCGTGGCGTCGAGGTTGGCGGGATAGGTCTGCATGGGATCGGTCCGGGCGGCTCGTGGGGTTGGAGGCGCGCTTGGGTTCAGCGGTTCGAGTCGATGCGGGCCGTGATGTGGAGATCGTCGCCGCGTCGTCGCACGCGCAGGGTGGGAAGGTCGATGGCGTCGGCCAGGTGCTCCACGCCGAGGGAGGCCAGGGCGGCGCGCCCGTCCCCCCCGATCAACATGGGCGCCTGGAACCAGTGTATCTCGTCTACGCAGCGCGCGCGGAGGAGCGCGGCGGCGAGCCCCCCTCCCCCTTCGACGAAGAGGGTGGTGAGCCCCCGATCACCCAGGCGTTGCAGGGCCTTGGCGAGGTCGAGGTGTGGACCGCGACGCGGGACGTCGATCCGCTCGACACCACGGGTGGAAAGGGCCCGGCTGCCGCGCGCATCCCGACGACACAGGAGCCAGGTTTCGCCCGCGTGGACCGAACCGCCGCGCGGCG
The DNA here is from genome assembly GCA_028278345.1 of Myxococcota bacterium. Taxonomy (GTDB): domain Bacteria; phylum Myxococcota_A; class UBA9160; order UBA9160; family UBA4427; genus DUBZ01. Next base: position 13,543 of record JANQEL010000195.1, read on the forward strand.
CTCGTTTCGGTGCGGCGAGCAGTCGCGCATCGGGGCAGGCCCGGGGAAAGCGGAGCCCTCCATCCACCACGATGCGCACCGGTCTATGAACGATGCGCCTTCCCCTGCGTGCCGTGAGCTCGGGATCGTCGGCGATCGCGGTACCGGAGCCCACCATGACCGCGTCGGAGCGGCCGCGCAGTTCGTGCACGAACGCACGCGAGGCCGGGCCCGTGATCCAGCGCGACTGCCCCGTGGCCGTGGCGATGCGCCCGTCGAGGGTGGTCGCGAGCTTCAGGGTCACGAAGGGGCGGCCGCGGTCGCACAGCGAGAAGAAGCCGCGATGCTGTTCGCGGCAGGCCTCTTCCAACACCCCCATTTCGACTTCGATGCCCGCCCGGCGCAGCTTCGCGATGCCCCGACCGCGCACGCGCGAATGGGGATCGCGGCAGCCGACGTAGACCTTGCGAATGCCCGCCTCGATCAGGGCCTCGGTGCACGGGCCCGTGCGTCCGGTAAAACAACAGGGCTCGAGAGTGACCGCGATGCTGGCACCGCGCAGTCGCGCCCTGCCCACCTTGCGCGCCGCCGCCTCGAGGGCGACGACCTCGGCGTGCTTGCCGGGGGGTGGCTCGGTGGCACCCCGGCCGAGGATCCGATTGCCTCGGAACACCACGGCACCCACGGCGGGGTTCGGGAAGGTGCGCCCGAGTGCGCTGCGCGCGCGGGCGAGCGCCTGCTTCATCGCCGCTTCGGGGGTCAAGCTTCGGGTTCCTCGCGACCCCCGTCGGCCCTCCGCTCCGCCAGGTCGGCGAAGAAGCGGTCGTAGTCGTCCGAGCTGTCGAAGTCGAGGAAGACCGAGGCGAAACGCACGGCGGCCAGCGAGTCGAGTTCGATCAGGCCGCGCATGGCCTCTTCGCCGATCACACGGCTGGTCACTTCCTTCTCGCCCCCTTCGTGGATCACGCGCTCGATCCCGTCGAGCAGGCGCTCGATTGCGTCGGCGCTCACCGGGCGCTTCACGCAGGCGGCCTCGATGCCGCGCTGCAACTTGTCGCGGTCGTAATCCTCGCGGCGCGCGTCGTGCTTGATCACGCGCGGCAGCACGGTCTCGAGGCGTTCGCGCGTCGTGAAGCGGCGCCCGCACTCTTCGCATTCGCGGCGGCGTCGAATCTCCTCACCTTCCTTGGTGAGGCGGGTATCGATCACCTTGTTCTCTTCGTCGCCGCAGAATGGACAGCGCACCGCTCAGTCCCGATCGTTCCAGCGATCCTCGTAGAGCGGGAAGTTGCGACAAAGGGCTTCGACATCGCTGCGGATCGCGTCGAGGGCGTCGACGTCGCCCGGGTTCTCGAGTACCCGCGCGACGAGGCCACCGATGGTGCGCATCTCGCCTTCCTTCATGCCGCGGGTCGTGACCGCCGGCGTTCCGATGCGGATGCCCGAAGTCACCATGGGCTTGCGCGGATCGAAGGGCACCATGTTCTTGTTCGCCGTGATGCCCGCGCGGTCCAGCGCGATCTGCGCGGCCTTGCCCGTGGTGTCGCGGTCGACCAGGGAGAGCAGGAAGAGGTGGTTGTCGGTGCCGCCCGAGACCACCGCGAAACCGCGCTCGATGAAGTCCTCGGCGAGGGCCTTCGCGTTGGCGACGATCTGCTGGCAGTAGGTCGTGAAGGCTGGCGAGAGCGCCTCCTTGAACGCCACCGCCTTGCCCGCGATCACGTGCATCAGCGGACCGCCCTGGGAGCCCGGGAAGATCGCGCTGTCGATCTTCTTCTTGTAGTCCTCGTCGCACAGGATCAGGCCACCGCGCGGGCCGCGCAGGGTCTTGTGCGTGGTGGTGGTCACCACCTGGGCGTGACCGATCGGCGAGGGATGCACGCCTGTCGCGACGAGCCCCGCGATGTGGGCGATGTCGGCGAAGAGCACGGCTCCGACCTCGTCGGCGATCTCGCGGAACTTCGCGAAGTCGATGGTGCGCGAGTACGCCGTGGCTCCGCACTGGATCATCTTCGGCCGATGTTCCAGCGCGAGGTCGCGCAGTTCGTCGTAATCGATGCGCTCGTCGTCGCGACGCACGCCATAGGGAACGATCTTGTAGTTCTTGCCCGAGAAGTTGACCGGGCTGCCGTGGGTGAGGTGCCCGCCGTGGTCGAGGTTCATGGCGAGCACGGTGTCACCGATCTCGAGCAGCGCCTGATAGACGGCGGCGTTCGCGCTGCTGCCCGAGTGGGGCTGCACGTTCGCGTGATCGACGCCGAAGAGCTCCTTGGCGCGGTCGATCGCAAGGGTTTCGACTTCGTCGACGAACTCACAACCGCCGTAGTAGCGACGCCCGGGATAACCCTCGGCGTACTTGTTCGTGAGCGCCGAACCGACGGCTTCGAGGACCGCCTTCGATACGAAGTTCTCCGACGCGATCAATTCGATCGAGAGCGCCTGTCGCTTCGTCTCGCGGCGGATCCACTGTGCGATGTCGGGATCGCTGTTGTCGAGGTTGGGTGTCGCGCTGCTGGGGTCGGCCATGTCCGGGATCTCGTTGTGCACGGCGCGCGTTGCGCGCGCTTTCGGGTGCACGGGTTGTTTCCGTTGCGAATCGGCTCGGCGCCCCCCGCGCTGAACCCGCCTGCAACGAATGGGGGGCCGCGAAGGCTCGCGGCGGCGTAGAACATAGCGGGCCACTTGATGCGGTCGACGCTCCTGCGCATGCGTGAGCCGGCGAAGGGCTCGATCCGAACGCCCGTTCTGCGCGGACGACGTCGCTCGGCTCAGTCTTCGACGCGGGCGAAGATCAAACTGGCGTTGGTGCCGCCGAAGCCGAAGGAGTTGGAGAGCGCGGCTTCGACCTGCTGCGCCCGCGCCTTGCCGGAAACGTGGTCGAGGGCGCAATCGGGGTCGGGGTCGTCGAGGTTGATCGTGGGCGGCAGTTGCCCTGTCGCCAGGGCCTGGATGGTGAGGATCGCCTCGACGGCGCCCGCGGCCCCGAGCAGGTGTCCGGTCATGCTCTTGGTGGCCGACACCGCGATGCCGTCGAGCGCCTCGCCGAAGACCTCGCGCAGGGCGTGGACCTCGGGCGGGTCTCCGGCCGGCGTGCTCGTGGCGTGGGCGTTGACGTAGCCGATGTCGCCGGGCGCGAGGCCCGCGTCGGCGAGGGCGGCGCGCATGCAGCGGGCTGCCCCCTCCCCCTCGCTGGGAGGCTGGACCATATGGAAGCCGTCGGCGCTGGCACCGAAACCGCGCACCTCGGCGAGGATCTGCGCCCCGCGCTCACATGCGCGATCGAGCCGCTCGAGGATCAAGACGCCGGCCCCCTCGCCGAGCACGAAACCATCGCGGCCCGTGTCGAAGGGTCGGCTCGCGGCCTCGGGTGCATCGTTGCGTACCGAGAGCGCCTTCATCGCCGCAAAGCCCGAAACCGTGATGCCGACGATCGGCGCCTCGCTGCCCCCGGCCACCATCACATCGGTATCGCCGCGCGCGATCAAGCGCGCGGCTTCGCCGATCGCATGACTGCCGGAAGCACACGCCGTCACGTAGCAGAGGTTCGGTCCGCGCAATCCGTATTGGATCGAGATGCTGCCCCCCGGCATGTTCGAGATGCAGTAGGGGATGGTGAAGGGAGACACCTTGCGCGGGCCCGACTTCTGCAGGGCGTCGTGATTCTCGAGCAGGGTCGTGATACCGCCGATGCCCGTGCCGATACCGACGCCCACGCGGTTGCGGTCGACGCTCTCGAGATCGAGGCCGCTGTGTGCGAGGGCCTCTTCGGCGGCCGCCAGCGCGTAGCGCACGGCGGGATCCATGCGCCGCAGATCCTTCTTCGAAACACCCGAGGGTTCGGGATCGCCCGGCAGCTGCGCGGCGATCTTCACCGGGTAGTCGCTCGCGTCGAAGCGATCGAGGGGGCCGGCACCGCTGCGCCCGGCGCACGCCGCATCCCAGGTCGATGCGAGATCGAGCCCGAGCGGCGTCACGCACCCGATGCCGGTGACGACGACGCGTTCGGCCGGCGGCTTGCCTACCGGCGGGGCGGACAACGCTCAGCCCTCGCTTCGCTCTTTCACGTACGTGATGGCGTCGCCGATGGTCTGGATCTTCTCCGCGTCTTCGTCGGGGATCTCGATGTCGAATTCTTCTTCGAGGGACATCACGAGTTCGACGATGTCGAGGGAATCGGCGCCGAGGTCGTCGATGAAGGAAGCGCCCTGCACGGCTTCTTCTTTCGAGATCCCGAGTTGTTCAACGATCAGTTCGGTCACGCGTGCTTCGAGCGCCATGCGGAACTCCTTGTCCTCTCATCATCAATTCGCGCGGCCCGAGTATAGAGCCGCACGAAGGGTCGAGTCGATCAGCCGGCTTCACCCACGAAGGCGATCGCCTCCTCGAGGTCGCCCAGCTCCGAAACGTTCGCTCGTTTGGAGCGCCGCGCGATGCGCGCGATCAAACCGCTGAGCACGCGACCGGGGCCGACTTCGAGGAAGTGATCGACGCCGAGGTTGCCGAGTTCGCCGATCATGTCGGTAAAGCGAACGGGTGCCGTCACCTGTTCGCGCAAGAGGGATTCGAGGCGGCCGGCGTCTTCGTTGGCGGTGGCCTCGACATTGGTGACGACCGGCGCGCTGAACGATTGGAAGTTCGCGCGCGAGAGTTCGACGGCGAGCTTCTCCGCCGCACCCTGCATCAAGCTGCAGTGGAAGGGGGCGGATACGGCGAGGGCCACGGCGCGCTTGGCGCCGCTTTCGAGCGCCTTTTCGCCCGCCAGCTTCACCGCGGCGGCGTCGCCGGCGATCACGGTCTGCTGCGGCGAGTTGAAGTTCGCGGCCGCCACCACTTCACCTGTTTCGGCCGCAGCCGCCTCGCAGGCCTCGACGGCGACTTCGGGCGAGCAGCCGATCAATGCCGACATCGCACCCCTGCCTTCGGGCACCGCCTCCTGCATGAAGCGACCCCGGGCGTGCACAATCGCGACGGCTTCTTCGAAGGCCAGCGCTCCGGCGGCGACAAGAGCGGTGTACTCACCGAGGCTATGTCCCGCGAAGTACGCAGCACGAATCTCGACGCGTTCTTCGAGGGCGCGCAACAGCGCGATGCTCGTGGTGAGGATCGCGGGTTGTTGGTTCTCGGTGCGCTGCAGTGCGTCTTCGGGGCCCTCGAAGCAGAGCTGGCTCAGCGAAAAGCCGAGGGCCTCGTCGGCCGCTTCGAAGGTCTCGCGAGCGCGCGACGAGGCATCGAACGCATCGCGCCCCATGCCGACGAACTGCGAGCCTTGACCGGGAAAGAGCAGCGCGAGCACCGCGGGCTATTCCTCTTCGGTCTCGACGATCATGCGACCCTTGTAGTGGCCGCAGCTGGGGCAGACGCGATGGGGCTGCCGCGTGGCGCCGCAATTCGGGCACGTGCTCCGGCTCTTCACCGAGAGGGCGTCGTGACTGCGGCGCTTGTCGCGCTTGGCTTTGGAAGTCTTTCGCTTCGGAACGGCCATGGTTCTCTTCTTCCTGTTGTTCTCTTTATGAGTCTTGCGCTTCGCGCTCTTTCAGTTTCGCGAGCACCGCGAAGGGCGATTGCTTTTGGCTCGGTTCTTCGGGGGGCGTGCAGTCGCACGACCCGTCATTCCATGAGATTCCGCACTGCGGGCAGAGCCCTTGGCAGTCTTCGCGGCAGATCGGGTGGAGGGGAATGGCGCCGGCCAGCACTTCGCCGAACAGGCCGTCGAGTTGGATCACGCTCCCCTGGTACCAGCCGGATTCGATTTCGTCAGTGAGACACAGACCGTCGCGAGACAAGCTCGCGACACCCTCCGGATCGGGTGGGGTCCGACCCGCGGCATCTTCCGCAACCAGCCGAAACTCCTCACGAAGCGCGTGACGATAGCGCGCCAGACACCGGCCGCATTGCGCCTCGAGCTCACCCGTCACCGTGCCTTCGAGGATGACGTCGGCGGCGGTCTTGTAGACGTCGATCTCGAACCGAAACGGCGCGAGAATCTCGTATTCGAACTCCTGTGGACTGTCCGCGCGCTCACGCCACCAACGCGCCGGGGCTTCGAAGACCTCGCGCTGAGGCGTACCTGTGAGACGTTCGAGGTAGAGCTTCATGGACGCGGCCGCGCGAGAAAACGCAGTGATGTCGGGGGGATCGACGGTCGCCGGGGTGGCGACGCCGGGCAGGAGTTAGCGCATGGGCAAGCCCGCCGCACCCATGGCGAAGCGAAGGCTTCGATATATGATGCGCCGCCATGTCGAACATCCGCACGCGCTTCGCCCCGAGCCCCACGGGGTTCCTGCATCTCGGGAGCGCGCGGACGGCGCTCTTCAACTGGGCCTACGCGCGCCACCACGGTGGCACCTTCGTGCTCCGGATCGAGGACACCGACCGCGAGCGCTCGACGGTCGAGAGCGAGGCGGCCCTGATCGACGGCCTGCGCTGGCTCGGCCTCGACTGGGACGAGGGGCCCTACCGCCAGAGCGAGCGCGGCGACCGCCACACGGCCGTGGTCGAGCAGCTGATCTCCGAGGGCAAGGCCTATCGCTGCGTCTGTACGAAGGAAGAACTCGAAGAGCGCAAAGAGGCGACGCTGGCCGCCGGCGGCAAGTGGACCTACGACGGTCGCTGTCGCGACGCCGGGTACGGCGCCGACTGCGGCGAGCACACCGTGCGGCTTCGCCTGCCCGAAGAGGGCGTGCTCGGCTGGGACGACCTCGTCTTCGGACCGAGCGGGCAGGACGCGAGCGAGATCGGCGACAAGATCATCCAGCGCAGCGATGGAGGCGCCCTCTTCCACCTCTCAGTGGTGGTGGATGACATCGACATGGGGATCACCCACGTGATTCGCGGCGCCGACCATCACGCGAACACCCCTTTCCAGGTCGCCCTCTACCAGGCCATGGGAGCCGAGCTTCCCCATTTCGCCCACGTTCCACTGATCGTGGGGCCCAGTGGCAAGAAGCTCAGCAAGCGCCGCGACCCGGTTTCGATCGAGGCCTTCCGCGCGCAGGGTTATCTGCCCGAAGGGCTGCGCAACTGGTTGATCCGCCTCGGCTGGTCGCACGGGGATGACGAGCTCTTCTCGCGCGAGGAGATCATCGAGAAGTTCGATCTCGACGGGGTCGGTCGCGCGAGTGGTCAGGCCGATCCCGACAAGCTCGCCTGGGTGAACCAGCAGCACATCAAGCAGGCCGCGATGGACGATCTCATCGCGGGACTCGAACCGCATTGGTCGAAGTATCTCGATGCGTCACCCGACCGCGATGGCCGACTCGAACAGGCCATCGACCTCAACCGCGACCGCGCGAAGACCCTCGACGAGATGGCGCAGCTCTGTTCGGTACTGCTGCGCGAAGAAGTCGACCTCGCAGCCGAAGAGGCCGCGAAGGCGGTGAAGAAGCACCTGAAGCCCGCGGCGCTGCCGCTGGTCGAATCCCTCTTCGCGGCGCTGGTCAAACTCGAAGTCGAAGAGTGGAGCGAATCCCAGCTCGAAAGCGTCTTCGAAGCGGTCGCCGCCCACCACGACAACGTGAAGCTCGGCAAGATCGCCCAGCCGGTTCGCGTCGCCGTCACGGGTGGGCCGGTATCGCCGGGCATCTACGAAACCATGGTGGTGATCGGACGCGATCGCTGCCTGCCGCGACTCGAGAGCGCCATCGAAGTCATGCGAGAACGCGCCGCCCAGGCCGCTTCGCCGCCGCCGGCCGGCTGAACTCCGTCCCTAGCCGCCCGATTCGCTTGAGAAGACGGCGTCCCTTCTATAAGGTCCGCCCGCGCCAACCCACTGTTCCCCGGTCGTCTAACGGCAGGACAGCGGACTCTGAATCCGTCAATGGAGGTTCGAATCCTCCCCGGGGATCCACCATCTGGGTTGCACCAGTGCTCGTGCAGGTGCCTGCACCCCCGCGTGTGTGACGAACGCATGACGATCCCGAGCTGGAATGACTCACACGGTCGTCACATTCAACCAGCGGTTGGCTGGGCGTCGCGATTCCATGACACGTCCGTCACACGATCTCCTTTTGACCCTCCGGGTCGAACAAACTAAAACCTGCCGCGCACGGTTCAGTTCGTTTCACGTGACAAATGCTTGTAGGAGGATCCGTGCAACCCACCCGGTGACGTCGAGGCGACGACGAGTCGAACCCGCGTCATCCATGAAATCATCATAGGGAGATCAAGAGAATGAGTCAGGGACGTGTGCACGGCGATCCCGCAATTGCCCGATCCAATCGAGTGGCGCGCAGCATCATCGCCGTCGCCGCACTCACCAGCCTCCTAGCGACGCTCGGCCTCGCCGGCTCCGCCGCGGCGTCGGAAGACGACCGCTGGGCCGATCGCATCAACGTGAAGGGTGATTTCCGCGCCCGCGACGAAGTCTTCATCCGCGAGGGCGAAAAGGACCGCCACCGGCTCCGCTACCGCCTGCGCATCGCCGCCGAGAGCGAAATCAACGAACACGTCGACTTTGGGCTGCGCCTCTCCACCGGCCCCGATGCGAACAGCGGAAACCAAAGCCTCGGTTCGGGCGTCGATTTCGATCCCGATGGCATCTTCCTCGACAAGGCCTTCATCACCTTGAAGCCCCACGGCGCCGAGAAGCCGATGTTCGGCGATTCGAAGTCGATCACCTTCGGCAAGATGGGCAACCCCTTCAAGGACAAGAAGATGGGCCCGTCGCCGATCCTGTGGGACGGTGATCACACGCCGGAAGGTGCGGCTTTCCAGTGGGGCTGGGCGCCCTGCGATTGCTGGGACACCAATCTCGACGTCGCCTACTTCGTGATCGACGAAGAGAACCTCGACCCGTCGCGCGACCCCGCCGTCTTCGGTGTGCAGGTCGACAACGACATCGAGATCACCGACGGCGTCACGGGCAAGGTGCAGGCCACCTACTACGCCTTCCGCAAGCTCAACCCGGACTTCATCACTCGCGGCATGGACGCCGGCAACGTCGCGCTCACGGACGACAATCACGTCGACCTGATCGACGTCGCTGCGTCGACCTCGTTCACCCCGATCGAGGACTGGCCGGTGACCGTCTGGGGCAACTTCGTCCAGAACCTCAGCGCCGAAGGCACGGGCGAGGGCAAGCAGGGCACCGCCTTCAGCGTGGGCGTGAATCTCGGCAGCAAGAAGGCCATCGCCGAAGTGGGCGTGGGCTACTTCCAGGTCGAGGCGGACGCCGTGCCCGGCAATCTGACCGACAGTGACTTCCTCGACGGCGTCACCAACGGCGAAGCCTGGCGCGTACACGCCACGAAGACCGTCCTCAAGAACACCGACTTCAACGTCATCGCCTACATCAGCGACGAGCTGGACGACGATGTGTCGGCGCTCCAGGGCGCGACGCCCGGCGATCGGGTTCGCATCCAGACGAACGTCGTCGTCAAGTTCTGAGGCGAGCCCCAGGCACGATCCTGGTACGACAGCGAGCAGAGCTCGTGCCCGGACCCGGAGCCCTACCACTCACGGGTTCGTGGCGCGAGCGCTTGCCGGTCGCCCTTCTCCTAGAGCGACGTTGGCGCCCGATTCGGGTGGACCCTCGAGCCACGAGGCGACGCCCGAATCGGGCCAACGCGTTTCTACACCCAACACGCTGGCCACGATGCGCGGCACACCTCGCAAGTGCGGCATCCCCGGGGCCCGGCCCTGCGGCACGCCATCCCCGACCATGACGAAGAGCGCGTCCTCTTCGTGCTCCATCGGTGTGCGGATGCCGTGGTCGCTCATCACGATCAGCACGTCGTCGCGATCCATCGCCGCCATTACGTCCGCCAGGCGGTGATCGATGTAGCGGTAGGCCTCGAGCAGCGGGCTACGCCCATCGTCCTGACCGCCTCGCAGCAGTTGGCGGAAGAAGGCGTGGGTGAGCAGGTCGAGGGGCTCGATCCGCAGCACGAGCAAGTCGACCTCGCCGCGCTCGGCGATCGCCACCGCGGAATCGAACTCCGAAGCGATCGTCTCCATGCGCCGCCGCTGTCGCGGACCGAGATCGATCTGGGGAAAGCGCGCGATCTCTTCGGGGCGAAGCGGGCGAAAGGTTCCCGCCAGCTCGAGTTCGCGCTTCTCGCCGAAGGGGCCCACGGTCTGGGCGTGATGGCCCGCGTCGATGCCACCGTGGGAGAACAACATGTTCGCCACCACGAAGCGCTCGGAACCCAGGCGATCGAAGAGACTCTCACTCGAGGGCAGCACCGCGGAGAGAAATCCGAACGGGTTGCGCCCCACCGACGAGAGACCGCCGATCTCGAGGCCCATCTGGTGCAGTAGGCCCACGAAGCTGACCTCGCGATCCTTCTCGGGCCAGACCAGGGCCTCCATCGCCGCCGCGGTAAAAGCCGGACGACTCTCGAGCACGGCGCGATAACCGTCGCGCAAGAGCGCGTCGAGGAAGGGCAGCTCGTTGCGCGCGCGCAGGTACTGCACCAGGCGCCAATCCGCGCAGTCGAGGATCAGGTTGAACACGCGTCGGCGTCCGTCGGCGGGAAGCGTCGGTCGGGTCGTCACGACGCCCGGAAGGGCCGCTGCGTCGCGCAGGGCGACGCGCACCGGCACCGTCTGTCCGACCTGCGGCCACACCATGCCCGACCCGCGTACGCGTCCGTCGTCGTCCTGGACCACCCAGCGTTGCGGCGTGTAGCTGCGCGCGCGTTCGACCCGCACGGGGGTGTACGCGCCGAATTCGAAGGCCTCGAAGTCGCGATCCGGCGCCTCGCGCGGATCGGGGGAGACGAGCAGCCGGCCATGCCAGTCGGTCGCCTCGGCGAGCACGAACTCGATGGCGCCGGTCTGCGGGCCCTGCCCTCCCGGTGCCTCGAGCTCCGGAAGGGCCGCGCGCGCGATCTCTTCGCGATCGAGGTTCGGGAACTCGACGAAGGCCACCGCTTCGTCATACACGGCGAGGGCATCGTCGATGCGCGTATCGGCGATCAGCGTGCCGATCAAGCGGCGGTAGAGGGCCCAGCGCAGATGGGCGTCGCGCAGCTTCGCCTGATCGACCAGCGCCTCTTCGAGCAACTCGATGTCGGTCTTCTCCGGGTCGCGCAAATGCGAGACGCTGACCCGCAGGGCGTAGCGTCCGCGCAGATCGATCGGGTCGGCGCCCGCGGCGGCCCAGCGTTCGAAGTGCGCGCGCAAGCCGTCGATGTCGCCGCCGGTCGCGATCGCGCGGGCGCGATTCTCGTACCAGAGGAGTTGAAGCGGATGGCCGATCGGAGGCGGCGTCTCGCCCAACACCGCCAGCGCCCGTTGCCAGTCGAAGCGCCCGAGGTAGGACGCCGCCAGCGCGATCTGCAGCGGCAGGCTTTCGACACCGGGTTCGATGCGCGCTTCGATCGCCTCGTGGGCCGTCTGGATGCCCTCGACGGCGCTGCGCGTCTGGATCTCGAGTTCGAGAATCTGCAACACGGTCGGATGGACCTCGGCAGTCGCCCGCGCCAGATTCGCGGCTTCGACCGCGCGCCCCTGCTGTACGCGTGTGCGCGCGACCAGGGTGGCGAGGACCGGATGGGGAACCCAATCGCGCGCTTCTTCGTCCTGCAACAGGTCATCGATCAGGCTCGCGCATTCATCGCGGCGCCCTTCGTTCAGCAGGGCCCAGCAACGGCATTCGGCCGCAACGCGACCGTCTTCGTCGGGGGCGACCAGGCCCTCCGACTGCGCGATGGCGTCGCCGTAGCGCTCCTCTTCGACCGCGCGGCACACCCCGTCGATCGCCGCGAGGCGCGGGGCCGCCTTGCGGGCCTCGTAGCCGGACCAGAGTCCGAAGCCCGCCGCCATCACGACTAGAGCCGAAAGCACCAAGCGCTTCACGGTCGAACCCCGACGCGCGCATTGCGCACGAGTTCGGCGTGCAGTGAAACCACGCCTGCCCTCTCGTTCGCATCGACCCTTGCGTCGACCCGCAGTGAATCGAACAGGCGCGCGAGGCTCTTCGGCGGTGCGTGGCCGCGCAGCTGACGCTGTAAGCGCTCGTCGGCCTCGGGGAAGCGATCGAGATGGACGAGCCAACCTCCGCGTTCGTCCAAGACGGGCCCGGCGACGAAGGTCGCGGCGGCATCGCTGCGGCCCAGAGCCAGTTCGATGCTGGTCGGGTTCCAGCCGATCACGATGCTGCGCGCGGTCACCACGTAGCAGGGCACCAGATCGGGCAAGAGCCTGAGGTCGTGGAAGCACGCCCCCTCGTGCCCCGCGATGCGTTGTCTGGAGTGGTGGATGGGCCAGGTGGCTTCGAGTTCGCCCACGAAGGTCTGCATCGCCCGTTCGGCTCCCACGCGAAGGGTGTGATCGAGGGCGAGGGCCATCGGCGGTGTCACCTGGGCTTCGCGGGGCAGATAGATCGCGATCTCCCAGCTGCCTTCCAGCAACGCGCCGACAAAGAGCTCGCTGCGCAGATGGAACATCTGATCGGCCTGGCTTCCCTGCGAAACCAGGGAGGCGAGATCGAGACCGGCGGCCGGGCGGACCCGCGCGTGGACCAACGCGTCGTCGGTCGAGAACGCGGGCGCGCCCGCAGAGTCGCGGCCTTGAACGAGAAGGGAAACGGCTCCACTCGTCGCCGTGCGATCTCCCTCGGCGCCATCGGCCGGGGGTTCGAAGTGGGCCTCGATCGTCTGACCGGCGTCGGAATACGCCGGAATGCGACCGTAGACGTGCCCCCCTCCCGCGAGCGGGAACGAGAAGGCGGCCGCCGAATCGGCCTGCAGAGTCTGGAGTGCCGGTGGAATCGCGACGGAATCGACGCAGCGGATCGAATCGATCAGCTGTTCGGTCGTCGCGCCCTGGGGCGCCTGGGCGACGAAGCCCGCGCAGCCTCCCGCACGCTCGAGCCACAACTCGGCGTGTCGACCGATCGGAGTGCCGACGAATTCGGCGAGGCCCGTCGCGACCGAAGAGAGCGCGGCCGCGTCGCCGACCACCCAGTTGTCACTCGGCCAGCTCGGGGCCGGGGCATCGGGCTCACACGCCAGGGCGAAGCCCGCGATCACCAGCAGACACGCGATCTGCCACCGCCGCGTGCGCGATTCGCGGGAGAGGGCCTTCGGGTGTGGGATGGGCAAGGGGTTCTGCCTCGCAGTCCAATTCGGTTGCGCGCCGGTGCATGCGGCCAACACCTCGATTCCGATCGGGAAACAACCCTCCTCGCTTGAGCAGAATCGGCCCCATCTCAAGGCCCGCGCACGGCTTTTGGCTCCTCGCACGGACTCAACCCCCGAGCGCGTGGGTCCGATACGGGAAGCGATGACCACCCCTGAACAAGTCGCTGCTCGCGGCACGGACGGCAGCGAGAAGAAGCGACGCGACCCGACCCCGCTCTTCTCCCGCCACATCCTCGGCATGCGGGTCGACGCCACCGACTACGCCGGTGCGATCGCCCGCATCTGCGACCTCGCTCGCGCGCGCGAAGGCGGGCGCGTCTGCGTCGCCACGGTGCACATGGTGATGGAGGCGTACGACGATCCGCAGCTGCAAGACCAGATCAACAGGGCCGATCTCGTGACCTCCGACGGCATGCCGCTTGTGTGGGGGTTGCGCGCCCTCGGGCTCGGACACGCCGAGCGGGTCTATGGGCCCACCCTCACGCCGATGCTCTGTGCCGAGGCGGAGCGCGCGGGGCTACGCGTCGGCTTTCTCGGCGGGTCTCCCGAAACCCTCGCGGCCATGGTCGACAACCTCGAACGCGATCATCCGGGGCTGCAGATCGCCTTCCACCACGCGCCGCCCTTCCGTCCACTCACAGCGGAAGAGAACGACGCCCTCGCCCTGAGCATTCACGACGCCGAAGTCGACGTGCTCTTCGTCGGGCTCGGCTGCCCGAAGCAGGAACGCTTCATGGCCGAGCACAGCGACACCCTCTCGTGCGTGTGCGTCGGCGTCGGTGCGGCCTTCGACTTCATCGCCGGGCACAAACGCCAAGCACCCGGCTGGCTGCAGCGCGCCGGCCTCGAATGGCTTTTTCGACTTTTGACTGAACCCGCGCGGCTGTGGCGCCGTTACCTCTACCACAACCCGAGATTCATCTGGGCCTTCGGACTCGAGCTGTGGCGCAGCCGAAAGGAGCGGAGCGTGGGAGCCCCTTCGTGAGCACGGAAGACAAGACGACGAAGAGCAACGCGAACACCCGCGTCCTGGTGACGGGGGCCGGCGGCTTCATCGGACATCACCTGGTGAACGCCCTGGTCGAACGCGGCTTCTGGGTGCGCGGCGTCGACATCAAGGAACCCGAGTTCGAGCCCTCGATCGCCCACGAGTTCGAGTTGCTCGACCTGCGTCGCTGGGAGAACTGTCTTCGCGCCTGCGAAGACATCGACCACGTCTACAACCTCGCGGCGAACATGGGCGGCATCGGTTTCATCTCGAGCAACAAGGCGGAGATCATGCACGACAACGTGCTGATCAACATCCACATGCTCGAGGCCGCGCGCGAGCGCGGTGTTTCGCGTTACCTCTATACCTCTTCGGCGTGCATCTACCCGATGTATCGCCAGAACGACGCCGATTGTGCCGGGCTCAAGGAAGAGGAGGCCTACCCCGCCGACGCCGAAGATGGTTACGGTTGGGAGAAGCTCTTCTCCGAGCGCCAGTGCAGCCACTATTGGGAAGATCATGGCCTCGAAACGCGCATCGTGCGCTTCCACAACATCTTCGGTCCCCTCGGCACCTGGGAGGGGGGACGCGAGAAGTCGCCCGCCGCGATGTGTCGCAAGCTCGCCGAGGCCGGCCCGGGCGACGAGATCGAGATCTGGGGCGACGGCGAACAGACGCGCTCCTACTGCTACATCGACGACTGCGTCGAGGGGCTCCTCCGCATCATGGAGAGCGACCACCGCGAACCGATCAACCTCGGGCAGGATCGCATGCTCTCGATCAACGAGTTGGTGACGATCATCTCCGACATCGCGGGCAAGGAGATCAAGCGCCGCTACGACCCGAGCAAGCCCCAGGGCGTTCGCGGACGCAACAGCGACAACACGAAGCTCCGCGAAGTGCTGGGCTGGGTGCCGCAGATCTCTCTCGAGCGCGGGCTCGAACAGACCTACGCGTGGATCGCCGAACAGGTGGAGCGCAAGAGGCTGCGCTGAAACGAAAGCGGCCCGCCGAAGCGGGCCGCTCGTCTTTCAGCCGTCTCTCCCGGGTTCAGCGAACCAGCTCGAGTTCGACGCGGCGGTTGCGACGCATCGCGTCCTCGTCGGTGCCGGGTAGCATCGGCACGCTCTCGCCGAGGCCCATCGAGTCGAGGCGCGCTTCATCGATGCCGTACGTCTTCATCAGATAGTCGCGTGCGACCTGGGCGCGATTCTCCGAGAGCTCCTGGTTGTAGCCGTCGTCGCCGCGATGATCCGTGTGACCGACCAGGCGGAACTTCTTGTCGGCCAGCCGATCGTCGGCGAGCGCACGACCCACGACGTCGAGATCGGCACGCGCATCGTCGAGAAGATCCGCGGAGTCGGTCTCGAACTTGATGTCGAGGGCGAGCTTCGGGCGATGCAGCGAGCGCGTCGCCTCGGTGAAGTACTGCACGATGCCACCGCGCGTGAGGCCCTGCCCCGTGCGCTGGGCGGGAACGATGTGGAGGTCGACCCGCGCACTCGAAGCGTCGGTGCTCGCGACCAGTTCGCGCAGGCGTTCGGCGGTCTTCTGGGCGTCCTCCGGCGGAAGCACCGTGAAGTCGTCGCCCGAATCGATCCCGAGGGCGTCGCGCGTGATCGGCTCGTCGCTCGCCACCACGAAGAGCGACTCCTGGCCGTACGGGGTCGTCGCCTCACCGGCTTCGAGCACCTTCGGCTGGTTGCCGCGAAGTGTCGTGCCATCGGGGGCCGGGTAGATCAGCACCAGGTTGCCGTCGGCATCCAGATAAAGCGCGGTGAGATGAACGTCCTGTTTCGAGGCGAAGTGGAACTCGATCGCCGTGCCCTCTTCGAGGGGCAGGTTGTCGCCTTCGTTCGCCCAGACCTTCAATTCATCGGACGCGTTCGTCTGCGCCACGTCGTCGAGCACCGCGAGCACGGCGTCGCGCGACGCCGCCGCAGCTTCGAACGAAAGCAGTGCGCTGAGGGCGCACGCCACGACCCACGAAAAACCAACGGATTTGCGAAGGGGTTGCATCAACATCTCTCGATCTCCCACGTCCCGAGAAGGACGAGTCCTCGAATTACGGCCCATGAGTGCCCCGAAGGACCGAATTGGTTCCTCGCTTCAGCTCTCCGCTGCGCCTGCGTCACTGGCGCGTTCTCGCACGCAGCGAAACCCGATGTCGTCGCTGGTGAACTCCGGCACCTGATCGAGGCGCTGCGCCGCACGCAGGTGCGCGGGATTCTCGGTCGTCCAACTCCCGCCCTTCAAGACCGCCTTGCCTGCGTTCGTGCGACTGCTGGTCCATTCCCAGACGTTGCCCGCGAGATCCTGCAGACCTTCGGGCGTTTCACCGCTTACGCTCTCCCCCACGGCCTTGAGCCCCCTCGCGTCGGCGCCGTTCCAGTTCAGCCGGGCCCCATCCCAAACGTCACCCCACGGGTAGATCCGCCGGTCGACGCCGCGGGCGATGAACTCCCATTCGACTTCCGTGGGCAGGCGGGCGTTCACCCAGGCGCAATAGGCCTCGGCGTCGGCGAGGCTCACGTGGGTCACAGGGTGATCGACCGCCGGTGTACCCCCGTTGCCATCGACGTTCCACCAGGTCAACCCGTGTCGCTCGATGAAACCCTCCGCCTGACTCGTCCCGCTCGACTCGGCGCTGGTCACGTGATCGGTCGCCTCGACGAACTTCAGAAAGTCGGCGTTCGTGACCTCGGTGCGGTCGGGATCGAGATCGGCGATGCGCACTTCGCGCAGGATCTCGGATTCGAAATCGCGGATGTCGCACTCCGCCGCGAACTGCTCGCACAACGCCATGGCGGCCGTGATCTCTTCGGGGGTGCTGCCCGCTTCGAAGCGGGTGCCGGGAAGCTCGGCCTGCACGACCTTCACCTCGACGGGTTCGTCGCGCAGCAACAGGACGCCACCGAGCACGATCGCGAGCACCGCCGCTGCGATGCCGCCGTAGATCGCAACCGGAGGCGTCTGCGGCGCGACTTCGGACCCCGCACCGATCAGCGCATCGGCCAGTGCGCTGCACGACGGAAAGCGCATGTCGGGATCGAGGGCGATCGAGCGCATCACCACGCTCGCCACTGCTTCGGGGATGTCGGGCGCGATCTCCTTGATCGGCCTGGCTTCTCGACTCGACTTCAACACCAGGGTCTCTTCGGGCGTCGATGCGCGGAAGGGCATCTCTCC
Organism: Myxococcota bacterium; assembly: GCA_028278345.1. GTDB lineage: Bacteria > Myxococcota_A > UBA9160 > UBA9160 > UBA4427 > DUBZ01. The sequence continues at coordinate 30,784 of JANQEL010000195.1, forward strand.
CGAGAGCGCGTAGTAGAGGGTGACGCCGAGGCTGTATTGGTCGTAGGCGCCGGAGAGCTCGCGGCGGATCGCTTCGGGGGGCGCGTAGGCCGTGGTGCCCACGAAGGCGCCGACCCGGGTGAGTTGGGGCACCAGGGTCTCTTCGGTGTCGATCTGCTGCATTACCGTCGCGATGCCGAAATCGGAGAGCAGGACATTGCCCTGCTCGTCGAAGAGGATGTTGTCCGGCTTGATGTCGCGGTGAACGATGTCCTTGCTGTGCATGAAGTCGAGGGCGCTCGCAATCTGCGGAAGCCAGCCCACGATGTCGCGCACGTCGAGGCGCCCCCCGGCGGCGTCGATCTTCGCGCGCAGATCGCCGCCCGAGAAGTACGCCACCACCGCGAACGGCACGCCCTGGAACTCGCCGTAATCCTGGATGGGCAGGATGTGGGGGTGCACCAGCTTGATCAGCGCCCGCACCTCTTCGATGAAGCGCTCACGGAAGCCCGACTGCTGCAGCAGTTCGGCGTGGGGGATCTTGATGACGACCTTGCGCCCGAGGGTCTGGTCCATCGCGGCGTAGACCGTGGCCATTCCGCCAGCGCCGAGTTCGGACTCCACGCGGTAGCGACCCGAGAGTGTCTCGCCGATCAGATTCCAGCTGCCAAGTCCAGGGGTCGGGCCCGACAAGTACGACTCTCCATCAATCCATCATGACATCATGCGATCGTGCGCGATCAGCAGGCTCCCATGAGCGCGCGGTGAACCACTCCACCGTTCGGGCGGAGCGCGCAGGGAAGATGCAGCATCAGTCGCGAAATGCCATCCCGCTGGCCGGCGTTCCTTCGAAGCCTACCCAGTGAAGCTGCCAGCTCGGGTCGCTCTCTTCGGACGTCGTCCAACCCACCCACAGTGGCCCGTCGCCTTCGGGAACGCGTCCGCGGTACTCGCCAACTGTGGCGTCGTGGATCATCGCGACGCCCGCCGTTGCAAGCACTGATGGATGATCGCCACGCGCGACGCGAAGTCGGAGTCCCGGTCCGCTCGAGTCGTGCTTCGCGCGAATGACCAGGGTCTGTGGCGAGCGGGCGGCGTCGAAGCGAAGGACGCCGCGGCCTTCGACGTTGCGATAGGCCTCCCCCGTCGCCTCGTCGAAACGGATCGGACCGAACTGCATCGCTTCGCTGAAGCCCGCCACCTCGCCTCGAATGTCGAAGGGGCGATACCAGGCCTCGAAGCGCTCGCGCGCATGGGCGGGCCAGACCGCTTCGCCACGCGGCTCGACCTGGGTGAGGGTGTAGTGGGTCTCGAGCACGTGTCGGCGTGCGTCTCCCACCTGCTTCAGCCAGTCGCGGTACTCGGCGTTGCGTCCGGTCAGCGGCTCGGGCCAGCTGGCGACCCAGATGAGCGCCCCTTCGGGTAGGGGAGACAAGCGTTCGAGCACCCACTGCGGCGTGTGGCGAATGCGACCCTCGAGGTAGTGACGCAGGGGGCGCTGATGTTCGGCCGGCAGCACGACGTAGAAGGCCGGCGCATCCACCCGCGGCCATTCGAGTGCGGTTTCGCGCCAGGCGCGCTTCTGGGGCGTCGTGTATTGGGCGACGACGCCCGCGCCGAGAAGCCCCGCGCACAGGGCCACCGCGGCGATGAAGCGTGGCGGGGAACCGAGGGAACTGCACGCCCAGGCCAGGGCGATCGAGAAGTACGGCACGAGGAGCACAGCAAAGCGCGGGCGGTAGTAGATCACCTGGTCGGCGTAGGAAACGACGGCACAGAGCACGAGGGGCAGCGCGAAGCAACCGAGCAGGAAAGCGGCGCCGGGGGCGAGTCGCCGCGCACCCCGGGCGTATGCGAGCGCCGCCGCGGCCGCGAAGATCGAGAGCGGGAGCAACGCCGTGAGCGCGCCCCACTCGCCGTGGATCTTGTGCACCCGGCCCCAGAAGTACTCGCGACCGATCATCGAGACGAAGTCGATCGCCCCCGGTAGCGGCATCCAATCGATGCTGGCCTTGCGCTCGAGGGTGTCGCGGATGCCGAGTACGTAGACGAGCCACGGGGCGAAGAGCACCGCGACCCCTACCGCCGCTGCACCGAGTGCTACGACCGAGACCCAGTGTCGCCGCGCGACGAAGACCGCGAGCCCCACGATCCCGTGTCCGACCAACAAGGTGATCCCGAGATAGTGGGTGTAGATCATCGCCGCGCCGGCCAAGGCGAAGGCCACGGCCCACTTCGCGATCACCGGCGCCGCGGCGGCGCGGGAGGCTTCGCACCAGCGCCACATCGTCCATGCGCCGAGCAGACCGAGTGCCGCGAGCTGGATGTAGCTGCGCACTTCGTTCGCGAAGTAGATGTCGATCGGCGAGAGCGCAAGGAAGCTCCCCGTGACGAGGGCCACGCGCGAGCACGCGATCTCGCGCGCGAGCTGCATCGCGAGGGCGATGGCGAGCAGGCTCCAGAGCACGCTGTTGGCGCGCAACACGACGGTGATCGTGTCGGGATCCGCGTCGACGGGCTCGAACACCGCCCGCCAGCCCGCGAGCACGAGGGAATGCAGCGGTGGATGCGTATCCCGCGCGTTCGACTCGAGGATCGAAGCCACGCTCCCGCGACTCGCGCTCTCGCTGAAGGCCTCGTCGACCCACAGCGACTCGCTCGCGATGTCGACCGTGCGCATCAGCGTCGCCACCAGCAGCACGGCGAGCCAACCGCGAACGAAGGAGGTCGAAGCGAGGTCGCTCATCGCGGCGCCCTAGGCGGGATCGTGCAGACGCGCGCCGATGCCGCCGTCGACGTCGAGGGACGCACCGTTGATGAAGGACGCGTCATCACTCGCGAGGAATACCGCACAGCGCGCGATCTCTTCGGGCTCGGCGATGCGTCCGACGGGATGACAGGCGTCGAGCTGAGCGCGCGCCGCGGGTGCGTTCTGGAAGCCCGCTTCGAGCATCGGCGTCGCCGTCGCCGCGGGGCGGATGCAGTTCACCCGCACGCGACCGCCGAGTTCGACGGCGAGGCTCCGCGTGAGCCCTTCGGCGGCCGTCTTGCTTGTGGCGTACGCGCTGAAGCCCGGCTTGGTAAGCTGGCCGTGGACGCTTCCGACGTTCACCACGGCTCCCCGTGCGCGCGTGAGCTGCGGCAACAGCCCGCGCACCAGAAGCGCCGGGGCGATCACGTTCGTATTCATCGACTGCTGCCAGGCCCGCACGTCGAGGGAAGCGAGATCTCCGAGGCATTGGGTCGCTGCGTTGTTCACGAGCGCCGCGCATCCAGCGTCATCGAGTACGGCGGCGAGGCTCGACACGCCGTCTTCGAGGGCGCACTCGTCCCTCGCCATCGCCTCGAGATCGAGGGGAACGAAGACGTCCGCGTCGTCGACCACGGGTTTGCAGTCGGTCGCGACCACGCGATAGCCCGCACGGCGGAAGGCCAGACACAGGGCCTGCCCGATCCCACCCGCTGCGCCGGTCACCACCACGGTCTTCACGCTGCACTCTCCCTGGCCGCGGCGCTCTCCTTCGCCGCAACGCCCGCCTTCGCCTTCGAGCCAAGAAAGCCCGAGAGCAGATCGATGGCGCGAAGCGAAGCGCGCTCGACGGCCTCTTCGGTATTCGACGCGTTGTGGGCGCCGAAGACGACGCGATCCGAGAGCGCGCGCAGCGGAGAGCGTTCGGGAAGCGGCTCGATCTCGAAGACATCGAGGGCAGCCGAGTGCACCCTCCCCTGTTCGAGCGCGCAGGCCAATGCGGCTTCGTTGATCAACGGGCCGCGCGACACGTTGACGATGCGAAGGCCGGGTTCGACCCGTGCGAACTCGGCGGGCCCGAGCATGTGGTGATTGTCGGCAGTCAGCGCACAGGTGAAGAGCAGCGCATCGGCTTCTTCGAGGCGGTTCGGCCAGTTGGCACACTCGACGCTCTCGAGGCCCGGCACCGGCTGGTAGTTCGGGTCGTAGACGACGACCTTCATGCCGAGGGCGATCAAGCGCCGCGCCAACGCGCGACCGATGTCGCCGAAGCCGACCAGCGCCGCCGTCTTGCCGCCGAGGGAAACCCCCCGGCGCTTTTCCCATTCGCCCTCGCGCGCGGCGCGATCGATCGCGAAGAGTTCTCGCGCCAGGCCGATCAGGTAGCCGAGCGCCACGTCGGCGACT
>JANQEL010000222.1 GCA_028278345.1 Myxococcota bacterium
ACGGGCAACCCCGACTCGTGTTGGATGTGGAGGAACGACGGCCCGGTGATGAAGAACGTGCTGACCGGAGAAGTCGAGAACAAGCTCGTCGAAGACTAATCCGACCCGTCGGCCGCCTTCATCACCGGGCCGTCGTTCCTCCACATCCAACACGAGTCGGGGTTGCCCGTGACGCCGAGGATGGAGGCCTCCTTCTTCGCGCGTTCCGGCCAGCGTTCCGAGAACGAAGCCAGGCACTGAATGAAACCCGGCGGCAGCATGAGCAGGGCTTCGAGGATGGGGTTGTCGGCCGGGTCGTCGCCGAACACCTCGAGGACCCGACGACTCACCCCGCCCATCACGCCCTGCCCTTCGAGGAAGGCCAGCTCGGAGGAGCGGTCGACGAAGGTCGCGCTCTCGACTTCGCTCAGGCGCCGCTTGCGCTCGTGGGCCGTGATCTCGCCGAGGGCCATGTTGCGCTCGATGTCGATCCGGGCGCTCACCCGCACCTCGGTCTGCGCGCCGAAGTGGTCCATCGGCGCGGCAATCGCGGGAGTGGCGGCCATGTGGAGATCCGTCACCTGGACGACGATCTGCTGGACCGTCGGCGCGAGTTCGTAACCGTCGATCTCGACCGCGCGGTGGAAGATGCGTTCGTTCGGGCGACGCCTGGCGGCGCCGAGTTCGCGATCGATGTCGAGGGCGTAGGGCACGGTCGATGCGAGCAGCTGCCCCAGGGTCAGCAGATGGGAGCAGCCGCGGGGCCCGCCGAAGACGCGACGCAATTCGGGCACGAAGCTCTCGTCGAGTCGTCTTCCCGCCAGGGTCTGGAGGAGGGGCAGAGGATCGCTGCAGCACTCTCCGCGGGTCAGTGCACAGGGCTCGATGGGGCGCGTGGGTTGGGCACCGATGAAGCGATCGAGGATGCGGGTCTCGGGATCGAGGGCCGCGTCGAGGGTCATGTGGTGCACGATACCCGCGGTCTGGAGAAAGCCCGCCACGGGGACGAAGCCACCCTTGCGCAGATCGATCACCGCGGCATCGACGGCCACGTGCCCGTTGGCCGCCTGCGTCCCCTCGTGCTGGTCCGGCTGCAGCGAAATCGTGAGCGAGCGCGTGTGGAGGGGATGGCCCGCAACGGAGAGGTTCATGGCGCGCGCGAGTATACCCGGGGCCTCGCGATCCTCGACGGATGCGAGCAAGCCGAAGCGCCCCCGAATCGACCCTGCGATTGAAGAACCCCGGCGGCAGCTACGTCATACTACGGCCCGCCCTGGGCCATTCATCCAGACAATCGAGTCAACGCGATCGGAGGTACGCCATGACGCTCTCATTCATCTCGACCCGGACTTCGTCCCCGCGAATCGCCGCGGCCATGCTCGGCTTCGCGCTGGCGCTCGGTCTGCTGGTTCCGCTCTCGGCCACCGCCGAATCGCGCATGAGCGCCACCTACGAGAGCACGATCGATGCCCCCACCATCGAGGTCGGTTCCAACCTCGACATGGACGACGACGGCTACAACAGCGACTACATCTTCGGCATGACCCGCGGCGTCGCGGATTCGACGATGGTGCCCGCGATCAAGCCGATCTTCTTCCTGGTCACGATCCCCCTCGACATCGTCTTCTTGCCCTTCGCGGCGATTGGCGGGTTCTTCTAGACCGACACCCGGGTCAGTGCAGGGGCATGACGATGACCAGGGCGTAGCCGCCCTC
>JANQEL010000242.1 GCA_028278345.1 Myxococcota bacterium
CCACAGCGGCCTCACGAGGTTGCACTCCACACGCAACTCTCGCGGCGCAGACGAATTCGCGAATCGTCCGCGCCCGTGCGAAGCCGGTCTAAACGCCACCTCTCGGACAGCCGATACCGCTGCGCGATGAGTGGAAAACAGCAACTTCCGTTGATCGGCCGCCTCGCGATCCAGTGCAAGATGATCACGATGGAGCAGCTCCAGGAAGCGACTCGCGCACAGGGCCGCAATCCGGATCGGCGCCTTGGCGACATTCTGGTCGAGCTGGGTTACGTCGACGAAGCCCAGATCCAGAAGCTCAAGAAGCTTCAGCGCGACCTCGTCGTAAAGCACCGCGCGCGTCAAGCGGCGAGCGGGCGCACGGTGCCCGAGCGTCCGCTTCCGAAGTCGCGCGCTCCCGAGCAGGCGAAGGCCTCGCCCGTCGAGGACTCGGTTTCGGTGAAGAGCCGCACGGTCGCCGAACCGCCGCCGGACAAGCCGCCCGCGAAGCTGGAAGTCACCCAACCGATTTTCGAGGATGCGCCCGAGGTCGAAGACGCCCCGGCCATCGATGCCGAACCGGTGCCGGAGCTCGAGATCGAATCGCCGGTGGTCGAAGCACCGCCCGTGCAGGCCGAGCCCGAGCCGGCCCCCGCCGCGCAGCCCCAGGCCGCACCCGCACCGGTCGCCGCGTCAACCGTAGAGAGCGACTTCGAAGGCATCTCTCTCGAACTCAAGATCCCGGATCCCACGCCGGCCGATGTCGAACAGCTCCACGGTCTGTTGCGCGACGCCGTGGTGGCGGGGGCGAGCGATGTCCACATCCACTCGCTCGCGCCGCAGAAGTCGCGCATCAACGGGCAGCTACAGGAAGTGGGTTCGACTCCGATGCCCGCGGAACAGGTCGAGCGCCTGGTCTCCGCGAGCCTCACGGCGGAGCAGCGACTCGAGCTCTGCCACTACGGCGAACTCGATCTCTGTTACGACGTCGACGGTGTCGGGCGCTTCCGCACCAACATCTACCGACAGCAGCGCGGTTTCGACGCGGTGTATCGCTCGATCCCGCAGGAGCCGCCGACCCTCGACGAGCTCGGCCTCCCCAATGAACTCGCCAAGCACACGAACTACCACCAGGGCATGGTGCTCATCACCGGGCCCGCGGGCTGTGGCAAGTCGTCGACGATGGCGGCGCTCGTGAACCTCATCAACGAAGCACGCGACGTGCACATCCTCACGATCGTGGATCCGATCGAATACGTGCACCCCGCGAAGCGCTGTCTCGTGAATCAGCGCCACGCGGGCCGTCACACGGCGAGCTTCGCGCGCGCCCTTCGCGGCGCCTTGCGCGAGGACCCGGATGTGATCGTGATCGGCGAGCTGCGCGATCTCGAGACGATCTCGCTGGCGATGACGGCGGCGGAAACCGGCCACTTCGTGCTGGCGACGCTCCATACGGCGAACGCCGTGCGCACGATCAGCCGCATGATCGGCGCCTTCCCGAGCAACCAGCAGGGGCAGGTGCGCACGATGCTCTCGGAGTCGCTTCGCTGCGTGATCTCCCAGCGCCTCGTCGCGGCGAAGGACGGCAGCGGTCGCGTCCCGGCGCTCGAGATGCTCGTGATCAACAAGGCGATCGGCAACCTCATCCGAGACGAGAAGACCATCCAGATCCGCTCGGCGATCCAGACCGGTGGCGCTCACGGCATGTACCTGCTCGAGCAATCGCTCAACGAACTCGTGCGAAGCGGGCAGATCGATCGCGAAGAGGCCCTGCGCATCGCCGAAGACAAGAAGCTGATCACCGGTTGAACGACGGGCGAGCGCCGACCTCACTCGGCGCGCTCGCCTGCCCCCAGGAGATTTCATGGCGCAGCTCGACGAACTGCTCACCTACCTGAAAGAGAACGACGGCTCCGACCTCCACCTCGCGGCCGGCCTCGAGCCGCGGGTGCGCGCGAAGGGCAAGATCCGCGTGATCGACGGTCACGGGATGATGGGCGACCAGCAGCTGCGGGGTCTGTTGCAGGAGCTCGCCAGCACGCGCCACTGGCAGGAGTACGTCGACACCAACGATGTCGACTTCGCCTACGGCCTCGAAGGCGTGGCGCGCTACCGCGCGAACTACTTCGTGCAGCAGAACGGTGCCGGCGCGGTCTTCCGCATCATTCCCGAAGAGATCATCCCGATCGAGAAGCTGAAGCTCGCGAAGGCGATCGAAGACCTCGCCGATCTCGAAAGCGGCCTCGTGCTCGTCACCGGCCCCACCGGTTCCGGTAAGTCGACGACGCTCGCTTCGATCATCGACAAGATCAACAAGAACCAGGGCAAGCACATCGTCACGATCGAAGACCCGGTCGAGTTCGTGCACCAGAACCGCGGCTGCATCTTTTCGCACCGCGAGGTCGGGCTGCACACCCAGGGCTTCGGTCCAGCGCTGCGGTCGGCGATTCGCCAGGACGCGGACGTCATCCTGGTCGGCGAAATGCGCGAGCAGGAGACGATCTCGCTGGCGATCACGGCTGCCGAGATGGGCATGTTGGTGTTCGGAACCCTGCACACCAACAACGCCAGCAAGACGATCGATCGCATCATCGACGCCTTCCCCGCGGAAGAGCAGAACATGGTGCGCATGAGCCTTTCGGAGTCGCTCGCCGGCATCGTGTCCCAGCTGTTGCTGCCCACCGCCGACGGCAACGGGCGCATCGCGTGCAACGAGATCCTGCTCAAGACCCCGGGCCTCCCCAACGTGATTCGCGAGGGCAACACCCAGATGCTCTACTCGATCATGCAGGCGGGGAAGGCCGACGGCATGCAGGCGATGGACGACGTGCTCTTCCAGCACGCGAAGGATGGCGTGATCACCGCCCACGACGCCTACATGAAGGCCACCGAGAAGGCGCGGTTCGAGCCCCTGCTCGACTGACTGCGAGTCCCTTCGCCTCGCTCGTCTCTCGTTCCAAGCGTCGCGATCAGCGCTAGTTTGCTCCGCCGGCATTGATGCCGCGAACGGAGCACGCGCGATGATCGAATGGAGCGAGCAACACCTGATGATTCGGGACGCCGTCAGGCGTTTCATCGACGAGGAGATCGTCCCCAACCTCGAGGAGCTCGAACACGGGGACATGCCGCCCTACGACATCCTGAAGAAGTTGTTCCAGACCTTCGGGATGGACGAGATGGCGCGCTCCCGCTTCAAGGGTCAGATGGCCGCCGCGAAGGAAGCCGAGAAGAACGGCAGCGCCGGCGCGAAGAAGGAAAAGAAGGTCGGCGGCCGGGGCGATGCGGCCGCGATGCAGCTGATCCCGATCATCGAACTCTGCCGCTACTGCCCCGGCATGGTGACCGCCATGGGCGTGAGCGTCGGCCTCACCTCGGCCGCGATCATGTCGAAGGGCACGATCGAGCAGAAGGAACGTTGGGCCCTTGACCTCATGACCTTCGACAAGGTCGGCGCCTGGGCGACCACCGAGCCGGGCTCGGGCTCGGATGCCTTCGGGAGCATGAAGTCGACGGCGGTCGACAACGGCGATGGCACCTACACGCTGAACGGCAACAAGACCTTCATCACCAACGGCCCCTACGCGGACACGATCGTCTTCATCTGCAAGCTCGACGAACCGGGCGTCGATCCGAAGGACCGCAAGATCATGAACTTCGTGCTCGAGAAGGGCACGAAGGGTCTCGAGCAGACGAAGCCCATGCGAAAGATGGGCCTCCATTCGTCACCGACGGGAGAGCTCTTCCTCTCCGACGTCGTCGTCTCGAAGGATCACCTGCTCGGCGGCAAGCCCGTCGAACGCGCGAAGAGCGGCGCCAAGGACACCTTCTCGATGGAGCGCTCGGGGGTCGCCGCGATGGCCCTCGGCATGATCGAGCGCTGCCTCGAGCTGTCGATCAAGTATGCGAAGGAGCGCGTGCAGTTCGGCAAGCCGATCGGCGAGTTCCAACTCATCCAGGACAAGCTGGCGCGCATGGAGGTGGCCCGCGTCAACGTGCAGAACATGGTCTTCCGCACCATCGAGGGCGCGGAGCTCGGCCGCGGCATCACCTTCGCGGAGGCCTCGGCCATGAAGCTCTACAGCGCACGCGCCGCGGTCGAAGTCGCGATGGAGGCCGTGCAGATCTACGGTGGCAACGGCTACATGAGCGAGTATCTGGTCGAGCAACTCGCACGCGACGCCAAGGTGTTGCAGATCTACGCGGGCACCGACGAGATCCAGATCTCGGCCATCGCGCGGGATCTGCTGACGCGCGACTAGGGTCACCCGCCGGTTCGACCCGTATGCGACCAGGCTCGCGCGAGCAGCACGAGGCCGATCGCGACGAAGGGCACGCTCAGCCACTGGCCCATCGTGGCGGCTCCCGTCGGCACGACGCGGATCACTTCGAGCACCGCGTCCGGTTCGAGTCTAGCGAAGCGCTGGAACTCCTTCGCGGATTCGAGCGCGATCCGGAACGTGAAGTAGAGCACGAACAAGAGGCCGATCTGTTCCCCGCGAGGTGCGGCTTCGCCTCGTCGCCGATCGACGGCGTAGAGCACACCGGCGATCAAGAGCATCCCCACCCACTCGTAGAGTTGCGCCGGATGTCGCGGCAGCGGCTCGGCCGACCACCCGAGCGATCCATGCACCCGCTCGTAGGCCGACTGGTTCGAAGCGGCGAAGCGGGCGAACCGCACGGCCCAGGGCCCACACCATTCGAGGCCCACGATCTCGGAGTTGAAGAAATTGCCGAGCCGAACGAAGGAGGCCCCGAACATCGCCGAGATGGCGAATCGGTCACACGCCTCGAGCAGGCCGATTCGGTAGACACGTGTGTAGATCACGAACATGACGAACAAGCCGACCACCGATCCGTGACTGGCAAGGCCACCGCGTCGGATGTCGAGGATCTGCCAGGGGTGTTCGAGGTAGTAGGCGGGTTCGTAGAAAAGGCAGTGCACGAGCCTTCCCCCGGCCACGATGCCGAAGACCGCGTAGGGGATCAGCCGGCTGGCCACTGTCGCGGTGTACCCGCCCCGTACCATCCGCGGCTGCCAGAGTGCGTATCCGGTGATGCAGACCAGGAGGAAGAACGCGCTGTAGTAGCGAAACTCGATCGCACCCCATCGGATCAATACGGGGTCGACGTTCCAGAGAAGGGTCGTTGCCGGATCGCAGTTCATCTCGTTCGCGTGACGTATTGTATCGACATGATGTGGCGGGTCGTCATGGCGCTCGGGTTCGTTGCGGCGTTCGTCGCGAGCTACTACGGGATTGCGGCCCTGCAAGCCGGGGAACCGGCGCGAAGCCTCGCGACTCCCTTCGACGCAGCACTTCCCTTCGTCCCCGAAGCCGTCTACGTCTACGCCTCGACGTATCTTGGTGCCTTCCTTCCGCTCTGGACGGTGCCGGAGCTTCGGTCGTTTCGGCGGGTGGCTCTCGCCTACCTGATTTCGCTGGGGTTCTGTGCGGCGTGCTTCGTCGCCTGGCCGGTTTCCGCCGCAACGCTGCGTCCGGATCTCATCGCGACGCCCGATGCCGGCTTTACCCTCTGGGCCGTGGGGCTTCTCTATCGCTGGGACCCGCCGCTCAACCTGTTTCCATCCCTGCATCTCGCCTTGGCGACATGCGCCGCCCAGGCGTCGCAGCGTGCGCAGCCACGACTCGCCGTGCCGGTCTGGTCGTGGGTCGCCGCCGTCGCCGTGGCCGCGTGCCTGACCAAGCAACACTTCGTCGTGGATCTCGTCGTGGGAATCGCCGTGGGATGGATCGCGTTTCGGCTCGCTGTGGGCTCGGCGAACCTCCGCACGCGAAGCACCGAAACCGGCCTGACGAAGCTGGTCCCGCTCGTGGCCCTCTACATCGGCACGGTCGGGCTGTTCGTGGCGACCTGGGCACTGTCCCACGAATGACGTCTCGCGTGCTGCGCGAGGCGCGAGCGAACGTACGCTCGGACCCGAAGCGCCGCGGTTCAGCTGCAATTCCCGCGCAAGGGAGCGGCATTCGCCCCCGTCTTTGTTGCGGTTTGTCTCGGCAAGCCGAGCCGCACCACAAAATGCGCGGGGGCGGGGGCGGAACCGCGTAGAATGCGGGGACCCACTCGATCGGACCGCGAGCCATGAACGACACCCCGTGGCGATACGTCCTTTGTGCATTCGCGGCGCTCGCCGTCGCCTTCGCCATCCTCCCGGCCTGTGTGGGTGACGCGGGCTTCACCGATGACGACGACGGTGGCGAAAGCACCGAGGCCGTTTGTGGCAACGGCACCGTAGAGCCCGACTCGGACGAAGAGTGCGACGACGGCAACACCGACGACGGAGACGGGTGTGACGCCGAGTGCCAGACGGAGGGGGATGATCCCGTCTGCGGCGATGGCGAACTCGACCCGGGCGAGGAATGCGACGACGGTAACACCGATGACGGCGACGGGTGCGACTCCGAGTGCCAGACAGAGGATGATCCCGTCTGCGGCGATGGCGTCGTCGGCACGGGCGAGGAGTGCGACGACGGCAACACCGACGACGGCGACGGGTGCGACTCCGAGTGCCAGACAGAGGATGATCCTGCCTGCGGCGATGGCGTCGTCGACCCGGGCGAGGAGTGCGACGACGGCAACACCAGCGACGGCGATGGGTGCGACTCCGCGTGCCAGACGGAGGAGGCTGATCCTGTTTGCGGCGATAGCGTCGTCGATCCGGGCGAGGAGTGCGACGACGGCAACACCGACGACGGCGACGGCTGCAGCGCCGCCTGTACCACCGAACTCGACGAGGCTTTCGAGACGGCCTGCGACGACGCGGTGGGGCGCTACAACGAGTGCTACGGCGGCACCCCGGGCTTCACCCGGACCGATCTCGAATGCGACGCCATCGCGGACGGCGACCCCGGTCTCTTGCGCGAGTTCATCTGCCGCTTCACCTGCAAGGCCGAGGCCGAGTGCGAAGATCTTCGGGGGTTCGCGTGCGGCATCTTCACCGGAGAAGACTCCGACGTCGAGCAGTGCGTCCGCGACTGCGAGATCGAGGCGGAGTGCGCGGTCGGCCGCTGCTTCGAATGTGAAGACGGAGGAACCGTCGGCCGCCTCGAACGCTGCAACGGCGCAGACGAATGCGACGATGGGACCGACGAGGAGGACTGCTCGGATTTCACCTGTCAGCCT
>JANQEL010000250.1 GCA_028278345.1 Myxococcota bacterium
GGCGCGGTGCATTTCTTCGGCCCGTATGCGGGCGGCCTCGGCAAAATCGGCACCGCGCGAGGCGAAGATGATCGAGCGAGCGGCGTTCACGGTGAGTCCGCGGCGCGATGCATCGAGCCCCGCTTCCACCGATTCCTTGAGACTCCCCTCTTGCGCGCCAACGCCGGCGACGAGAATGGGCATATCGCCGACGATCTCGCGCACCTCGCCGAGCTCTTTCGGATACGTCGCGCCGACCATCACGCAGGAATTGCCGTTGCCGTTCCATTCGGTAGAAGCAAGCCGCGCAACAACGCGATAGAGCGGCTCGCCCTCTGCCCCTCCAGGCCCTTCGACGCGAAGCCCCTGCACTTCGGCCGCGCCGGGATTCGAGGTGTGGCACAAGACGATGACGCCCTTGTCGGGGCGCTCGTAGAAGGGCTCGAGTGGCTCGCGGCCGAGGTAGGGCTGGACGGTGACCGCATCGGCCTGCAAGTGATCGAACATGGCGCGCGCGTACTGGGCGTTCGTGTTGGCGATGTCGCCGCGCTTTGCGTCGAGGATGATCGCGGCACCGGGCGCGTGTTCGATGATGTACATGATCGTCTCGCGAAGCGCGGCCAAGCCCTCATCGCCGTGCGCTTCGTAGAACGCCGGATTCGGCTTGTAGGCGCAGGCGACGTGCTTCGTCGCATCCACGATGGCGCGATTGAACGCGACGAGCGCGGTGCGTACGCCTCCCTCGCGGGCCGCCTCGGGGATCTTCTCAAGATCGCTGTCGAGCCCCACGCACAAAAACCTTCCTTCGTCCCAATTCGCGTCGAGAAGCTTCCGGAAATTTCGACTTCTCGCCATTGGGAGCATTCTACCACAAACCGCTCGGAGCGTTCCAATTCGCCTCGAAACCATTACCGACAGCGAGCGGCACATGTCCTCGGGGGTCTCTCGCAGGCCGACGGGCGGAGAGGGAGCGCGGCGCCAGCAGGCGCAGACAGCGACCCCCGAGGACATGTGCCGCGAGCGAAGGTTCGAGGCGTACTAACCGATCTTCGCGCGATCCGATTCGTCGTGGATCTCGCCGAGCAGTTCTTCAAGAATGTCTTCCATAGTGACGACGCCGACGTAATCTCCCTCGGCGTTCACGACGAGGTACATGTGCCGGCGCTCCTTCTGCATGGAGCGCAAAACGTCGTCGAGCCGCGCGTCGGCCGGCACCCGGCGCAGTTCGGAGGCGATGTGCTTTACTTCCCGCTCCCGCCCCTTCGAATGACTCGCGCGCACGATGTCTTTGATGTGCACGAGCCCCAGAATCGAATCCTCGCCGCCCTCGTAGACGGGAAAGCGCGAGTACCCGGAATTGGCGGCAAAGTGCGCGATGCTTTTCACCGGCACGTCGCCGTCGAGCACGACGACGCGCTCCTTCGGCACCATGCAGTTCGCGACCGGCGTGTCGTTGAAGCGAAAG
>JANQEL010000023.1 GCA_028278345.1 Myxococcota bacterium
GCGGGATCGCGATGCGCGGCACGAAGGCGTTGTGGAGGCGATCGGCGAGCTGGCCGAACCAGCTCGGTTGCCCCTCGCCCTCTTCGATCCGTTGCATCACGTTGGCAACGAGATCGGCCGGTGGTTCGGGACTCGGCATGTTGCGCAACAGACGAATCGTCTCGCGCATCTCCATCAGCTCGCGACTGCACGATTCGCACGTATCGAGGTGCGCGTCGAACAGCGCGCGCTTGTCGAGAGACAGCTCGCCGTCGAGATAACTGGCCATTCGCGATTGGATGTCGGAGTGATTCACAGCGTATTGCCCTCTCCGCTCTTTCCGAGGCTTCCCTGCAAGGCTTCCTTCAATGCCTTTCGGGCTCGGTGGATTCTCGATTTGATCGTGCCTTCGGCCACGCCGAGGATTTCGGCGATCTCTCCGTAGGGCAGCCCTTCGATGTCGTAGAGCACGACGGGCATGCGCAGCGAAGGCGTGAGGTCTTGCAGGGCTTCGCGAACCTTCTGCGAGAGCTCGCTGCCGAGCATCGCGTCTTCGGGATCGCGCGGTGCGTAGGGAAGGTGGTCGCCAGCCTCCTGCCGGACTGCGAAGCGTTCCGTGCGGGCGCGGGCGCGACCGAGTGAGCGGCGCCGGTTGAGCGCGGCGTTGGCGGCCACGCGATAGACGAAGGTCGAAAAACGCGCTTCGGCGCGGAAGCGCTTGCCGTGGCGATGCAGGCTCAGGAAGGTCTCCTGGGAAACGTCTTCGGCTTCTTCGCGCGAACCCATCATGCGCATCAGCAGGCGGAAGACGCGCCGTTGGTGGCGCTCGACCAGCACCTCGAAGGCACTCTCGTCACCCCCTTGCCAGCGCAGGACCAACTCGCGATCGGGATCGTCGATCACGGGCCGCCCGGCTGCTCGACCCGCCAGCCCCATCCCTGCTTCCGCGGCGCCCGCGGCGGGGCCCCTCTCAACGACTTCGTAACTCATCGGTGTCCTCTCGTCGGACAGAACCCGGGCGGTTTCGTCCGGTTCCACCGAGTCCGTGGGCTCCAGGGGTTTCTTTTCGTCGTTCGGGGATTTCACGTGATTTACCGGGTGGTTCTGCAGATTGGCTGCATGGACCGAAGGGAGCGCGCCGCGATTCTCGCAGCCATGCGCCCCTTCAGGAAAGAGCGCCCGTCTCGGGCGGGGGTTCCCCCTCGCGCGTCCAGGTGCCGCTCTTTCCTCCTTCTTTATAGACGAGGCGAGTCGCTTCGAGATGCATGCCGCGATCGATCGCCTTGCACATGTCGTAGATCGTGAGCCCCGCGGCGCTCGCCGCAACCAGGGCCTCCATTTCGACCCCCGTGCGCCAGTGGGTTTCGGCTCGGGCCTCGATCCGGATCGCGGGACCGCTCGGGTCGGGGGTCAACAACACCTCCACCCCGTCGAGAGGAAGCGGGTGCGCCAGGGGAATCCACTCGTGGGTGCGCTTGGCGGCCTGGATCCCCGCGAGCCTCGCGGTCGCGAGGACGTCGCCCTTGGGCACCTTGCCATCGGTGATCCTCTCGAGGGTGGCCTGCGCCATGTGGACTTCGGCGCGCGCCACGCAGACGCGATGGGTCACGGCCTTCTCGCCGATGTTCACCATGCGCACGCGACCTTCCGCGTCGACGGGGGTCAGTTCGTGAGCGGGGGCCGGTTCGTCGGCATTCGACATGGGGTTCTCTCGTTCGTTTGTGCGTTGGGTTGGGTGATCCGGGTTCGAGCGATCAATCGGGCTTGCCGCTCGCTTCTTCTTCGCGCTGCTCGATCCACGTCTGGATGTCGGCGAGCACGCTTTCCTGCTCGACGTCGTTCAGGATCTCGTGCGCGCTACGCGGATACATCCGCAGGGTGGCCTTCGGCGCGCCTTCTTCCCCGGAAGCGCCGGGGAGCGATGCGTGGAAGTGCGCGCTGCCATCCGGAGTGCAGAGGGTATCGAGAGCACCGTGCATCAAGAACATCGGCACCTCGACGCGCGCACCGGCGCCGCGAATGCGATCGAGTTGCTCGAAGAGCGAAGCCGCGTGGGCGAGGGTCGAAGTGCCGTGCACGAGGGGATCCGCGACGTAGCGGCGCACCACCTCGGCATCGGTGCAGATCGCATTCGGGTCGAGGCCCGCATCCATCGCGAGGCGCGGCAGCAGGTGCCGCAACCACTTCGCCAGCGTCACCTTGAAACCCGAGAGATCCGGCGAGAGCGCGAGCGCCGCGCCCGAAGTCACCAGGCTCTGCACCGCGGGGCTTCGCTCGACCGCCAGGGACGACGCGATCAGCCCGCCCATGCTGTGCCCCAGCAGGGTGAGCGGACGACCGTCCGCCGCCTCGCGCACCGCCGCGAGCACGCGATCGAGATCATCGAGGTAATCCCCGAAGGAGTCGACGTGTCCGCGCCGACCGCTCGAGCGTCCGTGGCCCCGCAGATCGAAGCCGTGCACCTCGGCGCCGCGCCGGGCGAGCCAGGCGCCCACGTGCTCGTAGCGGCCACTGTGCTCACCGAAGCCGTGGACCAGCACGATCGCGCGCAGGGGCTCGCGGGGAATCCAACTGCGCCGAAACAACCAGGAATGGGGACCGCTCTCGAGTCGCCCCTCGATGCGGCGGATGGGATCGCGGACATCCTGCTGCGCTGGTTCCTGCATCGTCGCAACCTTTTCGCTTCGCCTGGCCCCGGGGTTCCCGCGCTCCGCCGCGATCCACGGATTTCCTCCGCGAAAATCGTGAATCACTGCCCTTCGTGTCAGCGTGCCCGCTCGCCCAGGTGCGCCGAACGCAGCGCGCGAGGATAACAGTCATTGCGCAAGCAGCCCTGCAACACGCGGAAACCCAATGCGAACTGCGCCCTTTCGATCGGTTTTGCCTTGTTGAACGACCGTCAGGAACCCATACGCACGGTCGCAGCGATCGGTGACGAGAAAGCGGAGCGCACAATGCGATGCACGGCGAACTCATCCGGGCCGGGAGTTCGACTGATTCGATTGACCCCGGCTTCGCGTGCCTGATAGGATGCGGAGTTCCAATTTCGAAGTCGGACATTGCCGCGGTTGCGCCGCGGCTGGCCAGCGACGGGCAAGCGCGTTCGACTTCGAATTCTCTTGTGGATCTTTGCGGACGGAGCATGAACGAGTTCTCCTCCCCCAGCCCCGGTTCCCCCCATCTCGGTCTGATCGACGGGATTCCCGCGCGCGAATTACTCGATGGACTCGGCGAGCTTCACGAATCGGTGATCGTCACCGATCGCACGGGACGCGTGGTCTGGGCGAGCCACGCCCTCGACCGCCTTGCAGGCGGGCGCAGCGAATCGATCGACAAGCCCCTCGCCGCGCTATGCGAGCGCTTCGTCGCCGATGCGATGCGAGGCAGGCAACGCGATGACGACGAGGGCGCGCGGATGGAACGCGACGCCCTGAATGCACGCCTCGACGAGGTGCTCTCGCGCCTCGAGAGTTACGAAACCGTCGTCCAGTTCACGTTGACCACGACCCCTGCGATCGAACTCAGTGCGTTCGCGGTCGAGAGTCACATCGAGGACGGCGACGCCCGCTCGAAGCGCCGCGTCGCGGTTCCCCTCTTCGTCGTGATCCTGCGCGAACGCAGCGGATCCGATTCGCCGAGGCGCGCCGAACCGCCGCGCGACGACATCGTGAGCACGGTGCTCGATCGCCATCCCGACGCCACGCTGGTGATCGATTCGACCGGCTTCGTCAGCTACGCGAACGACCAGGCCGTCGCGCTGTTGGGCTCGACACGGGAAGGGTTGATCGATTCGCCCATCACCGCCCACCTGCCCATCCAGGCGATCGCCCCCGCCCATCTCCAGGCCTTTTCGAGCGACGCCTACGAGGCCGAGCGTTATGTCGTCGAAGTCGAGCGTCGAAGCGGGCACACGGCGTGGCTCGAGGTTTCGCACCGTCGGGTCGACACGGAAGATGGTCACGAGGTCGAGTCGCCGGGGTTCGTGGTTGCGATACGCGACGCGAGTCAACAACGCCGAACGATCGATCGATTGAAGCAGAAGATCCACGCCCTCGAGTCCTACGTGCACACGGTCTCCCACGACCTGCGCTCGCCCCTCGTCGCGATGCTCGGGTTCACGCGTCTGCTGCAGAAGGAACACGGGACGCGTCTCGACGATCGGGGGCGAACCTTCCTCCAACGCATCGAGTCCGCCGGCGCCAACATGAATCGGATGACCCGGGACCTGCTCGAGCTCTCGACCCGCGCGAAGCGGGCCGCCGGCGAGCGCCCGCTGACCGATCCGCGGGAGATCCTGCTCGAAATCAAGGCCGAGTTGAAGACGCGCCTCGACGACTACGGAATCGAACTCAAGCTTCCCACGGCCCCTCCCCTCATCCAGTGCGAGCGCACGCCGCTCTACCAGCTCTTTTCGAATCTGATCGGCAATGCGATCCAGCACATGGGAAACGTGGATGCGCCCCGCATCGACGTGCAGATCGCCGAAGCGCCCGGGCAACGCATCATCGTGGTTCGCGACAACGGCCTCGGCATCGATCCCACGCACCGACCGAAGATCTTCGAAGCCTTCGAGTCGATGCCCCGCAGCGAAGACCTCGCTTCGACCGGCGTCGGTCTATCGATCGTGAAGAAGATCGCCGAGCAGCACGGCGGGCGTGTCGACGTCGAATCCTCTCCGGGTGAGGGTGCGACGTTCACGGTGGTACTCGACCACATCTAGCGGATGCGTCAGGACATATTGCGACGCATGCGCCTTGCCCGGGGTGTTGGGGTCGCGTAGGCTGCGCGCCCGGAGCGCAGCTTGTACCCCATTCTCTTCACCATTCCCGGACTCGACTTTCCCATCAGCAGCTTTGGCGTGATGATGGCCATCGGCTTCCTCGCCGCATACTGGCTCACCGTGCGCGAGCTTCCCGGCAAGGGCATCGACGTCGAACTCAGTTCGAATCTCCTGCTCTTCGTGATGATCGGTGGCGTGCTCGGCGCGAAGCTCTACTTCGCCACCGACATGATGTTCCGCGAAGGCGGCGATTGGTTGGGCTACTTCTTTCGCCGCGACGGCATCACCTGGTATGGCGGCTTGCTGGGCGGCATGGCGGCCGGTGCGATCGCGTGTCGCATCTATCGCATCAACATGCGCGGGCTGTTCGAAGCCGGGGCGGTGGCCACCGCCGTCGGGCAGAGCTTCGGGCGAATCGGCTGCTTCCTCGTCGGCGACGACTACGGCGTAGCCAGTGATCTCCCGTGGGCCGTGGCGTTTCCCAACGGCGCCCCGCCGGTCGACTATCCCGTGCATCCGACTCAGCTCTACGAGGTGGCGTGGCTCGTTCCGGTCGCCCTCGTGCTGTATTCGCGACGCAAGAAGAGCCCCTTCCTGTTCGGCGAGTACATGGCGGCCAACGGGTTCGGCCGCATCTTCATCGAAAACCTGCGCATCAACCCCGAAGTCGCGCTGGGGCTCACCGAACCGCAGTGGATCGGGATCGGGCTGGTGATCGCCGGCATCGCTTCGTGGATCTACTTCCGGAACCTGGACGCGCGCGAAGGTCGACAACCGGCGGCCGCTTCGCCTTGAGGCCTCAGGGAAGGCCCGCGCTGTCGTAGCCGCGGATGACCTCGACCAGGGCCTCCGCGCGCTCGACCAATTCGCCATCGGTCTCCGTGTCGACCAGTTTGCCAACCCGCGCGAGTGCGACCTCGGCGAAGGCGAGGTAGCGCCTTTCCTCGGGGCCCGGTCGGGCTTCGATCCAGCGCTCGAGGGCGTCGATGCTGCGCGGGTAGTCGCCCGCAGTGAAACGCGCCATCCCATCCGCGTAGTTGCGAAGTCGCTTCAGCGAATCGTCGCCGGCCGCTTCGCCACCGGCCTCTTCGAGGGCGGTCTCGAGGCAACGCCGCGCCGACTCGAAGAAGGCGCTCTCGAGATAGGAGTGGGCCGCATCGCGATAGCCCGCGGCCGCGCTGCCGTGGAGTTCGGCGAGCAGCTCGGTGAGGGGAACCTCGAGGGCTTCCTCGACGTCGGTGCCCGCTTCGATCAGGTTGCGGATCAACAGCCCGTTGTCAGCGTGGGCCTTGAGCAGCGCCCGCAACTGCTTGCGCGTCTGGCTGAGCAGCACTTCGGTCTCGCGCATGGCGTCGAGGGTGCGATCGGCCCCGGCCGCCTGGATCTTCTCGAACTCGCGGAAGAAGGCGTGATCCTCGGTGCCGTGCTCTTCGAGCAACTGCTCGACCTGGGGGACGTACACCTCTTGTTGGTAGAGATTCTCCCGCAGCTTCATCGCCTCGTGGAAGAGCGAACCCACAGTCAGGTCGAAGAGCACCTCGCGGTGCATCTCGGAGCGCTGGGAGGGATCACGCCGAAACAGCGCGTGGCAGCGCTCCTTCAAGCGGAAGAGGATGCTCTCTTCCGAGTCGCCGACCAGGAGAGCGACCTCTTCGAAGCAGGGGGCGCCTCGCTGGAACCTCTCGAACAGTGCGCGCAGCGTGCGATCGACGACGAACGATTCCCGGACGAGCTCGACGAACTCCCAGTCATGCATTCCGTGTTCCGATCGGTTCAGAGACTTGGCTCGGGGCGCCGCAGGGTAGAAGAGTGCACAGGGTGCGGCAACGAACCAGACCGCCACGAGTGTCCGATCGCTTTGCACCGGTTTGGCCCGTTCCCTACCTTGCCTGCAGTCGCCGCGGACGCGGTGGCGCCGCGATTCCTGCCCGTCCCGAGCCAGTCAGCGCGAGTCGATCCACCTCGCCGGGCTCGCGTCGATGCGCGACCGATTGCCGCAGTCGTCGACGATCGCACGAAGCGCGCCCCACTCAACCAATTCGAAGAATTCCAGACTTCGGGGGAACCAATTCGCCCCGGGGTCCCCCCAGTGTCTCGAGACACGCCATTCCGCCAGCACGGAGAGCAACAGCAATGAGCGAAATCGAACGCGAGAGCATGGAAGTCGACATCCTCTACGTGGGTGCCGGCCCCGGCAATCTGTCGTCGGCTTATCACCTCGTAAAGCAGATCGAAGCCCACAACGAGTCGGCTGCCGCCAATGGCGTCCCCGAAATCGAGATGCCCGTCATCCTCGTGATCGAGAAGGCCGCCGAGATCGGCGACCACCAGCTCTCCGGTGCGGTCATCAACCCCCGCGCGATCTCCGAACTGATGCCCGACTTCGTCGAGCAGGGTTTCCCGACCGAGCACGTCTGCGACGACTCGCAGTTCCGCATGTTCTTCAAGAACTTCAACATCAAGAGCCCGATCTGCCCGCCGCCCTTCTACAAGAACGGCTACCACGTCGCGTCGCTCAGCAACGTGGTGAAGTGGCTCGGCGCGAAGTGCGAAGAGATGGGGATCGAGATCTATCCGGGCTTCGCCGCGGCCGAGATCCTCACCGAAGGCGATCGCGTGCTCGGCGTGCGCACCGGTGACATGGGCATTGCCGCCGACGGCAGCCACAAGCCCACCTTCCAGCCCGGCATGGACATCTTCGCCAAGGTGACGGTGCTCGGCGAAGGCGTGCGCGGCAGCTGCACCAAGCAGCTGCACGACCGCTTCGACATGCACGGCCAGAACCCGCAGACCTTCGAGACGGGCACCAAGGAAAT
>JANQEL010000086.1 GCA_028278345.1 Myxococcota bacterium
GCTTCGACACGGTCGAGTTCTTCGGCGCCGACTTCGATCACTCGGCCCTCCGACTCGACAAACAGTTCGACTTCGCGCCGCGCTTCGAGCAACCCCGAAACCGTGGCCATCGGCTGCACGGTGCGCGCAGCCACGCGATGGCTGCGTAGCGCCACCGGCTGCACGCCGCTCGCCTCCTTCAACTCGGGACGCGGCGCCGCGAGCGAGAGCGCGTAGCCCGCGGCCACGAGTCCGGCCGCGATGACATAGAAGGTGCGATTGAGCCGCCGCCTGGGCTCGGCTTCGCTCATGGTCGTTGCCTCGTTTCCCGGCGCTGGAAGTGGGCCAGCACCCTGGCGCGAACCGCGGAGCGCGTCCTTCCGGATTCGTTCGATGGGCCCGCGCAAGCCGCGCGGGCGCTGTGATTCTAGATCCTCAGAGCCGAATCGGCACTTTGTCGTAGCCGCGAACCGTGGAAGTGTGAACCCACTCGATCTCGTCCCACACCACCTCCCATTCGGGGAAGCGACTGAGCGTTTCTTCGAGGGCGACCCGCGCTTCGAGGCGCGCAAGCGACGCGCCGAGACAGAAGTGGGTGCCATAACCCAGTGTCACGTGCCGGTCGATCTTGCGCGTGACGTCGAAGCGGTCGGCGTCCGGGTACTCGCGCTCGTCGCGCCCGGCGGAAGCGGTGAGCAGGGTGATCTTCGCCTTCTCGGGGATCACCACACCGTGTCGCTCCACTTCGCGGGTCGTGCGCCGCCCCTGGACCGGAGACGGGGCCTCGTAGCGCAGGATCTCTTCCACCGCTTTCGGGATGGCGGCCGGGTTCGCGGCCAGCATCGCGCGTTGCTCGGGGTGGCGATCGAGCAGGGTGCACGCCCAACCGAGAAAGCGCGCCACCGTCTCGTTGCCCGCGGCCGAGAGCAGACCGATGAAGGCGAGGAGCTCCGTGTTGTCGAGGCGCCGCTTGGTGCCGTCAGCCAGTTCGAGCTCGGCCTGCATGAGCAGGCTGATCATGTCGTCCTTCGGAGCCTTGCGTCGCTTGTCGACATAGCGCGCGTAGTAGCCCCACAGCTGCTCGGAGACCTCGGCATGGGTGTGATCGCCGCCGGGCTTGTCCTCTTCGCGGTGGAGCAGTGCGTCGGTCCACTCGCGCACCTGCTCGCGATCCTCTTCGGGGATGCCGAGCAGGGTCGAGATCACCATCACGGGGAGCTTCGCGCCGAAGTCCTGCAGGTAGTCGAAGCCACCGCTCCCGACGAGGGGATCGAGATAGCCCCGCGCCAGCTTGCGGACGTTCCCTTCGAGCTTGCCGACCTGGCGCGGGGAGAAGGCGCGACTCACCAGCTTGCGAAGCTGGGTGTGCTTCGGCGCGTCCTGGAAGATCATCAGCGGCGAGTCGCCGGGCTCGTCGGTCATCAGCTCGATCACGGTGCCGTAGGCGCTGCTGTAGGTCTTTGCGTCGAGGCTCGCCTCCATCACGTCTTCGAAGCGCGAGAAAGCGTAGAAGTCGTACTTCTCGTTGTAGTAGACGGGGGCTTCGTCACGCATGCGCTTCCACACCGGGTGCGGGTTCGCGTCGATCGCGTAGTCGTAGGGGTCGTAATAGAGGTCAGAGGAGAGGTCGCTCATTCGTCGGTGCTCGCAGCGAGCGGGTCGGCTCCGCGGTGCTTGGGATGAGTGGAAAGGAACTCGAGCAGATTGCCATCGGGATCGCGGAAATAGATCGACTCTCCGATCTGCCCGTCGGCCGCGGGCCTCGGGGCTGGCCCTTCGACGATCTCGACGCCGTTTTGGTTTAGATGCGCCGCAGCCTCGTCGAGGGGACCGTCATATCGGAAGCAGATGTCGCCCGAGCCCGCTGTGGGGGCCTCGGCGTGGGGCGTCGCCGGAGAGGCGGCCGCGTGCACGCTCAGGCGGCTGGCCCCCACCTGCAGGATCGCCACCGGGATCTTTCCGCTGCGCCACAACTCCCCGTAGATGTCTTCGGCACCGAGTACGCGCTCGTAGAAATCAACCGTGGTTTCGATGCTCGCCACCGTGATGGCCAGATGGTCGAGTCCGACGACTCCCATGGGGCTCTCCTCGAAGATCGGTTCGCGAATGATGGCTTTTTCCATCGTAACCGTCGACGCGCGCTCTCCGTATCGAACAAAACAGCAGCAGCATGTGTCTGCTGTAGTGTTCCGATCAACCGACGTGCGGTCGGCGTCTCGCAGGAGCGAAACCACAGACCGCGCACCACGGGCGGGCCCGCCGGAACCCAGAACGCGGCCCCACCCTGGAGGAGAGAGCGTGAAACTGCGAGGTGCACTGATCGCCACTGCGGCACTCGGTCTGATGACTGCAGGTGCAACGACGGCGACCGCCGGAGAACACGGCTCCGGCGAGGAGAAAGTGAAGTGTGCAGGGATCAACTCCTGCGCGGGCAAGGGCATGTGCGGCGCGGCCGACGGCTCCCACGACTGCGCGGGGAAGAACAGCTGCCACGGCAAGGGTTGGGTCTACGCCGACTCGGCCGAGGCCTGCACCGAAAAGGGTGGCACCGTCCAGAAGTAGTCGCCCGCATGGGCCGACGATGGGGACCCGCGGCGATCGCTGTCGCGGGTCCCTGCTTTTTCGGCACCCTCTGAATGCGGAACGGCGTGAAGAGTTGGAGAGAACGATGACGGGCGTGCCCGATCTCGGACACGGCGTGGGGCTGCGGCGCGAGCACTTCGAGCGCGTGCTCGAGGCGCCGACCCGCGTCGACTGGTTCGAGGTAATCTCCGAGAACTTCATGGTCGAAGGCGGCCGCCCCCTCCACGTGCTCGATCGCATCCGCCGCGACTACCCGATCGTGCTCCACGGCGTGAGCCTCTCGATCGGTTCGACCGACCCCCTCGATCGCGACTACCTCGCGGGCCTGCGGTCACTCGCGGCACGCATCGAACCCGCCTGGGTGTCCGACCACCTGTGCTGGACGGGCGTCGGCGGACACAACAGCCACGACCTGCTCCCCCTCCCCTACACCGAGGAAGCCCTCGACCACGTGTGCGAGCGCGTGCTCGCGGTGCAGGAGGCCCTCGGGCGGCCGATCTCCCTCGAGAACGCCTCGACGTATCTGCGATTCACCCAGTCGACGATGAGCGAGTGGGAGTTCCTCGCCGAGGTCGTTCGGCGCACCGATTGCGGCGTGCTGCTCGACGTGAACAACGTCTATGTGAGCGCCTGCAATCACGACTTCGACCCCCGCGCGTACATCGAAGCCATCCCGCCCGAGGCCGTCTGGCAGATCCACCTGGCCGGGCACCGCGACTACGGAACCCACCTGCTCGACACCCACAGCCGCCCGGTCTGCGACGAGGTGTGGGGACTCTATCGCGAAGCGATCGCGCGCTGCGGCGCCGTCGCGACCCTCATCGAATGGGATGAGGACATCCCCGAGTGGGACGAACTCGAAGCCGAGAGTGAACGCGCGCGAGCCGAGCGTTCGGCCGTGATCGCGCCCGACACTGCGGCCGCGGCCAAGGCGACGGCATGACGGACGAACCCACCCTCGCCGAACTCCAGCAGCTCTTCCACCGCCTGCTCCGCGCACCGGAAGGTGTGCGCGCGGGGCTCGAAGCCCTGGTCGAGAGCGGCGAACTCGAACACCCCGACCTTTCGCACGTGATCGAAGGCGACGAGAAGCTCGACGCAAACGCCCGGCTCGACCTCTACGCCAGCATGTACTTCTACCGCCTGCGCGACGTGCTGGCGGACGAATACGACCGCGTGGCGCGTTGCATAGGCGAAGTGCACTTCCACAACCTGATCACCGACTACCTGCTCGAGCATCCACCCTCCGCGCCGTCGCTGCGCGAAGCCGGGGCCGCGCTGCCCGGGTTCATCGAGACCCACGCCCTCGCGGCTCCCCATCCCGCCCTGGCCGATCTCGCGCACCTCGAACGCGCGCGCTTCGAGGTCTTCGATGCACGCGACCAGGAGGTCCTCGACCGCGAGAGCTTCATGGCGCGATCGGCCGAGGATCCCGAGGGCTTCACGCTCAGGCTCGCCGAAGCCACCCGCCGCTTGAAGCTCCACCCGCGCGCCCTCGCGCTGTTTCGCGAACCCGAAGCCGACGCTCCCGAGGCGGCGGACGAACCCGTCGACGTCTTCGTCTATCGCACCGGCCATCGCGTTTTCCATCGACCCTGCGTCGAGGACGAAGCGCGCTGCCTCGAAGCCATGGCCGAACGACCGCTCACCCTCTCCGATCTCGCCGAGTGCCTGCTCAAACACGACGCCTCGGCGGATGAGATCAGCGAGCGCTTCGCCGCGTTGCTCGAGCTCTGGGCCGCCGCCGAAGTACTCGTCTTCCCGGGAAGCGACGCTGCCGCGTGATACGTTTCCGCTCCCATGAGCGAAGAGACAGCCGTGAGCGAAAAGAAAGGCGGCAAGGACTACACGCGACAGCTCGGCGTCGTCGAGAGCTTCGTTGCGATCACGCGCGAGTGCCCGAGCGGCCCCGTGCGCGCGATGGCGGAGCGCGCCCTCGAGGCCATCAAGCAGAACCCGGACTCGATGCGGGAGCAGGTCTACTTCGTCCTGGCCGCGCTGCAGGGCTGGCGCGGCGAGCGGGCCACGCAGGTGCACGACTCACTCACCGCCTTCTATGAACAGGGCGGCCAGAAGGAAGACTGATGGAGAAGATCTGTTACGTGGTCTGGAAACCCGTCGACGTTGCCGACGAGACGTTTCGCGACCAGCTCGTCGGCGATACGGCGAAGCGGATCCTCGGGACGAAGGGCGTTCACGCCCTGTCAGTGCTCTGCCCCGACGAAACCACCGCCGCCCTCTCCCCCGCGCGCATCACCCAGGTCGACGATCCCCATTGCGGGATGATCAACGTCTGGGTGGACCTCGCCGACGCCGCCGACCGCGCTCCCATCGAAGCCGCCATCAGCGACGTCACCACACGGATGGCGGGCTACCTCGCCGTCGAATCCGTCCCCCTGCTGAACACGACCCACACCGCCCCCGTTGGTGAACGCACACCGGGAACCACCCTGCTCACGAGCATCACCCCGAAAGCGGACATCTCGTACGAAGACTTCCTCGAACACTGGCAGGTCGTGCAGCGCAAGGTCGCGATGGAGACCCAGGACACTTATCGCTACGTGCGCAACGTGATCGTGCGCGCGCTCACCGAAGGTGCGCCGCCGTGGGCGGGCATCGTCGAAGAGGGCTTCCCCACCGAAGCCGTGACGGACCCCATGCTCTGGTACAAGGCCGATGGGTCACAGGAGAAGCTCGAGGAGAACCTCGGGCGCATGATGGAGAGCGTCTCGGCCTTCCTCGATCTTTCGAAGATCGAGTCACACCCCACTTCGGAGTACGTCCTCAAGACCCTCTAGTGCGGCCTAGAGATTGTCGGCGAGTTCGGGCTTCCGGATCTTCCAGATGAACGCGTCCATGTAGTAGTGCAACAGCGCGAAGGACGAGATCAGCGAAGCGGCGAAGATGTCGTAATCCTCGGAGAAACCGCGCGCCAGCGTGAGCTGCCAGAAGAAGAGCGCGTACACTCCGCAGAGCGCGACGAAGGCGAACACCCACTTGGGCTCGGGCCGGCCGAGCAGCTGCAGGATCTTCGAGTCGCCGCCGGTTCGCGCCACCGTGTTGACGTTGTAGAAGTACACCATGACGATGTACTGCACGCCGTGCATGATGCGGTGGGCGATCGAGAAGACGACCATGCTGAGCGTCGAGAACGCCATGTAGTACCAGAGGAAGTAGCTCGCCCCGATGAAGAGGTACTTCGTCGGGTTGATGGCATGGCCGGCGCGAACGCTGCGCACCACGTGGAACGCGTAGGCGATGAGGAAGGCGGTCGTTACCCCCCACGAAACGGTCTGGACCGTACTCACGAACTCGACCGAAGGTGTATATCCAACCTGCTGGAAGGTCCGTACCCAGAAGCGGGTGAACAGGTCGGTGACCAGCAGCATGTTCACGAACAGCACCCAGTTCAGGTAGTAGTCGAACTTGGGAGTGAGGGGAGCGCCGGCTTCGGCCTTGTGATCGTAGATCCGGGCGAAACCGTACTGCTGCATGATCGAGTGCTGATGGTCCCAGAGGGTCACTCCCAGAATCAGCAACCACGGATTCCACTCGATCATGAAGTAGACGCCGGGGATCAGGATCAGGGGCCCCGCGGTGAGCAGCCTGGGCCAGCGGGCGCGCTCGGTCGGCGAGGCGTAGACCCGGAGGAAGGTGACCCCCTGGTGCGGCACGGTGACGAGCGCGCTCACGGCCACCAGCCAGACACCCGGCAGGTGGAGTTGCGAAGCCAGGGCCGCCCCGATCGCCAGAAAGGGCAGCCCGAGGAACCAGATCCGATCATTGATCGGGTTCACGATGTAGCCGCTTCGGAAATTGATCGCTGCGCTCGTCATGGCGGGAGATTCTAGCGGGGTTCGGGAGAACCTCGCGCGCCAAACACTGCGATTCATTTTTTCGATAGGCACCAGTCGCGCAGAGCGGTCGCAGGTTGAGGCAGCCCGACTCAGCGCGCGCGTCCACCTCGCAGTACACGGCCCGGAAGCGCACCCGCGGTGTCGATCACATCGGCATCGTTCTCACGCAATACGGTGCCATTGACCACGACGGCCCTCATCCCGGTAGCTTCGGAGATCAAGCGATCGCCACCCCCCGGTAGATCGTGCACGCGTTGCAGGCTCGAGCAGGCCACGCGATCGGGATCGAAGATCGCGAGATCGGCTGCGAGACCGACTTCGAGACGGCCGCGATCGGTGATGCCGAAGACGTCGGCCGAACGCGAAGTCAGCAGTCGCACGGCTTCTTCGAGGGTCAGGACCTGCTTCTCGCGTGTCCAGTGGCTCAGCAGATGCGTACTGAAGCAGGCGTCGCAGAGCTGACTCGCATGCGCCCCCGCATCCGACAGACCGAGCACCACCGCGGGATGCGTGAGCAACTCGGCGACTTCCTCTTCGACGGTATTGAAGATCGCCATGCGGAAGCGCGCCGCGAGATCGCTCGAGATCGCGAAGTCGAGCAGCAGATCGACGGGATGCACTCCGCGTTCTTCGGCCACTTCGCACACCGGTCGCTCGGCGAGGTCGGGTTCTCCCGGCACGTCGACGATCACGGTGTCTTCCCAGCGCCCCGTGATGCCGCCCGGGGCCTTCTCCTTGAACTGGGCGCGGAAAGCGTCGTCGGCGTAGATACGCAGCTTGCCCGCGTGGTCCGCCTCGGAGACCGGCTTGAAGTAGGGAAGGCTCTCGAAGGGGAACGGCGCGCTCCACTGGAATTCGAAGTTGAGCGGCCGACACGTCACCTGGGGAAAGACGGGGAGCCCCTGGTCGAGGAGCTTCTCGCTCGCTTCGAGGAAGCCGCGGTGGCTCCCGGGCCCGGCCATCCCGCCGAGCAGCGCGGTCCAACTCACGTGGGAGTCGGTCGCCCCCGCGATCTCTCCGAATTGCTCGAAGAAGAAACCGGGGCCGACGGTCGCCTGCATCATGCCGTGATCGAAATCGCCGAGCACCTCGGCCAGGGCGCGGATCTCCTCGTAGCTGGCTTCGCGACTCGGCACCGGGCGCCCGGCCCAGCCCACGTGGGTGGGGGACTTCGAGGTGGCGAAGCCCACGGCCCCGGCCTCGAGACCCTCGCGCAGGATCGCCTGCATCTGGGCGATCTCGCCCTCGGTGGCCTCGCGCTCGGTGCTCTCTTCCCCCATCACGAACATGCGCAGGGGGGTGTGGCCGAGCAGCGCCGCGAAGTTGATCGCGGTGCCGCGCTCCTCGACGGCGTCGAGGTACTCGGGGAAGGATTCGAAGCCCCAATCGTCGCCGACGCCTTCGAGCAGCGCGTCGTAGGACATCCCCTCGACATTCTCGAGGGTGCGCAGGATCAACTCGCGGTGGGCCGCGCGGGTGGGCGCGATGCCGAAGCCGCAGTTGCCGACCACCACCGACGTCACCCCATGCCAGGGGGAGATGCTCAGCATGCGATCCCACATTACCTGGGCGTCGTAGTGGGTGTGGACGTCGATGAAGCCCGGGGCCACGATGCAGCCGGTGGCGTCGATTTCCCGGTCGGCCGTCCCGGCCACCTCGCCCAGGGCCGCGATGCGTCCGTCTTTGACGGCCACGTCGCCCGCGCTGCGCGGCGCCCCGGTTCCGTCGATGAGGGTGCCCCCGCGCACGATCAGATCGAAGTGTTCAGCCATCACCACAGTTTGTTCGATGAAGGACCCCCTTGGCCAGCTCGCGTTTTCGCGCGAGAGTTGGCCCTCCTCGAATCCTGGAGCCCGCCCGAATGGCGTCCGAGCCGCGAAAGATCCTGGTCACGAGTGGCCTGCCCTATGTGAATGGACACATCCATCTCGGGCACCTCGTCGAATACCTCCAGACCGACATCTGGGTTCGCTTCCAGCGCCTGCGCGGACACGACGTCCGCTACTTCTGCGCGGACGACACCCACGGCACGGCGACGATGATCCGCGCGCGCGAAGAGGGGGTGGAGCCGGACGTCATCCTGTCCACCATGAGCGAAGCCCACCAGGAGGACTTCGAAGCCTTCGGGGTGTCGGTCGACCACTTCGGCAGCACCCATGCCGAGAGCAACCGCGAGCTCGTCCACGAGATCTGGGCGGCGCTGCGCGCCGGCGGCCACGTCGTCGAGCGCGACGTCACCCAACTCTTCGACCCCGAAGCGGGAGTCTTCCTCGCCGATCGTTTCGTGAAGGGCGAGTGCCCTCGCTGCGGCAAGGGAGACCAGTACGGCGACAACTGCGACAACTGCGGCGCCACCTACACACCCGACGAACTCGGCAACCCGAAGAGCACCCTCTCGGGAAGCACCCCCGAGACGCGTACGGCGAAGCACCTCTTCGTGCAGCTCTCGAACTTCCAGGATTTCCTCGAGGACTGGACGCAGAACGGCGACCACGTTCAACCCGAGATCGCGAACTGGCTGAAGGGCAGCTTCCTCTCCGAGCCCTTGCGCGATTGGGACGTGAGTCGCCCGGCGCCCTACTTCGGCTTCGAGATCCCGGACGCCCCCGGGCACTACTTCTACGTCTGGGTCGATGCACCGATTGGCTACATCAGCGCGACCGCCGACTGGTGCGCCGAAACGGGTGAGAACCTCGACGACTGGTGGCGCAACCCCGATTGCGAGATCCATCACTTCATCGGCAAGGACATCGCCTACTTCCACACTCTCTTCTGGCCCGCGATGCTGAAGAGCGCGGGCTTCGAGCTGCCCCACAAGGTGCACATCCACGGCTTCCTCACCGTGAACGGCGAGAAGATGAGCAAGAGCAAGGGCACCTTCATCAATGCCCGCGTCTACCGCGAACATCTCTCCCCCGACTACCTGCGTTATTTCTACGCGAGCAAGCTCTCGAGTGCGGTGCAGGACATCGACCTCAACCTCGAGGAGTTCGCGGCCAAGGTGAACAGCGACCTCGTGGGCAAGGTGGTGAACCTCGCGAGCCGCACGGCGCGCTTCGTCGAAGGCCAGGCGCTCGCGCCCTACCCCGAAGACGGCGGGCTCTTCGCTGCGGGGGCGGCGGCGGGTGAGGAGATCGCCGCCGACTACGAAGCCTGCGATTCGGGCAAGGCGATTCGCTCGGTGATGGCCCTGGCCGACAAGGCGAACGAATACGTCGAAGCGAAGGCGCCCTGGGTGCTGCGCAAGGATCCCGAGAAGGCCGACGAGCTACTCGAGGTCTGCAGCGTCGCCCTCAATCTGTTCCGGCAGATCACGATCTATCTCGCCCCGGTGCTTCCGGACCTCGCCATCAAGGCGAGCGCGCTGCTGAGCGAGGGAGCGCCGCGCTGGGAAGACGCCGCCACGCCCCTCGAAGGCAATACCGTGGCGAAGTTCGAGCACCTGATGCGCCGGGTGGATCCGGAGCGGATCGCCGCGGTGGTCGAGGCGAGCCAGGAAGCCGAGGGCTAGGCGCCGGCTTCGGCCTTCTGCCGCGCTTCTTCGAGCACGGCTTCCCACTGGTCGACGATCGATTCGCGCTCGAACTGACGGGCGAACTGACGGGCGTTCGCGCCGAGCTGTGCGCGCTCGGCGGGATCTTCGATCAACCGCTCGAGCTTCTCCGCGTAGTCGTCGACATCGTCGGACGCCAACAACCCACCCTTGCTTCGCTCGGTGATCTCTCGCATGTAGATGCACGATTCGAGGCCCAGCGACGGCAGGTTGTGGACCATCGCCTCGAGGTGGGCGTTCGAGAAGCCCTCCCAGCGCGACGGGAAGGCGAAGACCTTCGAGCTCGCGTAGAGGGCCTCCATGTCCTTGCGCGCGCCGAGTAGTCGCACACGGCCGGTGAGCCCGAGTTCGTCGATCCGCTGCTGGAGCTTGGGTTCGAGCTTGCCCGCGCCCGCGATCGCGACCTCCCAGCCGGGGTGGCGATCCGCGATCTTCGCGAAGCTCTCGATCAGGAGTACGTGGTTCTTCTGTTCGTGGAGACGCCCCACCGAGAGGATGACGTTCGTCTCCTCTTCGATTCCGGGATGCGCGATCGCGTCGTCGGGAATCCACTCGACCCAATTGGGAATGACCCGCGTCTTCTCCTGCACTTCGGAGGAGAAGATCTCCTTGTAGGCCTCGAGTTGGACGAGGTTCAGGGTGCAGGCCTCGGCCGCCTCGAAGCGCATGGCGACGTCGTAGCGACTCGGCTCGTAGCGCGCCTCGGTGTAGTCCCGGAAGGGGCTGTTGCGATTGGCGAGGAGGAAGGCCGCACGCGACCCCTCGAGGGCCTTCGCGGCATAGGTAAACGTGCTCGGCAGGAAGGCGATGACCACGTCGGGATCGATCTCGCGGAACGCCGCCCGCAGGCGATCGATCTTGGGCTCGAATTTCGCTTCCCAATGTGCGCGGCTGTGGACATTTCGATGGAGCAGCAGCCGAACACGCCGGCGAAGGCGCCGCCACAACTGGGGAAGCGTCTCCCGCACAGGCTCGTCGTCCCAGGGTCGCGCGTTTCGGATCTCC
Source organism: Myxococcota bacterium (assembly GCA_028278345.1). Lineage (GTDB taxonomy): Bacteria > Myxococcota_A > UBA9160 > UBA9160 > UBA4427 > DUBZ01. The sequence continues at coordinate 10,978 of JANQEL010000086.1, forward strand.
ACCTCGTCGTCGAGGGGGTAGAAGGGACGTTGCCCCTCCCGGACGCTCTTCTTGTCGACCAGGAACATCACCTCGTGGCCGCGCCGATGCAGCGCGTTTGCGATGTTGATGAACGCGCGTAGCCCCGTGGGCCGGTGGATGTTGAGCGTGGTGAGGAGGATCTTCATGGTTCGCGTTGCGGCAGAAGGGCCGGGAGCCCCGTGCCTCAATGCCACTCGAGATCGATGTTCTCGATCCCGCGCTCCGCGATCAACTCGCGCGTTCGCCGCGCCTTCTCGGCGAGTTCCGGGATCTTGTGGTCGTGGGTCTCCACGAAGATGTGCTTGATCCGCTCGTGCAGGCCCGCCTCGATCAGCTTCAGCAACACGTCGAACTCCACTCCCTCGATGTCCATCTTGAGGATGTGCACCTCGCGGTCGAGGGATTCGATGAACTTGCACAGATCGACGCTCATCACCTCGACGTAGTTCTCGGCGCTGGTCTTGTACTTCACGTCGTCGCGGGTCTTCTCGACCAGCAGCGACGAACTCTCCGAGGCCGATTGCAGCAGGGTTTCGGCATCGAGGTCGTCGCGCATGTAGAGCTTGATCAGCTCCTCGCGATCCCACACGGCGCGGTTGATCGGATGCAGCCTTCCCCGCTCGATCCAATCGTGCAGTCGGAAGCGGATCGTGTTGTGCATGTAGGGGTTGGCCTCGAAGGCGTAGACGGTGGCGCCGAGGCGCAGGAAGACCTCGGAGATCAAACCCTGATGCGCGCCGCAGTCGATGCAGACGCTGCCCTCGGCGAGGCCCGTCAGTGCATCCGACATGCTGTAGAGCGTGTACCGGTGCGTGCGGTTGACGCTCGATTCGGCGTCGAGGCGCTTCGCGAGTTTGCGAACGCTCTTCCTGATCTCTTTGACCGCTCGCCGCGTCGGAAGCAGCTTCGTGAGGAGTCCCATGGTTTCGGATCCTAGCGTGGCGGGGCCGGCTGAGGGTGTTCGAGGAGGGCGGCGACCACATCGTTCAGCTGCTGTCGTTGATGTTCTCGCGAGTAGTTTTTCCAATAATCGGTGCGGGCCTGCTCGGCGAGACGCGCACGCCGTTCGGGCGCGGCGACGAGGGAGGAGATCGCCTGCGCGGCGCCGGAGACATCGTCGGTCTCGAAGATCAGCCCGCTCGTGTCGTGCTCGATCATGTCGGGGACGGCACCCACGGGTGTCGAGATCACGGGCGTCCCGAGGGCCATCGCCTCGAGGATCACCCGCGGCATTGATTCGCCGCGCGACGGCAACACCAGGATGTCGGCGGCGTAGATGTATTCGAGGGCGTCGCGTCGCGGTCCCGTGACCTCGACCCCTTCGAGCTTCGCAGCGCGTTCGGCGAGCAATACCCCGTCTCCCCGCTTCGCGATCGGCCCGACCAGGTGGAGCTGGGCGTCCGGATGCTCCGCCCGCACCCGAGGCCAGGCATCCACCAGAACGTCCTGCCCCTTGCGCCGCTGCATCGACGCCAGGCAGAGTACGATCGTGGCTTCGCGGTCGAGCCCCAGGGCGTCGCGCACTTCATTGCGCGAGCGGGCCCGGATCGCCTCGATCTCGCGTTCACGGGCGGCGTTCGCCACCACCAGGGTGCGCTTTCCCTCGAGGCCCACCGCCTCCTGCCACATGCGCATCATGCGCGGCGCGTTGAAGATCACGCTGTCGCAGTGCTCGATCGCCTCCTTCATCTTGGCGAAGCGATCCTTGTCCGCGACCTCGGTGCTGTATTGGTCGGGTTGTCCGCGCACCATCAGCGCGGTCGTGCGCCGGCCCCGAAGCCCCAGGTAGCGGGCGAACTTGAAGCCGTTGCGCCCTTCGACGATCACGACGTCCGAGCGCCAGTAGCCGAGTTGGATGCGACGCCATAGCAACGTCGCCCAGGCCACGACCCTGCGGACCCAGCGGGGCCCTCGGGTGCGCTTCTTGATCCGCGCCCAGCGCAGTGTGGCCGGGAGATCGTCATTCGCACCGAGGCCTGGGCGCGCCGAACGGGTCACGAGCACGGGATCCATCTCGAGCGCGGAGAGCGCACGCAACCAGTCGAGGGGGCTTTGCCTGCTGCCACTGAAACCGCCGACGTCGCGCACGCAATACGTCACGACGCCGCGATCTCGCTCCGCGCCGTTTTGCTCCATCCGCTGCGCCCCCTGCGACACCTCGACCACCACTCCACACCCGCGCCGACACCGGCTCGGCTTCATGAGACACGACATCGTAGAAAACAGCTCGACCCACCCCGGCTTCGACGACGCGGGAAGAGTATGCCGCGCAAGCGGGCGATCGGGCTGGGTTACTCTCGAACGATGGCCCAGCCCGATCGGATGTCGCCCCTCGATCTCTCGAAGGTCGACGAGCCGAAGTTCGAAGCCCACGCCCTCGAACCCGAGCGCTACACCTCCCGCGACTTCATGCTCCGCGAGATCGACGGGCTCTGGAGTCGGGTCTGGCAGATCGGCTGCCTCGAAGCCGAACTCGCGGCCCCGGGTGATTTCGTTCGCGCGGACCTCGGTCGCGAATCCCTCCTCTTCACTCGCGACCGGGAAGGCCGGGTTCGCGGCTACTACAACGTCTGCCAGCACCGCGGCAATCGCCTCGTCGGAGAAGAACGCGGACACGCCGGCGCCTTCGTCTGTGCCTATCACGGATGGGTCTGGGGGACCGACGGCGCGTTGCAGCGGGTTCAGGACCCGGAGGATTTTCCCCAGGGCGACCCATGCGGGGAGCTGCGACTGAACGAGGTGCGCGTCTCACTCTGGGGCGGTTTCGTCTGGTTCAATCTCGCCGAAGACGCTGAATCCCTCGAGGAGTTCCTCTCACCGATCGCGCAAGAGATCGACACCTGGCGCTTCCCCGAGATGGTGCGAACCCATCACATCACCCTCGAAGCCGACTGCAACTGGAAGGTGGTGCTCGACAACTTTCACGAGTCCTATCACATCCCCACCGTGCACCCGGCGCTCAAGTTCTTCCTCGACGACACCTACCAGGCCACCCGATTCGACCTCTACCCCAACGGACACACGCGTATGTGGATGCGAGGCGGCGGGCCGAGCCCGCGGGCCGGAGATCGCGAGGACCGCGTGCTTCAGGTGATGAAGAGCGAACTCGAGGCGTGGGATCTCCATCCGGAACGCTTCCGCGGTCGCGTCGAGGAGATGCGGCCGGCCCTCCAGGCGCAGAAGCGCGCGCTCGGTGCCAAGAAGGGCTTCGACTTCTCACGCTACGTCGACGCCCAACTCACCGACCATTTCCACTACACGGTCTTTCCGAATCTCGCGCTTTCGATGAAGCCCGACGGCTGCATCTTCCTGCGCGCCCTCCCCCACCCATCCGATCCCGAGAAGTGCGTCTTCGACGTCTGGTATTTCACCCTCTTTCCCGAAGGTGCGGACGAGTACTTCGCGATGTCGATGTCGGATCGCGTGCAGCGCGACGCCGAGGTTCCCCATCAGCGCGGGAAGCTCGGGGAGATCCACCTGGGCGGCGGGATCGACGAAGACGCCAGCGTCTTCGTCTCACAACAGCTCGGGTTGCGCTCGGCCGGCTATCGCGGCGCCACCCTGGCCGACCAGGAGCGTCGCATCTCCTGGTACCACCACGTGATCGACCGCTACATCGCGCGCTAGCGACGCCGCAGGCCGAGAGCCTCCTCGAGCTGCGCCAGCACGCGTGCGGGTTCTTCGACTTCGAGCCGAATGCCGAGGACGCGCAGGTCGATGTCGCGAACCCAATCCGAGTGGATCTTCCCGGCGTCCTTCTCGGTCGTGATCCAGATGTCGGCGCGCTTCGCGAGCCCGCGCAGATCGCGCGCGCGGTAGCGGTGGTGATCGCGGAAGCTGCGCTCGGCGATCACTTCGGCACCCAGCCCTTCGAGACTCGCGCGCAGGGAGTCCGGTCGCGCGATGCCGCAGAGCATCCCCACCTTCATGCCGCGCAGCACCCGGGCGTCGACTCCGAAGTCACCGCCGTGGGCGCGCAGGCTCCTCGGCGTGCGACGCGCGACGAAACGCAGGGCCCCTTCGGTGTATGCGTCGACGCGCCTCGAGAGTTCATCGTCCGGCGCATCGCCGATCCAGGCCACGGCCTGCGCGCGGCCGAGGGCGGCGAGGGGTTCGCGCAGGGGACCGCGGGGGAGCGCCTTGCCATTGCCGAGACCGAAGGCGGTATCGATGGCGATCACGTCGAGATCGCGGGCCAGGGCATGGTGCTGGAAACCATCGTCGAGCACCAGCACCTCCGCACCGTAGAGGGCAATCGCGCGCCGCGCCCCCTGTGCGCGATCGGGCGCGACGACGACGGGAACCCCCGGTGCGTGGCGCGCGAGTAGATGCGCTTCGTCACCCACTTCGGCCGCACTCGCGCATAGCGATCGACCGTCCGAAGCGATCGTCACCGCTGCGCCCGCGCGTCGGCGATAGCCGCGGGTCAGCAACGCCACCTCGGTGCCCCGCGCGCGCAGCCCGTTGGCGATCCAGGCGGCCAGCGGCGTCTTTCCCGCCCCGCCGACCGTGAGTGCCCCCACGCTCAGCACCCGGGCGTCGACGCGAACGGGACGATCGGCGCCGCGCTGTTTGCGCATGCGATCGAAGCAAGCCCCCCATGCGATGGCGAGGGCCGGGATCGCGAGGGGCGACCAGAGGATCCGTTCGAACCAGCGCTCCGGCTCGGGATTTCGCCACGGGAGGTTCACGCGCCCACCTCGCCCCCATGCTCGCGCAACCAGCGCGCGGTTCGTTCGACGTTCCCGGCACGCGCAGTCAACGCCTCTCGCCCCGCCGCTCCGCGGGCCCGCGCATCCTTGGGGTCAGCGAGCAGCGCCCCGAACGCGTCGCCCAGCTCTCGCGCATCGTCAACGGCCATGGCCGCACCGCAGTCGAGTGCGATGCGTGCCGTTTCACGAACGTTCTCGATCTCGGGTCCCAGGACGACCGGCGCCCCTTGAAAGAGCGGCTCGAGCAGGTTGTGGCCACCGATCGGCGCCAGGGTGCCACCCACGAAAGCCGCGCTCGCCGTCGCGTAGAGCGCCGCAAGCTCACCCGTCGTATCGAGCACCAGGACGTCTCCCGGGCAGAGCGACGCGCCTTCGAGTCGCGTGCGCTGCACGACACGGCGTCCGGATGCGGTCGCCTCTTCGATCACCGCACGGGTGCGTTCGAGATGTCGCGGGGCGAGCACGAGCACGGCCGAGTGACCGCGCCCCCCACACGCCGTGAGCGCATCGAGCAGGGCCGCCTCCTCCCCGGGATGGGTGCTCCCACCGATCACGACGGGCTGGCCATCGAGGGCGCGAACCAGATCGGCGGCCACCCGATCGAAGCGACTCACCGGGTCGAGTTTCAGGTCGCCCAACACCCGCACACGTTCGGGCTTCGCGCCGAGTTCGATGAAGCGCGCCGCATCTTCCTCGGATCGGGCCGCGACGCCCGCGAAGCGCGAAAGCAGCGGCGAGACGCAGAACCGCAGAGCCCGGTAGCGCGGAAACGATGGGTCGGAGAGCCGCGCGGAGACCACGAACACCGGCACACCGCGGACGAGCGCTCCCAGGATCAGGAAGGGCCAGAGTTCGGTCTCCACCAGCACGAGCGCGCGCGGAGCGATCCGCTCGAAAGCGCGCGCCACGCTCCAGGGATGATCGATCGGCGAGTAGGCGTGGGGGATGGCATGCGGGGAAGCACCGAGTCGGTTTGCGAGGGTCTCGCGTCCCGTCTCGCTGAGCGCCGTCGCGAAGCAGGACACGCCATCGGCTTCGAGTCGTGCGACGAGGGAGGAAACGACCTGCGCCTCGCCGAGGCTCGCGCCGTGCACCCAGACGCGACCGCGCGAGGGAACCGCGATGTCGCCCATACGTTCGCGCCAACCCGGCCGCAAGGCGGGCCGCACGAGCCACGCGATCGCGACCCACGGTGCGAGCAACGCCCCCACCAGCAGCAGCAAGCTAGTTCGCAGGATTCGCAAGCCACTTCTCCGCGAGGTCACACGCACGCTCCGCCGCCCCACCCCTGCCCAGGCGGGCCGCCACCGCCGCGAGTTCCTTGCACTGTCGCTCTCGCGCCGGTCCGTCGAAGAGCGCTTCGATCGCATTCGCGATGTCGTCCGGATCGGCCTCCTCCTGCACGAACTCGGGCACGACCTCCTGCCCCGCGATCACGTTCGGCATCGCGTAGAGCGAAAGGGAAACGAGGCGCCGCACGATGAAGGCGGTCAGCGGGTTCACGCAGGCCACCACCGCCATGGGCCGGGCCAGGAGCGCCGCCTCGAGGGTGACGGTGCCGGGCTTCGCGAGCACGACGTCGCACCCCGCCATCGCCGTATGCGCGTCGAAGTCGACGAAAGCCACCTCGTAGGCCGGATCATCGATCCGTTCTCCAGCAGCCCGCGCGAGTTCTTCGCCCGTGATGCTCGGCGCCCGAACCACCTGCACCCGAAGGCCCGGGTGCCTCGCCGCGAGTCGGCGACACGCCTCGAGTTGCACGGGCAGCTGGCGCGCCACTTCGTTGCGGCGACTGCCCGGAAAGACCGCCACCACCTTCTCGCGCGGATCGATGCCCTGCTCCCTGCGCACGGCCTCCCGATCGCGTACCTCGACCGCTTCGACCAAGGGATGCCCGACGAAGGTCGCTCGCGCGCCGCGCTCGGCATAGACCTCGGGTTCGAAGGGAAAGATCACCGCCACCTCGTCCACGCGACGCGCCATCCGATCGATGCGCCGCTTGCGCCAGGCCCAGACCTGCGGCGCCACGTAGTAGAGGGTGCGCGCGCGGCTCGCGCGTCGCACGCGCTTCGCAAAGGGAAGATTGAAGCCACCCGAATCGACCAACAGAACGAGATCGGGATCGCTCTCCCGCAGCAGTCGATTCATCTTCCGCCACACCGAGACGATGCGCGGCAACTGCAGCACGAGCTCGAGGAAACCGCTGGTCGCGAGTTCGCGGGCGTCGACCTTCACGTCCACACCCGCCTCGCGCATCGCCTCGCCCCCCATGCCGACGAGTCGCGCGTCGGGATGACGGGCCAGGAAGGCGCGCGCGAAGCCCGCCGCATGCAGATCACCGGAGGCATCGCCCGCGGAGATCAGCAGCGTCGTCATCGCGCGGCGGGGTCTTCGAGGGGCGGCATGGCTTCGTTCACGCGCACAGCGGTTCGAAGCGCACCGAGGCCCTCGGCGCCGTCCACCACGGGTTTGGTGCCCGTGCGCACGGCTTCGACGAAGTGTTTCAACTGTCCGAGCAGGGCATCGCCGCGGTCGACCTCCACCTTCTCCACCGTGAGTTCGGGGGGCTCGGTGTCGTGGGGAAGTTCGCGGCGGATCACGGCCGCCGTCTGCTCGAGGAAGTCGATCGAGAAGTAGCCGTCCTGCTGGAAGAAGCGGAGTCTACGCATCGGCGCGAGCGACACGCGGCTGGCCGTCAGGTTCGCCACGCAACCGTCGGGAAAGGTGAGCCGCGCGTTCGCGATGTCGGCCTTGTCGCTCATCACCGGGATGCCGATCGCCTCGATGCGTTCCGGAGGCTCTCCAACGAGACGCTGCAGAATCTCGAGGTCGTGGATCATGAGATCGCGCACCACGTCGATGTCGGTGGCGCGATGGGAGTACGGGCCCATGCGATGGGCTTCGATGAAGCGCGGTCGATGGATGCGATCGCGAATCACCCGCATGGCGTTGTTGAACCATTCGAGATGCCCGACCTGCAGCACGCGGCCCATCTTCTGCGCCAGCGCGATCAGCGCCTCTCCTTCTTCGAGAGTCGCGGCGATCGGCTTCTCCACCAGCACGTCGCAGCCGGCGAGGAGCGCCGTGCGCACCACGTCGAAGTGCCCCACGGTGGAGACCGCCACGATCGCGATGTCTGCGGCCTGGATCATGGCATGCGTATCGGCCGAGTACGGCACGCCGAGCCTGCGCCCGACGTCGCGCGCGCGTTGCTCGACGATGTCGACGACGCCGGCCAGGCGAACGCCCTCACCGGCCTCGCAGAGATCGCTCACCTTCTGGGCGTGGCGGCGACCCATATGACCCGCGCCGATGACGACGATCCTGAGTTCCTTCACTGCTGCATTCACTGCGGCTTCGTTCCCTTCGTCGTCTCTCGATTCGCTTCCGCGTTCGCTTCTACAGTTCGCTGTTTCAACCCGGCGTCGAGGAACCGCCTCCGTCGATCGACGTCGACGAAACGGACACCACCGCGACCCCATGTGCATCGGCAGTCTGGAGCAACAATTCACGATCGAGAATGATCGTGCAGTGGGCTTCGAAGGCCAAGGCGTTCACCCCCGACTCGAGCATCGCCGCGAGGGTGCGCGGGCCGATCGTCGGCAGATCGAAGCGCGGATCCTGTCCCGGCTTGGCCACCTTGATCAGGGTGGCGTCGCCGCTTCCCAACGATCCTCCGCGGCGAACCGCCTCGTCGGTTCCCTCGATCGCTTCGACGGCGAGCACCGCCGCCGATTGGACCACGATGGACTGTCCCACGTCGAGACCACCCATCGCCTTGGCGATCGGCCAGCCGAAGCGGATGTCGGCCCACTGGGCTCCGCTCGGTTCGACGCTTCCCAGCACACCCGGCGCCGCCACGAGATCCGTGCAGAAGTCGAGTTGGGAACGCAGCGCGACGCCTTCGTCGGCCAGGGCCGTCGCGATCGCGCCGAGGATCGAGTCGTCGCGGCGATCGGCGACGCGCGAGATCAAAGCGAGGGCGCGGGCATCGGGACGCAGCGACGCGATGTCACCGTAGAGGTGCTGCTTCGAGACCTTGCCTGCGAGAACGGCCTCCTTCACACCGCACTTCGAGAAGTGGGCGAGCAGTGCCTCGAACTCTCCCAGGTGGAGCCACTCGATCCCATCGACGGCGTCGGCGAGGTTCGGATCGGTGATGCCGTGGTAGCCGATCGCCTGGACTTCGTGGCCCGAACGGCGGGCTGCACGCGCCATCACGACGGGAAGCTCACCCTCCCCTGCAATCAGCCCCAGACTGGACGTCGCGCTGTGGTTCGGCACCGCATTCTCCGCGGGGTCGTGGTGGGTGCGGTGCGGACCGCACCCCCCGCTCAGGGTCGACAGCAGCCGCGCTCGCTGGTTTCGAGAAACGCCACCAGCCGCTCGGCTTCGGGGACGCCCTTGAGTTCGTCGCGCACGTTTTCGAGAGCCTCGTCGAGGCGCAACTGCGAGTGGAAACACAGCTGGAAGGCGCGCTTGATCTGCCCCTGCGTTTCGCGCGAAAAGCCGCGTCGCTTGAGGCCCACGCGGTTCACGCCCATGAGTCGCGCACGATCTCCCGCGACCAGCGAAAACGGCGGAGCATCGAGGGAGAGCTTCGTCCCCGACGCGGTCATCACCGACTCGCCGATGCGTCCGAACTGATGCACGCCGGTATAGGCGCCGAGAACGGCGTGATCGTCGACGCTCACGTGGCCGGCCAGCCCGCTGAAGCTCGCGAGTACGCAATGCGAACCCAGCTGGCCGTCGTGGGCGATGTGCACGCCGTTCATCAGGTAGTTGGCGTCGCCGATCCGCGTGCGGCCGCGGCCCGCGGCCGTGCCCACGTGCACCGTCACGTGCTCGCGCAGCACGTTGTCGGCGCCGATCTCGAGGCCGACGCGCGGGTCGTCCGGATCGTCGGCGAAGGCGCTCGTCACCTGGGGCGCGCCGCCGAGGCAGGCGAAGGGATGGATGCGCGTACGCGCGCCGATTCGGGTGCGCCCCTCGATCACCACGTGGGCGCCCACGTTCACGTCTTCGGCGAGTTCGACCTCGGCGCCGATCACCGCATAGGGCCCTACCACGACGCCGCTCTCGAGCGACGCACCGGGATCGACCACGGCGGTTTCGTGCACCTCGGGCACGCCGGGCCCTCCCTGACCCTGAGGTCTAGCCCTTTTCGTTGAACTTCTTGATCACCTGATCCGTGATATCGAGCGCTTCACGCGTATACATGACCCCCGGCGTGCCGCGACCGATTATGAGAGCGTATCCGCCCTCGCGACCGACCTCTTCGACGATCTCGAAGAGCTTCGTGCGCAGGGGCCCGACGAGGCGTTCCTGGGCGAGTTCGAGCTGGCCCTGCAGCTGCTTGCTCTTGCTTTCGATCTCGTTGCGCAGCTCCTGGATGTCGAGCTGCTTCTGGAAGCGCGCGTCGTCCGAGAGCACGAACTGCTTCGCCTCGAACTCCTTGGCCATCTCCTGATAGCGCTCCGCCAGGGGCTGGATCGACTGCTCGGCCTCGCGCTTCTTGCGCTCGAGTTCGTCGCGCGCCGCCTTGCCCTCGTTGGTCGACATCACGGCCTGATCGAGATCGACGATGCCGATCTTGGTCGCTTCGCCGCCGGCGCCGATTGCGAAGCCGAGCAGCAGCCCGGTCACGATCAGCAGGAGGAGTTTTCGAGAAGGGTTGCGTTCGCTCGCTTGGGTCATGGTCTTGTGCTCTCTTGTCACGGTGGAAGTTACGCCCGATGCCGATGGCAATGAAGGACGGGCATGATGGACCGCTTCAAGCGGTCACGCCCGGGCGGTGGTGCGGGATCAGCCGGATCATTGGACGAATCCCCCGACCGAAAACTCGAAAACCGGACTGTTTTCGACGGGGAGCGGATCGATGGGGAAGCCCAGAACGATCTGGAGCGGGCCGAAGGGGGAGAACCACAACAACCCGCCGCCGTAAGCGTAGCGCCAGTCCGTCACGTCGAACAGGGATTCGCCCTCGCCATACGAGTTGCCGCCATCGACGAAGAACACCGCCTGAAGGCCGACTTCCTCCGACAACGGGAAACGATACTCGAAGTTCACCAGGGCAAACTTGTTGCCGCCGATCACGTCGGTTTCGCCGAGGTCTTCGAAGTCCTCGATCTTCTTGTCGTCGAGGTCGTTGCACTTGCCGTCCTGATCGCCCTGGGTGTTGATGCCGATCGTGGTGCCGGTAATGACGGGGACCTCGTCGTTACAGAAGGTCGTGCGCGTCGCGGGATCGAACTGACGCCCAACCGGGAGGAATACGCGGCCGTCGCGCGAGGCGAACTGTGCGAAGGTGCCTTCGCCTTCGATCCGGTAGAGGATCGGGCGACGCGGGCCGATCGTTCGGGCCTTGTAGCCGCGCAGCTGGTACGAGCCGATACCACCGAGGAAGTAGCGCTCGGTGAGTGGCAGGGTGAGCCCCGGGTCGATCTCATCGAGCGGCGCCGCGCCATCACAGGCGCCGTTGTCACAGACGGTCGCGCCCTCGAAGCCCTGGAAGTCGTAGTCGTTGAGCTCGTTGAAGCTGTAGGTGTATCCGATGCGCGAACTGAAGACGAAGGACGAGCGATCGAAGAGCCACTTCGGCGCACCGAGATACCACGAGTAGCGCCCCTCGAGGCGCACGAACTTCGCGAAGCCGCCGAGCCCCGAGACTTCGAGGGTGCCGCCGTAGACGCGGCCCGCGGTCGGCGCAAAGCGATCGTTGCGCGTGTCGCTGCGCGCGGTCAGACCGATCAGGCTGGCGCTCTCGTTGCCCTGCAGGATCTGCCTGAAGACGGGGGCCGAGGCGTTCACCCCGGTGTCCTGTTCGATCCTTCGCGTCGAGTAGCTGTAACGCACCCAACCCGAGGCCGTGTTGTCCTCGCGCAGGGCGTGACCGATGCTGAGGTCGAAGCCGCGCTGTCGCTGCTTGAAGTTGTCGAAGTTCACCCGCGTCAGGAAGAGCGAGAGCCCCGCGCTGAAGTCACTGCCCAGGAAGTGCGGGTCGCGCAGGGAGATGTTGTAGCGGCTGGTGCGCCCGCCGATGTCGACCTGGAAGTTCACCCCGTAGCCGCGCCCGAAGAGGTTCGCCTGGGCCAGCGAGGCGGTGAAGACCAGCTTGTCCTGGCTCGAGAAGCCGGCACCGAAGCTGAACGAACCGGTGGGACGCTCGGCGACCCGGATGTCGAGATCGAGTTGGGCGGGGTCGCCCGTCTGCTCGGTCTCGAAGCTCACGTCCTCGAAGTAGCCGAGGCGGCGCACCTTCGAGTTGCTGATCTGGACGTCGCGCGCGGAGTAGAGCTGCCCTTCGACGACCTTGAGTTCGCGTCGGATCACCGGGTCGACGGTGGTCGTGTTGCCCGAGACATCGACGTGGCGGATGAAGTAGAGCGGCCCCTTCTCCACCCGGAACTCGACGTCGATGGTGCGGTCCTCGGCGTTCAGTCGCGTCCCCGGCTGCACCCCCGCGAAGAAGAAGCCGCGGTCGGTGTAGTGCCGCTCGAGTGTCTCGACGTCTTCGGTGAGATGGGAGCGATTGAAGATCTCCCCCTTCTCGAGTTCGAGCTTCTTGAGCAGGGCGTCGAAGTCCATCGACTGATCGCCGCTGATGTCGATGTTGCCCACGCTGAACTGCGGGCCCTCGCGGATGCCGACGGTGACCTCGAGCCCCTTTTCACTCGCGTCGATCTTGGGCTCCGAGAGTTCGACCTGCAGGTAGCCGATGTCGCTGTACTTCTTCTCGATGCTGCGCAGGTCGCGCATGAAGACGGGCTCGGAGTAGGTCCCCGAGCGATCGAACCAACTCGTGAGGATCGACCACGGGCGCCACAGGCGTGTCGCGAAGTCCTCCTTGAGCTCGCGGTCGCTGAAGGCTTCGTTGCCGTTGAAGTGGATCTTCTTGAGGCGGAGCTTGTCGTTCTCCTCGACCTCGAAGTGCACCACCACCGAGCCCTCGACGATGTTCTCGATCTTGAAGCCCGACTCCGCGAGGTAGTAGCCCTCGGCCCGATAGAGGGCGTTGATGCGCTCGCTGTTCTCCTTGAGGAGCGAGCGATCGAGGGTCGAACCCGTGGTGAGGGTGAGGATCTCCTTGATCTTGTCGGCGTCGATGTTGTCGTTGCCCGAGATCGAGATCTGCCGGACGACCGGGTTCTCCTCGACCTCGAAGATCAGGAGCTTGCCCTCGGGACCGTCGTCCACGTAGGCCTTCACGTCGCCGAAGTAGCCGAGCCGGAAGATCTCGCGCAGATCGGCGGCCACCTGGATCTCGTTGAGGGGCACCCCCACGGTCGAACCGACGCGGGCCAGGATGGCCTCTGAGTCGATGCGCCGATTGCCGCGAATCACCACGGCGCCGATGTTCGCCCCCTCGCGGTCGCGGGCCTGCGCGCCGAAGAGCCGTTCGGAGCGGATGACGTTGTAGACCAGGGCGACGCCCTCGCTGCTGCGCTCGACGTCGAGGCTCACCCGCGCCACCCCGGGATGCTCTTCGAGGCGCGCGCGGTCCTTCTGCACTTCGGCGGGTTCGTAGCCCTGGCCCGCGCTGTACTCGAGCAAGCCGCGCAATTCGTCTTCGATGCTCCCCGCCGCCTGGAAGCGCACTTCGATGATGGTGTCGGGGTCGGTGCCCGAAAGCGCCGCCACGCTGCGATCGGCGAGTTCGCCGAGGCGCTCGACCAGGTCCTCTTCGCTCTCGGCGATCATCGCGATGGAAGCGCCCCGGCCGCCGCTGCTCGGCGTGAGGCGCACGTCGAGACTGAAGCGCCCCGCGAGTTCCGTCACGCTCCCGGAGAGCACGGTTTGCACACCGAGGCGCTGGCCGAGGGCGCGCAGCTCCTCCTCTCCGAGTTCGGCTTCGGGGTCCGCGAGTTGTTCGGAGACCCGAAGGCTGCTCGCGACGTCGACCTTGCCGGTGGCTTCGAGGCGCGTGGCCAGCAGATCGCCCAGGGACTGGGTCAGGAAGCCGAGGGGGCGCGCACTGTGGGTGCGGAAGGGGAGCACCGCGATCGGGATGCGCTTCGCGTCGGAAGCGACGACCGCGGCTTGTTCCCCTTCCTGCGCATGGGTGAGCGAACCCGCCCCGAAGAGGCCGAGAAGCGCAGCCACGAGGGTCGCCATCACGGCGACGCGAATCGGGAGCTTCATTCGCGCATCACCCGTGGTAGTTCCATTCACCCGTGTCGGGGACGAGACGCCCGCCTTCGAGCACCAGGGTCTTGCCGAGTTCGTCCGCCATGCGCTCGTTGTGGGTCACGACCACGAGGGTGGTGCCGCGCGTGCGATTGATTTCGAAGAGCAGCTCCGAGATCTGCTGGCCGATCGTGGGGTCGAGGTTGCCCGTGGGTTCGTCGGCGAGAACCAGGGGCGGATCGAGTACGAGAGCGCGCGCGACGGCGACGCGTTGGCGCTCACCTCCTGAGAGCTTGCCCGCGCGATGGTTCAGGCGATGCGAGAGGCCGACTTCGTCCAGGATCTTCACCGCGCGCTCGCGCATCTCGTCGCGGCTACGGCGCCCGATCAGGCCGGGGATCATCACGTTCTCGAGGGCACTGAACTCGGGCAGCAGGTGGTGGAACTGAAAGACGAAGCCGATGAACTCGTTGCGGATCTTCGCGAGCCCGGGGTTGTCCTTGGCGAACACGTCCTCGC
>JANQEL010000123.1 GCA_028278345.1 Myxococcota bacterium
GCCCGTCGCAGTAGAGCGAGATCGATCGGCCGGTGGTGAGCATCATGCTCCCGCCCTCGACGCGGCCGGTGCGGATCTCGACGCCGCGGGTGTCGAGCAGGACCGCGAGGTTGGCGTCGAGTTCGTCCGAGGCCTGGCGGATCGTCTCGATGCGCTTGCGGTGCTCGGCGTGGGTGCCGTGCGAGAAATTGAGGCGCGCGACGTTCATCCCGGCGCGAATCAACGCCTTGATGGTGTCGATCGAATCCGAGGCCGGCCCGATGGTGGCGATGATCTTCGTCTTGCGAAGGATGCGATGGGCCATGGCGGAGCTCCTTCGGGGGGTGGGACTCGAGCGGGTGGCGCGATTGTCGAACTACAGCGTGTCGCTTTCGAGTAGATAGACGGCGAGAGCGCGCTTTTCGTTCGCGCTCAGGGGAACGATCGGCATCGGGGAGGGCGGGGTTGAGAAGAGCGCTTCGAGGCCCGCGATGTCATAGCGGCGGGTGAGGTCGGCCAGCGGCTTCACGGCGACACCCTCGGGCGCGGCTTCGGGATCGTGACAGGTGGCGCATTGGTGGGCGGCGTAGAGCGCGCGCCCCTGGTCGGCGAGGCTCGAGCGCTCTTCGGCGTCGAGGCCGGCCAGCGGGTCTCGCGCGACGGGTTCCGCGCGTAGTGCCGCGGCACTTGCGCTTCCGCCCTCGCCGTAGGCCACGCGCCAGATCACGCCCGCGTAGTCGTCCGAGATGTAGAAGGCCCCGTCGTGCCCCTCGACGATGTGCACCGGCCGTCCCGACACGTCCTCGTTCTTTTCGAAGCCGGTCATGAAGTCGACCTCGCGGATCCTCCCGGCCGCGTCCCAATGGAGGGAGACCACCTTGTAGCCGTCCTTCTCGGTGCGGTTCCAGGAGCCGTGGTGGGCCACCAGGGCGGCGCCCTGCAGCTGGGCGGGGACACGGGCTTCGCGAATGAAGTGGATGCCGAGGGGCGCGTTGTGGGCTCGGAAGGGGTGCGCGGGCGCGATCGAAGTCGCGATGCGCGCTTCCTGGCCGGGGCCGAAATCGGGATCGGGAATGTTGTCGCCGTTGGCGAAGGGCCAGCCGTAGAAGCCGCCCTCGACGACGTCGTTCAGTTCGCAGGGCGGGAAGTCGTCGCCCAGCAGATCGCGTCCGTTGTCGGTGGCGTAGAGCTTGCCCGTGCCGGGTTGCCAATCGAAGCCGACGGCGTTGCGCAGCCCGGCGGCGTAGATCGTTTCGTCGCTGCCGTCGGGGCGGTAGCGGACGATGGTTGCGCGGCGCGGGTCTTCTTCGAGGCAGACGTTGCACGACGAACCCACCGACACGTAGAGCATGCCGTCGGGGCCGAAGCCGAGGGTGCGGGTCCAGTGATTGCCACCGCCCGGCAGGCCCGTGATGATGCGCTCGTACTCGCCGCTCGTGGTTCGCGTGTCGTCGTCGAAACGGATGCGCCCCACTGCGTCGGTTTCGCCGATGTAGAGCCAGCCGTCGTGAAGCTCGAGGCCAAAGGGCCGGTTCAATCCTTCGAAGAGCGTCTGCTCTCCATCGCTTCGACCATCGCCGTCGTCGTCGCGCTCGAGCAGGATCACCTTGCCGGCGCGCGAAATCGTCGCGATCACGTCGCCGGTGGCGGTCGTCTTCATCCAGCGGACGTTGCCGAGTTCACTCGCCCAGATGGCGAGCGAAAACCCCTCCGGCACCCGGTAGCGGCTCTCGACCTGTGCGCTGCTCGGTGCGTCGATCGTGCGACCCAGCATCTGGGCGACCATCGGTGCGTTCACCGCGAAGCGTTCGGGCAGGAAGAGGTTGCAGGAGACGACCAACGCGAGCAGGAGCAGGGCCATGGTGATGAAGATGCGACGAAGCAAGCTGCGAACCTCGATGGGCGGGGCCACTGACGCAGAGCGCGGGGTCCGCGGCGGCCGGTGGGTGGGCGCGGCGGGAGGTTATCACGGTCGTTGCGCGTTTCAGGTGAGTCGCAGGGCGACCCTGTGCGCGCCGGCCCCGAACTCCTACTCTTGATCGGCGGGGCCGCGGCCACGCGATCTCCGATTCCATCTGGGAGGACCCATCGGTGTCGACCCGCACGACCCCCTCGACTGCACTGCCCGATGGGCTCGTCGCCTTCGTGAAGCGCGATTGCCCCACCTGCGAGTTGATCGCCCCGGTCCTTCGCGATCTCGCGGAAGCTGCGACGCTCACCGTCTACAGCCAGGACGATCCTTCCTTCCCGGAAGGCATCGCGGTCACCGACGACACGGCCCTCGAGATGTCGTGGCGCAGCAACATCGAAGCCGTGCCCACGCTGCTCCGCGTCGAGGACGGAGTCGAGAAGGAGCGCGCCATCGGTTGGCATCGCGGCGAGTGGGAGTCGGTCGCAGGAAAAGCGGGGCTCGGTCCCGAGCTGCCCGAGCTTCGACCCGGCTGCGGTTCACTCTCCGTCGATCCCGAGTTCGCAACGAAGCTCGAGCTGCAATTCGGCGAGAGCCGCCTGACCTCGCGGCGCATCGAGATCGCGCGCCTCGAAGACGAGTTCGAAGCGATGTTCGAGCGCGGTTTCAGCGACGGCCTGCCGCTGGTTCCGCCCACGGAAGAACGCGTGCTCGCGATGCTCGAAGGCACGACCCGCGCGCCGGATGAGATCGTCGCCGAGATCCCGCCGGACCTCGTTCCGTGCACCGTCGAGAAGGTGGCGGTCAACGCCGTGATGGCCGGCTGTCGGCCCGAGTACCTGCCCGTCGTGCTGGCCGCAGTCGAAGCTGCCTGCACCGACGAGTTCAACATGCACGGCCTGCTCGCTACGACGATGAGCGCGGGGCCCGTCCTCATCGTGAATGGTCCGGTGCGAAAGCGCCTGGGTATGAACAGCGAGATCAATGCCCTCGGCCAGGGGCATCGCGCGAATTCGACGATCGGCCGCGCGCTCCAGCTGGTCGTTCGCAACGTGGGTGGGGGTCGGCCGGGCGAGGTCGACCGCGCGGTCTTCGGCCATCCCGGCAAGCTCGGCTTCTGCATCGCGGAGAACGAAGAAGATTCGCCCTGGGGTCCCCTCTCGGTCGATCTCGGTGCGTCGAAGGATCAGGACGTCGTGACCCTCTTCCCCGGCGAGGGGCCGCGCACGGTGGTCGATCAGCTCTCGCGCGAACCCGAGTCGCTTGCGAGGAGCCTGGCCGCCACGCTTCGCGGCATCTACCACCCGAAGGCGGTGATCGCCTTCGACGCGGTGCTGATCGTGGGGCCCGAGCACGCGCGGGTCTTTCACGAGGCCGGCTGGAGCAAGGAGCAGCTGACGGCGCGGCTCCACGAGCTGTGCCAGATTCCAAGCGAAGACCTCGTGCGCGGTGCGGGGGGCATGGCGGAAGGCATGCCCGCGCAGGCGCCGAGCGAAACGGTTCCGAAATTTCGCCCCGGCGGCATCCACGTGATGTTCTGCGGCGGCTTCGCGGGATTGTTCTCCGTGGTGATCCCCGGTTGGGTGGGGGGCGCGATCGGCAGCACCATCACATGGAAGGAGATCGGCTCATGAGTTCGAACGGCAACGTCCACGTGATCCTCGATCCGACGGGCGAGCAGAGCGTCGCCCAGCGCGAGAAGGTGGCGCGCCTCGCCTCGCTGGAAGGCACGACGATCGGCCTGCTCGACACCAGCAAGCCGCGCGGCGACATCTTCCTCGACCGGCTGGCGGGCCAGCTCGAAAGTCGCGGCGCCACGATCAAGCGCTACAAGAAGCCGACCTTCACCAAGCCCGCCCCCTTCGACCTGCGCCAACAGATCGCGACGGAGTGCGCGGCGGTGGTCGAAGCGCTCGCCGACTGAGGCAGCTGCACGTCGTGCAGTGTGCACGACACGAAGGAGTTGGAAGGCCTCGGCATCCCGTCCGTCTTCGTAGCGACGACCGAATTCGTCAGCGCATCGGACGCGCAATCGAAGAGCCTCGGTTTCGACGCGACCCCGGTCTACACCGAGCACCCGATCCAGGATCGCACCGACGAAGAGATGGTCGCGATCGCCGACAAGGTGCTCGACGAGATCGTGGCGAAGCTGGTGGCGTAGCGGCCTTGGCGCGTAGCGCGCTACGGAGCGCTGCGGCTCAGGGGCAGACCAGGGCCGAGGGCACGCGGAAGACGTTGTCGCTGTTCTGGCCGGTGACGAAGAGATCGTCGTCTTCGTTCGTCGCGAGGCCGTTGGGGCCGTCGAGGGGGTTGCCTTCGCCGTCGCCGGCGTCGTCGATCACGACACTCACATCACCATCCGGGGTGACGCGAATGACCCGTTGGAAGGCGGTGTCGCTCACGTAGAGCCTGTCATCCCCGTCGATGTGGAGGGTCGACGGGCCCATCGGGTTGGCCAGCGCGCCGCCGGCGGTGTTGTCGAGATACGATTCGGGCGCACCGCCGAGGGGGATTCGGAAGATGCGGTCCCGGCTCGCGATATAGATCGAGCGATCGCTGTCGATGGCCAGGTCGCTCGGAACGTCGAGGCCGAAGCCCGGTCCCGCTCCGTCGGAGTCGATGATCTCGGTTTTTCCGCCGCCGGGATCGATGCGAAAGGCGTTGTTCGAGTCGAGGCCCACGACGTAGACGTTGAGGAGGGCATCGACCGCCAACCCTCGAGGCGCGAGCAATGCGTTTCCACCCGGTTCGCCGGTGACGTCGATGATTTCCGTGATCGACCCGGCCGCGGGAATGCGGAAGACGTTGTTGGAGAAGGTTCCGGCGACGAATACGTTGCCGAGCGCGTCGGTGGCGATCGATCGAGGTCGATCGAGGCCGTTGGTGCCATCGCCCGTCGCATCGATGATCTCGGTGATCGTGCCATCGGGCTCGATCTTGAACGCATTGTCGCTCGTGCTTCCGGCCACGAAGACGTTGTCATCCGCATCGACCGCCACATCGAAGGGGAAGGTGAGAGCGTTGACGCCGTCCCCGGTGCTGTCGATGATCACGCTGGTCGTCCCGTCGGGCTCGATCTTGAAGACGCTATCGCTCGTGGCCGCCGCGACGTAGGCGTTTCCGTCCGAATCGACGGCCACTGCGGTGGGCTGTTCCAGGGCGACGACGCCATCGCCAGTGGTATCCGCGATCTCTTCCACCGGCGCCGCCACCTTCTCGTCGTCCGCGCAATCGTCGTCATCGTCTCCACTGCTGCCGCCGCCTCCGCAGGCGATCGCGAGCGCGATGGGCACGATCGCGAGTACGCGTACGAGCAGGCTGGTCCAACCATTGGATGCACGGAGGGGAGACACGAAATCGGGTTGTCGCATGACGGAGGGGTCCTGGCGTCGAGGGCCGCAGGGTCTGGAAAAGGTGGGTGAGCGTAGAGGAACTGGTGCGAAGTTCCGTGCGTCGCTGCGCGTTCCGGATTTCTTCGAGGGCGATCGATGTCGAAGCCGGGCCGCGAAATCGGCTACGCGCCGCGGTGTTGTGAGGTGTTCTGCCTGAGGCCTGCACGGCGCTTCCGAGCCCTCACGGGAGTGCGATTCTCCCGCAATCGGGGCGACGGACGCGGCCTCGTGGAGCGCTCGTCACGAACCCCGCCTCGGTTACAGTCGCGGCATGCCGACCCTCGCTCCGCTTCCTGAACAACCCAGCGACGTCTCGTTTCCCGATCGGGAGTGGCCCACGGGTGATCCGCCCGGTGGCGAAGCCGTGGCCCGGCACGTCGCTCGTGCGTTCGACGATGTCGAAGGGCACGGCGATACCTACGCGGTGCTGGCGGTTCATCGCGGGCGGCTCGTCTTCGAGCGCTACGGCGATGGCTACGGCCCCGATCAAACCTATCGCTCGTGGTCGATGGCGAAGAGCATGCTGCACGCCTGGGTGGGGACCCTCGTGCGAGATGGCCTGCTCGATCCCGAAGCCAGGGCACCCGTTCCGCGCTGGTCGGGAGACGATCCGCGTGGCGCGATCACCCTCGAACAGCTGCTGCGCATGGTGGACGGCATCGATTGGGTCGAGGAGTACGTGCCCGACGTCGGCTCCCACGTGATCCCGATGTTGTTCCAGGAGGGCAAGGACGACGTCGCGGCGTTCGCTGAAGCGCGCGGCCTCGCCCACGAACCGGGGACCCGTTGGAACTACTCGAGCGGCACCAGCAACATCGTCGCAGCTCTGGCCGGGCGCGCGGCCGGCGACGACGCCGAGGCCCGGCGCGCATCCCTCTTCCGCGAACTCTTCGAACCCATCGGCATGCGCACCGCCGACCCGCGCTTCGACGCCGCGGGTACCTTCATCGGCTCTTCGTACGTCTTCGCGAGCGCGCGCGACTTCGCGCGTTTCGGCCTGTTCTATCTGCGCGACGGCGTCTGGAACGGGAAGCGCATCCTGCCCGAGGGATGGGTCGATCACGCGCGGCGCGAAACGAAGGCGTCCGATGGGGAGTACGGCGCCCACTGGTGGCTCGGGATCGCGCGTCCCGACTCGTTCTACTGCAGCGGCTTCCAGGGGCAGTACACCATCTGCGTGCCGTCGCGCGATCTCGTGATCGTACGTCTCGGCCAGTCGTCTCCCGAGCAGCGAGACCACATCGCAGGGTGGCTCAACGAACTCGCCGGCTTGTTCCCCGAACTCGGCTGAGCGCTACATCTCTTCCTTCAAGCGAACGGGGCCGAAGAGGTCCGGACGCTTGCCGACCTTGTCGGAGTAGAAGGCGCGGATCTGATCCATGTCGGCCGTGATGTCGCCGGTCGGCATGAGGGCAGGACCGAAGCCCCCGCGCTTGCGCTCGAAGTCGAGGTAACTCATCACGATCGGCACGCCGGCCTGCTTCGCGATGTGATAGAAGCCGCTCTTCCAATGGGGCGTGTAACTGCGGGTGCCCTCGGTGGCGACGACGAGGCAGAGTTCGTCGCGCTTGGCAAACTCCTCGGCCATCTGCTTCACCCGGTCGTTGCGCGTTTCGCGGTGGATCGCGATGCCCCCCAACCAGCGGAAGAAGAAACCGTGGGGCGGGTTGAAGAGCACGTGCTTTCCCATCCACGATACCCGCATGTCGAAGACCCAGGACATCGCGAGCATCAAGGGCAGGTCCCAGTTGCTCGTGTGGGGTGCGGCGATCAACACGAAGCGTCGTTCGACGGGGCGGCCGCCCTCGGTCTCGAAACCCGTGAGGCGCAGAAACATCTTGCCGATCCATTTCAACAAAGGGCGTTCTCCGGTCGGCAAGGCTCCGGGTCGGGCTGAAGGCTCCTGTCTGGGCCGTGCGCAGGGCGGCGAGCATAGCCTCGTTCGGTTCGACTGCGACCGGGCGAACGCCGGTGATTGACCTGTTCGGGCGCTTCGGGAACCATGCGCGCACCGAGCTTTGACACGAATTCGACACTCGGGAGCGCGAGCGGCGCCAGGCGGCGCGAGAAAGCTGGAGCAAGCCGGAGGAAGGTCATGGCGGAACTGGATCGACGCGAGCGAATCGAAGAGAAGTTGCGCCGCGAACTCGAAGCGATCGAGATCGAAGTGATCGACGACAGCCATCTGCACGCCGGGCACGCGGGTGCGCGCGAAGGGGGAGGGCACTTCCGCGTTCGAATCGTCTCTCGCGCCTTCGAGGGCAAGAACCGCGTGGCGGCGCAGCGCCTGGTCTACGGCGTGCTCGCCGAAGAGATGAAGAGCGAGATCCACGCTCTTTCGATCGACGCCCGCGCGCCGAACGCGGAAGACGCGAAGGCCTGAGGGATGGCGTCGTCCGATCGGGATGGGGCTCTCGATCTCGCCCTCGTTTCCCTCGCAGAACTGCCCCAGGGCGAGGATTACGAAGCACGCGGCATCGCGGCGGACGTCCCCCATCGCCCGGGGCTCTTCATCTTGCGCTTCGAGAACGAAGTGCGGGTGTATCGAAACCGTTGCCCCCACCTGGGCTCCCCCCTGAACTGGACTCCGGATCGCTTCCTCGATCGCGAACGCGAACACATCGTCTGCGCGACCCACGGCGCCGTGTTTCGCATCGGCGACGGAATGTGCATCTCGGGGCCCTGTGAAGGGGATGCCCTCGAACCGGTGGAAGCGGTCGTTCGCGACGGAATCGTCTACGTCGCGAGCGATTGGCAGAACGGCTGAGAGCCCGCTGTCCGACGCAGGTGTGCGCGATCGAAAGTGAGAGATCCGCTTCTCGCCCGGGGGCCTGCGAGAACGGAACTTCCCACTCGCGATCGATCAGCGGCGAGTCACGACATTCGCGCAGCCCACGCGGGAAACGCCCGAGCCCGCAAACTACAGGTCGAGCACCGTTCGGATGCCGCGACTGGCAGTGAGATCCTCGGCGGCCTCGTTGATTTCGTCGATCGGGCGGCGGTGAGAGATCATGCCTTCGAGGTCGAGGCGCCCGGCCATGTAGAGGTCGATCATTCGCGGCACGTCGTGCAGCGAATTGCAGCTGCCGAGCGTGCTGCCGAGGATCTTCTTCTGCTGCATCACCATCAGCGCGGGCATGATCGTCACCTGATCGGTGATGGGGGGCGCACCGACCATCACGATGGTGCCTCCGTTTCGCGCGGCCGCGATGCCGACGTCGACCAGCGCGCCCACGCCGGCCGCTTCGAAGGCGTAGTCCACACCGACACCCGTCTCCTCGAGGATGTGGGCCACGACGTCGGTTTCGGTCGGATCGATCAGATGCGTTGCGCCGAAGCTCTTCGCCATCTCACGGCGTTCGGCGACGGGGTCGGAGACGTAGATGCGACTCGCGCCGGCGAGCCGCGCGCCCTGCACGATCGAGATGCCGA
Source organism: Myxococcota bacterium (assembly GCA_028278345.1). GTDB lineage: Bacteria > Myxococcota_A > UBA9160 > UBA9160 > UBA4427 > DUBZ01. The sequence goes on from JANQEL010000123.1 coordinate 8,713, forward strand.
TCCCGCCGAGGCCCAGTACCAGGACCGTGTCGCCTTCGCCGATCTGCGCGGTGTTGAGTGCCGCACCCACCCCGGTCTGGATCGCACAGCCGATCACGCAAGCGACGTTCAGCGGGACGTCCTTCGGGATCTTGATCGCGCCAGTCTCGGTGGTGAGCACGTACTGCGCGAACGCGCCGACGCCCACGCCGCGCAGGATGGGGTCCCCCCCACGCGAAAGCGGTGTCGAACCGTCGGGCATGGTGTTCGTCATGATCGCGCTCACCTGCACGCAGCTCGAATGTTCGCCGCGCACGCACCAATAACACTGACCGCATGGGGGGCAGGGGGTGAGGACGACGTGATCACCCGGTTCGACGTGACGCACGCCTTCGCCCACCGACTCGACGACGCCGGCGGCTTCGTGGCCGAGCACGATCGGACCGCCGACGGGAAAGGTACCGTTCATGATGCTGAGATCGGAGTGACACAGGCCGCAATGCTTGACTTCGACGCGAACCTCTCCGGGGCCGGGCGCCCGGATCTCGACGTCGTCGACGATCGTGAGGGGTTTGCCCTGGGCTTCGAGCAGGGCGGCGCGCATCTTGAGGGCTTCGGGCATGTCGTCTCCTCGGGAACGGGTCGATGGAGAGCCGGAGTGTGAGGGGATGGGACGGCGCCGTAAACAGCATCTCCTCGAATACGAGCCGGACCCCGGGCGTCGAAATCCATGCGGCCCGTCGCGGCTGCATCGATCCGCGGCACTACCCGCGCGATCGGCGACGCGGCAAACTGAGCGCGCGCCTGCTCTCGGAGGATCCAAGTGAGACACCGCACTGCGCAACGATTCCCGATTCTCGCCCTCACGGCGCTCATGGCCGCGATGGGAAGCCAGACGCAGGCCGCCGACGAACTCTCCGCTCGCGACATCATGCAGGCGGTGAACGACCGCGACGACGGCGACAACCAGATCTCCGACATGGAGATGATCCTGATCGACAAGCGCGGCAAGCAGCGCATTCGCAAGATGCGCAGCTTCGGCAAGGATTTCGGCGAGGACGACTACGGGCTGATCTTCTTTCTGAGCCCCGCCGACGTGAAGGACACGGGTTTCCTCACCTACGACTACGACGAGTCCGAGCGCGACGACGACCAGTGGCTCTACCTGCCGGCCCTCAAGAAGACGAAGCGCATCGCCGCCGGTGACAAGAGCGGCTCCTTCATGGGGAGCGACTTCAACTATTCGGACATGTCCGAGCGGTCGATCGACAATTACACCTACACGCTGATGAAGGAGACCGAGGTCGACGGCCATCCGGTCTGGCAGATCGAGTCGATCCCGAAGGACAAGGAAGAGATCGAAGAGACCGGCTACACGAAGACCGTCTCCTTCGTGCGCAAGGACAACTTCGTGGTGATTCGCGCGGTCGGCTGGCTCAAGAAGGGCAATCGCCTTCGCTACATGGAAGTGCACGACCTCCAACAGGTCGACGGCATCTGGGTCGCGATGGAGATCTCGATGACCACGAAGAAGGGCAAGAAGACCCTCCACAAGACGGTGCTCAAGACCTCGAACGTGAAGTTCAACCAGGATCTGAGCCCGGACGACTTCACCATCCGCAAGCTCGAGAAGGGGCTCTAGCCGCTCCGGCATGCGGACCTTCCTGCGCAAGCTGGGCCCGGCACTCTCGTTTCTCGTCGTCTTTGGCCTGCTCGCGCCGGCCGTCGCCGTCCAGGCCCACGACGATCTCGACGACATCCTCGGCGGCTTCGACGACGACGACGAGGGCTTCGAGGTCGACGAGGAGGCCTTCGAAGATGCCGACGACACCGGCGAGGGCGCCGTCGAGCGCTGGTGGGAGTTGCAGGGGGACATCTCCCAGAGCCTCTCGGTGAGCCTGCACGATCACGACTCGCCGAGCGGGACCGACTACTCCGGCCTGCAGCGTTTCCGCACCCGCCTCTATCTCCAGTTCGATGGCGACCTGACCCCCGAGTGGAAGTTCCGCACTTCCGGCTACGGGTACTACGACGCCGCCTACCGCATCAACGGGCGCAGCGACTACACCGACGACGTGCTCGACAACCACGAGTACGACGTCGAGTTGATGGACACCTACGTCGAGGGCGCCGTCCACGAGAAGGTGGACGTGAAGCTCGGGCGCCAGGTCGTGAACTGGGGCCGCAGCGAGACCTTTCGCGTGCTCGACATCATCAACCCGATCGACAATCGCGAGCCGGGGCTCACCGACATCGAGGACACGCGGCGGCCACTGGGCATGTTGAAGGTGGGTTGGTTCCACGGGCCGTGGACACTGACGACGTTGGTGATCCCCGAGATCCGCTACGGGCTCTTGCCGGCGGAGGGGTCGGATCAGTTTCCCGACGTTGCGGACAGCGTGCCGATGGATCCGGCCGGGATCGTCGAGCTGTGCGATGTCGAGCTGTCGGGCGAAGCATCGGAGATCTGCGGGCGCATCTTCGACTACGAGGCGCCACCCGATCCCGGGGATTTCGTCGACGCCCTCGACTTCACCGCGATCGCCAACCACACGGAGAAGGATTTCGGCCAGTCCTCCGAGTTCGCCGCGAACCTCACCGGCGTCTTCAGCGGCTGGGACGTCTCCCTCCAGGCCGCCGTCTACAACGACGACGAAGCCCACCTCGACCTCGACGACATGCGTTTCGAACACGCGCGGCTCTGGATGGTGGGGGCCGGCGCGAACTACACCTTCGGCTCCTGGCTCATCAAGGCCGAACTCGCCTTCAGCGATGGCTACGAGTTCCTCTGGACGAGCGATGAAAAATCGCGCCTCGATGCGATGGTGGGCGTCGAGTACTACGGCATCAACGACGTCAACATCGCCTTCGAAATCGCAGAGACGCATCTATTCGACTTTGAGGAGCAGATGGAACTCTTCCTCGACTTCGCCCAGGAAGACACCATCCAATCCGCCCTGCGCATCACCTTCGATACCTGGAACGATCAGCTCCACTTCACCGTGTTGGGCTTCGTCGTGGGCGAGAAAGCGCAGGACGGCAGCTTCGTGCGACTGTCCGCCGACTACGACGTCTTCGACGCTTTTTCGGTGGAGGCGGGCTTCCTGGTTTTCCAGGGGGGCGACTCGATCTTTTTCGACGGGGCCGGCGACAACGACCGCTTCTTCGCGAGCGCGAAGTACAGTTTCTGAATTGCGGTTTTCGTTCTCCGGGTCGGCTGTGTGTCGGACAGACCCGGATCGCTGTCCGACGCGGTGTCGGTCGCGCGCAGGGATGCTTCGCGAGTAGGCAGGTGGCTGTGCCCGTGCGTCGCGCCGCGCTGCGCTGCACCCGGCGCGGCTGATTGGCGCGGTCGAAAGACGCACGTCACGGCGTCGATTCACGACCCGGGCGCGGCCCTGCGACAGCCCGCCGCAGCGCCTTCTCATGCCCCGTCGTTCGCCCACTTTCGCGCGCGCGGGCGGTCGATTGCCGTTCAAGTGCCTCGCGTGCCAAACGATAAGAAAGTTCCGTAGGCAGCGGATCCCGCCCGTGGCTTTCGAAGCGGAGCGAGGGCGGGCGGTCGAGAACCGCGGCGCGAGGAGAGGGGTGATGGACGAGGATCTTGAACTGCTGCAGGACTTCCGGACGGAATCCCTGGAACACATGAGCGAGATCGAGCCGCTCTTCCTCGAGATCGAAGATCTCGAGGGCGAAGAGCAGAACGAGGTCGTGAACCAGATCTTCCGCGCGGCCCACAGCGTCAAGGGTGCCGCCGGCTTCTTCGGGCTCGATCGCATCCAGAACCTCGCGCACACGATGGAAAACCTCCTGATGCGCGTGCGCGATGGCGAGCTCGTCTATCGCAGCGAGATGACCGACGCGCTGTTGGCCGGTGTCGACAAGCTGACGCAGTTGATCAGCGCGCTGCCCGAAATCGTGGATCTCTCGATCGACAGCGAGATCGCGACGCTCTCACCGCTGATCGAAGGCGGGGCGGCGCCTGAACCCGTCGCCGAGGCTGCACCGCCCGAGGCGGAAGCGCCCGCCGAAGTGGCGCCTGAGGCCGATGAAGCGCCCGCGGCGGATCCAGAACCAGCGCCCGCCGAACCCGAGTCGCCCGCGGACGATCTGATCCGCGTCGAGGGCTTCCCCGCCTTCTCGCTCGACCCGCAGGTGGCCGAAGAGGCTGCGCGCTTCGGGCAGCGGATCTTCGGTGTCGTCTTTCCCGACATCGTGAATCGCGACGCCGCTCGCGCGGACGACGCCCGATCCCGCGTCGGCGCCCTCGGGCGCGTCGTCGGCACGTCGGTCGAGACCGGGCAGGAAGACCGTCTGTCCCTCCAGGTCGCCACCGTCCTCGAAGCCGATCTCTTCCACGACGCGTTGGGCCTGGGCGAGGAGCACATCACCCTGCTTCGCGATCGCGTCGAGATGTCGGAAGAACGCCTCGAGCAGGCCATGTCGAACGAGCCCGGCGAAGCCCGTGCGTCCGAAGCGAGCGAGGCGCCCGCGGACGCGACCCCCGCGCAAGCCGCGCAAGCAGATAGGGGCGCCACTGCCCCGAGCCCACCCGCCGCAGACGGTGATGGGTCTGGCAGCGGAGGCGACGCCAAGAAGTCGCCCGCCAAGAAGGTCGAAGCCGTGGAGACCGTGCGCGTCTCGGTCGATCTGCTCGACAAGCTCATGACCCTGGCCGGCGAACTCGTTCTCGGCCGCAATCAGCTCCTCGCTCGCCTCGATCAGTCGGAGGACCCCGGCATCAAGGGCGTGCTGCAGAACCTCGACATCGTCACCAGCGACATGCAGAGCAACATCATGAACACCCGCATGCAGCAGGTGGGAAACGTCTTCAAGAAGTACCACCGCGTGGTGCGCGATCTCTCGCGCAAGCTCGGCAAGCGCGTCGATCTCGAAATCGAAGGCAGCGACGTCGAACTCGACAAGTCGATCATCGAGTTGCTCTCGGATCCGCTGACCCACCTGGTTCGCAACAGCCTCGATCACGGTATGGAGGCGCCGGCCAAGCGCGCCGAACTCGGCAAGTCGGAGGTCGGCACGATCAAGCTCTCCGCCTACCACGAAGGCGGGCAGGTCAACATCGAGATCTCCGACGATGGCAAGGGGATCGACCCGGCGAAGACCCGCAAGGCCGCGGTCGAACGCGATCTGCTCTCCCACGAGGAGGCCGAAGCCCTCTCCGACGCAGACGCGGTGGCGTTGATCTTCGCAGCGGGATTCTCGCTTGCGCCCCAGGTCACGGAGGTATCGGGCCGCGGTGTGGGGATGGATGTCGTTCGCGCGAACATCACGAAGCTCGGCGGCAAGATCGAAGTGGAGAGCACCGTGGGTGTCGGAACCACGATGCGCATCCGCCTGCCCCTCACTCTCGCGATCGTCCCCTCGCTGATCGTGGTGGTGGACGAAGAGCGCTTCGCGGTGCCGCAGGTGAATCTCGTCGAGATCGTTCGCGTCAAGCCTTCCGAAATTGCGGATCGCATGGAGCACATCAAGGGTGCGGACGTGCTCCGCCTGCGCGGGCGGCTGCTGCCTCTCGTGCGGCTGGCCGACGTGCTGGAGATTCCCCGCTACTTCACCTGTCCCGAAACCGGCGAGAAGAAGATCGATCGGCGCACGCGTCTATCGGATCGACGAAATCCCCGCGGCCCCCAGGCGAGTGCGATCGACAACACCCGCGAAGGCCCGGAACGCCGAGACGTCGAGAACCAGTCCGCGATGCACGTCGTCGTGCTGCGCGCAGGCGAACATCGCTATGGCCTGATCGTCGATCGCATCGCCGACAGCGAAGAGATCGTGGTGAAGCCGCTGTCGGCCTTCGTGAAGGGCTGCCGCTGCTATGCGGGCGCCACCATCATGGGCGATGGCCGGGTGGCAATGATCCTCGACGTGGCGGGCATCGCGAGCGAAAGCCAGCTGCGCTTCCACGATCTCGTCGACGAAGCCGATCGACGCGAGCAGAGCGAGAACACCGAGGGCCTGTCACGCCGCGAACTCATTCTCTTCGCCAACGCGGATTCAGAGCAGTTCGCCGTCGACCTCGATCAGATCGTGCGCCTCGAGAAGATCGCCGCGGGCGACATCGAGTCGATCGGCGGCTCCGAATACATGCAGTATCTCGGGAAGGGACTGCCGTTGATCCGCCTCGAGAACGAGTTGTCGGTGAATCCGATCACCGAGGCGGGCGAGTACTACGTGCTGATCCCGAACGCCAGTGGATCCGCGGGGGGCATCCTCGCCAGCCGCGTGATCGACACCGTCGACACCGAGATCGCGATCGATCAGTCGAGTGACGACCCCGCCTGTGTCAACGGTCGCGCTCTGATCCAGGGACGACTTACCACCATCTTGGACGCCGAGAGCCTGATCGGTTCGGCGTTGGGAGACCCGATGTGATCCTCGACTCCGCTCTGCATAGTGAAGCCCTCGAGTACGGGCTGACGAGCTTCTTCCTCGGAGACGACTTGTTCAGCGTGAACATCCGCCTCGTTCGCGAGATCAACCCCCACCTCGACATCACGCCGGCTCGCAAGACCGAGAGCTTCGTGAAGGGCCTGGTGAACCTGCGCGGTCAGATCGTCACGGTGATCGATCTCGGCGAGAAGCTCGGGCTCGGCGCCTGCGAGATCGGCCCCGACAGCCGCCTGGTGATTCTCAAGACGAACGCCGAACTCTCCGCCCTCGAAGACTGCACCCTCGAATCGAGCGAGGACAAGGTCGGCCTGCTGGTCGATCGGATCTCGGATGTCGTGACCCCCGAGTCGGATCAGCTCGAACCCCCGCCGCCGAATCTCGAGGGGGTCGGCGCCGACTTCCTCTCGGGTGTCTGCAAGACCGACGCGACGACGATGGGCATTCTCGACGTATCGCGCCTGCTCCAATACAAGGTGCCCACCGCCGACAACTAGGCCCGGGCGCGCAGGAACCGCGCTCTCCCCCCAACCCACGTACAGACGACGGACCGCCCCCTACGCATGAACGAGCTACGCGCGCTCATCATCGACGACTCGTCGAGTTATCGGAAGATCCTGCAGCAGGCGCTCTCGCGGATCGAAGGAGTCACCGTCGTCGGGTCGGCGAGCGACGGGCCCGAAGGCATCCGCATGATCGAGGAGGACCCTCCCGATCTCGTCCTGCTCGACATCATCATGCCCGAGATGAACGGACTGGCGGTGCTCGAGCACATCGCCCAGCGCCACCCCAGAGTCTCGGTGCTGATGGTGAGCGGCAATGGCGATGCGAAGAACACGCTTCGCGCGCTTTCTCTCGGAGCGGTGGATTTCATCCTGAAACCCACCGCTGACGCGATCGACACCCTGCGCGACCACCTCTACAAGGGCGTCTGCGTCGTGCAGGCGCAGCGGCGCTCGTTGACGGGTGAGTCCGCGCCTCCCAAGCGGCGTCGGCGCAAGAAGCAGGTCGACCGTGTAAACGCCGTCGCGAGCGCATCGGCGCGTTCCCGGTTGATCGTCATCGGCATCTCGACGGGCGGCCCACGGGCCCTCGAAGAACTCGTTCCCGCGCTGCCCCCGGGCCTTCCGTGTCCGATTCTCATCGTCCAGCACATGCCCGCGGGCTTCACCGCGTCGCTTGCGAACTCCCTCGACAACGCGAGCGCCCTCAGCGTGGCGGAGGCGAAGGACGGCGATGTCGCGCGCGCCGGCCAGGTGCTGATCGCGCCGGGCGGTCGACACATGGCGGTCGAGCCCGACGGAAGCCATCTCGTGATCCGGATCAACGACGATCCCCCCGTGAACGAGTGCCGCCCCGCAGTCGACGTATTGATGGACAGCGTGGCCGAGCACTTCGACGGCGAAGTGCTCGCCGCGGTGCTGACCGGCATGGGCTACGACGGCAACGCCGGTGTGGTGGCACTCAAGAACGTCGGCGCCTACTGCATCGTGCAGGACGAAGCCACGAGCGTCGTCTACGGCATGCCGAGAATGATCGCCGAAGCGGGCAACGCGGACGAGATCCTGCCGCTCGACGAGATCGCACCGCGCATGGTCGCGTGGGCCTCGGGCCTCGACGGAGGCTCCGACTGATGGGCGTGTTGCGGCTTTCGAGCGAGGAATTCGAATTGCTTCGCGATCTCGTGCGGGCCGAGTGTGGGATCTCCGTCGGTGACGAGAAGGCGTATCTCGTCGAGACGCGACTCTCGTCCCTGGTCAAGGAGACGGGCTGCGACTCGTTCCGCGCCTTCTACGACTTCGTGTCCGAGAAGAGCAACCACGACCTCCGCGATCGCATGATCGACGCGATGACGACCAACGAGACCCTCTGGTTTCGCGACGATGGCCCGTGGAAGATCCTGCGCGAGATCCTGATCCCCGAGTACTTCCAGCTCCTGAAGGAGGGCGGGCGCCGACAGATCCGCATCTGGTCGGCGGCTTCCTCGACCGGTCAGGAGCCGTACTCGGTTGCGATGTCGATCCTGCAGGCCATCGACGACGCCGGGGATCCTTCCCTCAAGGACGAACAGTTCGAGGTTTTCGGCACCGATCTATCGCCGTCCGCGCTCTTCGTCGCGAACTCGGGCCGCTACGACCCGATGTCGATCAGCCGCGGCCTCGATCCGGCCTCGAAGGAGAAGTTCTTCGACCAGGTGGGCGGTGTGCATTCGGTCTGCGACCGCGTCAGAGAGCGGGTGAAGTTCAAGCGCTTCAACCTGATGGATTCCTACGCCGAGTTCGGACGCTTCGACCTCGTGCTCTGCCGCAACGTTCTCATCTACTTCGCGCCGGAACTCAAGCGCGACATCGTCGAACGCATCGCCGACACGCTGCAAGAGGGGGGCAGCTTCATCGTCGGTGCGTCGGAGTCACTGCAAGGCTGTCTTCATCGCTACACGATGCAGATGAGCGACGGCCAGATCTACTACCGGCGCAAGCCCGGGGGGGAGAAATGAAGATTATCACTGTCGATGATTCCGTGATCATTCGCCGAATCGTGAGTGGCGTGATCGAGATGACCGGTCACGAGCCGATGGGCGCGGAGAATGGAAGCGATGCGCTCGACATGCTGCGTAGTCACCACGAAGACGTTGCACTGGTCGTCCTCGATTGGAACATGCCGGTGATGGACGGCCTGACCTGCCTCAAGGAGATGCGGGCGGATTCGGACTTCAAGAGCATTCCGGTGATGATGTTGACCACCGAGAGTGAACGGGATCGCATGGCCACCGCGATCGCCGCGGGCGCGAACCACTACTGCGCCAAGCCGTTCACGCCCGAAGGGCTCGCGGTCAAGATCATGGAATGTCTGGGGCAGGGCGGGTGAACGACCGAGATCGGCGACTACTCGAAGGGCTCTGCGGCCCTCCCTACGAGATCCCCGCGCTCTCGGCGTCGGTGACCGGGGTGTTGAAGGCGATCGACGACGAACTCTCGGGCGCCCAGGAGATCGCGGATGCGGCGGCGTCCGATCCGTCCCTGGCGGCCCGGGTCCTCGGCCTGGCGAACAGCAGTGCCTACAACCCCCTGGGTCAGCCCTGCGACGATCTGCGCGATGCCGTTTCGCGGCTGGGTCTCGAAGAGCTGCGCGGAATCGTGCTCGTCATGGGCGTCGTCGAGACGTTCTCGAGCATCGAGGGCCCCTTCAGCCAGACGGCCTTCTGGAAGCACAGCATCACGACGGGGATCGCGGCGGGGGTGATCGCCGGGTGCGCGGAGAAGCTCGAGCACGGCGTCCGACCGGGAGAGAATCCGTACTTCACCGCCGGCCTCGTACACGACATCGGGATCCTCGCGCTGATCTGGTTTCAGGGCGGGAGGTACGTCGATGTCCTCGACGAGTGGCAGAAGGGGAGTGATCGCCTGATCGATTGTGAGCGTCGCGCATTCACGACGAATCATGCCGAAGTCGGTGGCGCGTTGATCCGAACGTGGGGGCTTCCCGACCACATCGCCTGCGCGGTCGAGTACCACCACGACCCGCTCCGCGCCAAGCTCGCGTGGCGCACCTGGGCACAGGTAGTCCACCTCGCCGATTGGCTCGCCGACCACGAGGGTTACAAGCTCCATCTCAAGGGAAGTCCCGATCGATGCGACGTCGGCACCTGGCTGGACCTGGGTCTCGATACCCATCGGATTCCAGAACTGATTGCCGCCTTCCACGACGCGTCGGAGCAAGCCGAAATGCTGCTCCACGTGATCAAGTCATGAGCGCGATCGCCCGAATGGCTGGGCACTGAAACGCGCGGGAGAGAACCATGAACAAAGACCACACGATCGTGAAGCCCTTCATCGACGCCGGTATCGAGACGCTCAGCACGATGGCGATGCTCGATCTCGAGTGCGTGACCGTCAGCGAAGTCGACAACTTCGAAGACACCCTCGACTACACCTCGACGATGGGTTTGTGTGGTGAGAACGAAGGCCTGCTCGTCGTGAGCGTGGGCCAGGATCTGCTGCGGAAGATCGTCGCGTCGATGCTCGGTGAAGAAGAAGGCAACGTCGATGGCGATCTGGTCGACGGCGCCGGTGAGCTCGCCAACATGATCGGTGGTGCCGCCAAGGGCACCCTCGCCAACACCGGGTACAACTTCGAACTCTCGATTCCCGCCGTGATCGCGGGCGCGAAGAACGTGGTCACCCCGCAGACGCAGTCGAACGGTGTGCGCATCGAGTGCGCGTGCAACGGCATGCCGTTCGTGATCGGGCTTTGGAGCGAAGGTCTCAACGGCGACTGATCGCAGCCGGGGAGTGCGGCGCGCCTAGTCGGAGTGTCGCTTCGGGCCCGACGCGATGCGCGAAGCCATCCCCCGCAGCATGCGCACCGCCACCGAGGGGTTGCAGGTCGCGAACTGCTCGAGTTCGGCCTCGTTGAAGACGCAGACCCACACGGTGCCGTCCGCGCGTAGGGTCACCTTGCGTTCCGCGCCGGTCAGGGTGCAGATGGCGCCGAGAAACGCGCCTTCTTCCTTTTCGACGTCGAGCACCTCGCCCCGCCGCTCGATCAGGATGCGGCCCGAGAGCAGCAGATGGGTGTGGTGCGATTGGTCGCCCGGGCCGGCGATGATCTCGCCTTCGTCGTAGCGGGCGAAGTAGCGATCGAAGCCGGGTGCCCGACAGATCGACGCCCACAGCGGATCGACCAGGGTGTCGATCATCGCCTGGATCTCATCCGCCGAGACTTCGCCGCGGGTGGCCGCAACGGCGGGTGCCGATCCCATGCCATAGCCGGCGGCGACGGCGCGCACGCGGGTGAGCACCTCGGCTGCGCCCCCGGGCCGTCGCGCGGGATCGAGGAAGAGAAGGCCCATCACCACTTCTTCGAGGGGTGGAGGGCAGGCGAGATGGACGTCCGAGAGAACCTGCAGGCCGTAGATGCAACCGTCCTCGGCGCGCCTCAGCACGTCCTTGCGCTGGTTCAGGTCGATGCCGGTGAAGGCCGCCCAGGCGGTCGCACCCACGCCCCACAGATCGGTCCGCAGGTCGAAGGCGCGGGTGCGCGGGTCGGCCTGTTCGGGGGCGCGATAGCCGTGGGTGCCGAGCCCGATCGGGATCTGCCCCTGGAGCAGCAGCCCCTTCGACATCAGGGATGAATGGGCGACACCGAAGTCGGTCAGCACGAAGCCGCCGTGGCCATCGAGCAGCACGTTGCTGGGTTTGACATCGAGGTGCAGCACGCTCGCGCGGTGGGCGGCGGCAAGGGCCGAGAGCAGATCAGAAATCAGGCGCCAGGTCTGGTCGACGTCGAGACGCCCGATCAGGGGCCAGGCGTCGGCGAGGCTGCCGGCCGGGTAGTAGGCCATCACGACGAAGGCGACCTCGCCCTCGAGGCTGTAGTCGTAGAGGGTGGGGATTCGCGAGTGACGGATGCGCCGCATCGCGGCGAGCTCGCGCTTCATCGTCGTGAGCGCTTCGGGCTGCTCGGTCGAGCCGAGCACCTTGATCGCCACGTCGCGTGGCGGGCGTTCGTCTTCGCCCGGCCCGTCGTTGTCGAGGCATTGGGCCTGGTACACGGAGCCGAAGCTGCCATGGCCGAGTCGGCGCACCAGGCGGTAGCGGTACTGCGCCTCGAGTATCGTACCTGCGTCGAGCGCGATCATGGTTCGTGCAACCCCATGCGCGGGGCTCGTTCGGTTGCGAACCCCACTTCGGGCTCATCGGCCGAGCGCCGCGGGAACTTCTCCTTCGCTTCGCGCTAGGGCTGGGGGGTTGGGGCGGTCGCCCCGCGCACGGTCGGTCGGGGGCGCTTCGCGCCGCGCCCGATCGGCGGCAGCACCTCGATGCGGTCGACCTCGGCGGCGAATTGCTGAAAGTTGCGCGCCACCGGGCCGCCCGCGTCGTGAACACTGGCGGGGCGATTCATGCCCGAGGCCCGCGCGACCGCGATGCGCTCCGCGATGGCGGTCGGGAACACGCGCGCGCCGTACTGCTTTCTCACCTGGGCTTCGACCGTCTTCGAGACGGCCGTGTGGTTGGCGCGCGAGATCACGATGCGCGGCTCGCTGAGTCCCGGGTGGTAGCGGCGTTGGATGCGACCCGCGGTGGCGAGAATTCGCCGCAAACCGGCGAGACCCATGGGGCGCGCCTCGACGGGAACGATCACCTCCTGCACGGCACACAGCACGCTGTTGACCACGATGCCGAGGCTCGGCGGCGTGTCGAAGATCAGGTAGTCGAAGGCATCGCGGTCCAATTCATCCACCGCATCGCGCAGGTGGAAGAGGGCGTGTGGATCGCCGTCGAGGGTGCGCTCGAGGGTCACCAGGCTCGTCGACGCGGGGACGAGCGAGACACCGCGCGCACAACTCGGCTGGATCAGGCGTTCGAGGGGCAGTTGACCCGAGAACGCGCGGGTGAGACCGGGGAGGTGTTCGCGACCGAGCCAGCGGGTCGCCGCGGCCTGATGATCGGTATCGACGAGCAGCACGCGCGAGCCTCGATCCGCGAGCCCGCACGCCAGGCCCACCGCGATCGTCGTCTTGCCAACGCCGCCTTTTTCGCACGCAATGGCGATGCTGCGCATCTTCGCGTTCCCGACAACTCGCGCTTCGACACATCACGTGGAAGCCGTCGCGCTCATCGGAAGAACATGCGCACCGCTGAACGGCGGCGCGTGGGAACTCAGGCGATCAATCGCCTTCGTCGCGCATCTCCTGACATTCTCGATAGCCCTGGATGCCGTAGTAGATGGCGCCGCACAGGAGCAGGCCGAAGCCGACACGGTTGAAGGTCACGTGTTCGAGCATCTCGGGGTCGTCGTTGAGCCAGCCGTCGTAGCCGAACCACAGGGTGAGCCCCGTAAGCAGTATGGGGAGGAAGAGTGGATGATCGAACGGGGTGGGCGCGGCTTCTTCGGCGTTCTCACCGTGTTCGGACTCTTCGGGCGGCTGGTTTTCCGGCGTCGACATGCGGGGCACCATATCACGCGGATCTCGCGCCTGAACCCCCCGCCGTGGGCTTTCGTTCTTGACCGGAATGAATACTGCTTGCAAGGTTGGCCTCATGGCGGCACGACGTTTCGGCAGGAACCCACCCGAGCGCCCGGGATCGAACGAGCGAAAGAGCGATTACATCACGCCGGAGGGCTTCGACCGACTCCAGCGCGAGTACGACGAGCTGTGGACGGTCGAACGTCCCCAGGTCACCGAAGCCGTCTCGGTGGCGGCGGCCCTCGGCGACCGCTCGGAGAATGCCGACTACATCTACGGCAAGAAACGGCTGCGAGAAATCGACGGTCGCCTGCGTTTCTTGAAGAAGCGCCTGGACGCCCTCACGGTCGTTCGCGAGAAACCCGAGCGCGACGACAGGGTCTTCTTCGGCGCCTGGGTGACCCTCGAGGACGAGGCGGGGGAGACGGTGCGCTACCGCATCGTCGGTCCCGACGAATCGGATCCGTCGAGTGGGGCCATCAGTATGGACTCGCCCGTGGGGCGGCGGCTGCTCGGCCGCGAACTCGACGACGAGGTCGAGGTGAAGCGGCCGCGGGGTGCGACGCTCTACACCATCGTGGGGATCGACTACGTCTGAGGGGCCCTGAAACGCAACTCCGGTGCATCCCCGCGACACACGATTCAGTCACTTGCGGGAAAGGACGATAGGCAAGGCATGCTTCTGGACGGGATCGCCCTGGTTTTTTTCGCCGCCTTCGTGGGGCTCGGCGCGTGGCGCGGTGCGCTCGTGTCGGGCACCAACGTGGTGGCACTCCTGCTCGCCTATGGCGGCGGCATCCTGGCCGCGGGCCACCTCGCCGAGCCCGTGGCCCAACGCCTGGGCGTCGCCGAGTTCTACGGGGCCGCGGCGGCGGGCACCCTGGGTTTCATGGGGGCCTTCGTGGTCGCCGGGTTGCTGGGTTCGTTGCTTCGCAGTTGGGACGCAACGCGATTGGGTGACGATCCGCGTTCGGGCCTCGACCGCGCATTCGGTGGGCTCTTCGGTGCGCTGCGCGGCGGCCTGGTCGTGTTGCTGCTTTCGTGGCTCGCGATCTGGCTCGACGCAGCGCGAGACCTCGAAGCCATCTCGGGTCTCGAGTCGCTTCCCGAAACCGAACGCTCCGCCGTCGCCAATGTCACGCGCAGCGCCGTGGCGGGGGTCGTCGGCATGGCCCTCGAAGAGGGTGGCGAAACCGCGAAGCCCGGCGCGCGCCTGATGGCACAACTCGCGGCCAATCCCGGGCCGGCGCTCTCGGGTCTCAAGGATCTCCTCGCCGATCCCAAGATCGGTGAGCTCCAGCAGGACAAGCTCTTCTGGACGCTGATCGAGAACGGCGCATCCGAGCGCGCCCTCAATCGTCTTTCCTTCTATCAGGTGTCCCACGACGATGCGATGCGCGAGCGCCTGGCCGATCTCGGCATCGTGAGTTCCGACGCGCGCGTCGACGTCGAAGCCTTCCGCGACGAAGCCCGCGCTGTCTTCGACGAAGTGGGCCCGCGCCTCAAGGGGTTGCGAGAAGACCCGGAAATCCAACAGCTCGCGCGCAACCCCGAGATCATCAGCCTGCTCGAGAACGGCGACACCCTGGCGCTGATCAACCGCCCCGAAATTCAGAGCATCGTCGATCGCATCTCGCGCGGGACGGCCGCCGCGAACTGAGCGGCTAGCCGACCTGGCTCGGGGTGAAGGCGGTCGGGTCGACGGTCACGGCACCCCCGTTGTCGCCGTTCTGTCCCGGCGTGACCAGGCCCGCCGACATGATCACCTTGAAGGCGTCTTCGACGCTCATGTCGACTTCGCGGATGTCCTCCTCGGGCACGATGAGATAGAAGCCCGAGGTCGGGTTGGGCGTGGTGGGCACGAAGCAGTTCACCATCGCCTGGTCGGGAAAGGCGTCCTGCAATGCGCCCCCGGTACTGCCCGTGGTGAAGGCCAGGGCCCAGATTCCGCGGCGCGGGTACTGCACGAGAACGACGGTATTGAACGAGGAGGTCCGGCCACTCCCGGCGAGAATCGCTTCGAAGAGCTGCTTCACGCCGGCGTAGATGCTGCGCGCGACGGGAACGCGAAGCAGCAGCCGTTCCCAGACCCGCACGAGTTCGGCGCCGAAGAAGTGGCGCACGATCACGCCCGCGAGCAGGATCACCACGAAGGTGAAGAGCGCACCGACCAACGGCGGCAGCTCGATGGGTTGCTCCATGCCGGGGAAGAGCCATTCGACCACCTGCGGGAGCAGCAGGTTGTCGAGACGCTCCACGATCCAGGCGATCGCCCAGAAGGTGATGCCGATGGGGGCGAAGGCTACGAGCCCCGCCACGAAGTAGCGACGTACGGCCGACCACGTGGCATGCCAGGCACGCGAGAATACGCTGCGTTCGGTGGAGTCTTCGGGTTCGATTTCCGGAGTCATGGCTCTCGATGGAGGCGCGTCACGGTCGGGCGCTGTGGCGCGCGCCGCAGCATACCCGACTCGACACGATGGAGAGCGTTTCGGTTCGATCCGAAGTCGACTGGAACGCGGAATCTCCCGCGATCAGAGCAGATCTCGCACTCGTTCGACGATGGCGCCCATGCGCTGGGCCGAAAGCCGCAGCATCGCAGAGCCGAGGCGGTAGCCCAGCCAGGGTTTCGCAGTGCGAATATATTGGAATGCGTGGCTGTCGATCTCGAGCAGGCGCACGTCGGTGGCCGCCACCGCGCTGTCGGCGTGGGGGATTCCCGCGAGGATCGGGAGCCCGCCGAAGAACTCACCCGACTCGAGGCGCGCGATGTCGACGTCGCGACTGCCGCGGGCGCGCACGGTGAGGCTCACCGCGCCTTCGATCACGAGAAAGATGCTGTCGCAGCCGTCGGAGTCCTCGCCCTGGCGGTAGAGGGTGTGGCCGCAGGGGACGTCCTTGTAGCGGGTCATCTGCGAGAGACTCATGGCGTCTTCGAGGCCGAGCTCGTGGAGTTCGGTCTTCTCGCACAGGAAGCGCGCCAGGTACTTGCCGCTGTCGAGCACGATGTCCCAGATCAGATCGAGCTGCAGGCCGTCGGGTTCGCAGAAGGAGAGACCCGAGAGCATCAGCTCGTGGGAGGGTTCTTCTCGTTGCCAACAACCTTCGGCGCGAATTCGCAGGCACTCGCCTCTTTCAGTCGTGACGACGATGTGTTCGACCGATTTCACGTCGAAGGGAGAGGCGGTGGCGACGCAGGCACCGCCAACAGACAGGTCGCGCGTGCGACCGGGAAGCGCACCCGAGAAACCGCGGGCGTAGATCTCGACGGCGAGGTCGGTGCCGACGCGCGGGTTCGCGCGCGCCTCGAGGGGGTCTTCTGTACGATTGCCGCGAAACGACGGGCTCATGCCGGTGCCTCCCAGCCGGCGTTTCGGTTGGCCTGCGTCCGGGCTTGAAGTTTGTGGAGATACTGAACGTTGAGTGACGTGTCGCAGCGCGCCGACGTGCCTTCTCCGCTCTGGCCGACTCCGCTGGAAGGCGTGCTCATCCTCGCGATCGTGCTGGCCCTGGTGCCGACGTGGATCGAGCTGTCGGAGAGCTGGCGACGCTACGACTACTACTCCCACGGTTTTCTCGTACCCCTCGCCGCGCTGTGGGCTGCGACGGCGCAACGCAACATCCTGCCGAAGCTCCCGCGCGAGCGAAGTGCCGCGGGGGGGCTGCTGCTCGGGGTGGGGCTCGCCCTCAACCTGATGGGCGGGCTCGCGGCGATCGTTTCGCTGCAGGGGGCGTCGGTACTGCTGTGCGTGGCGGGTGGGGTTTGGTTCGCTCGCGGGCTTGCGTGGTTGCGTTCTCTCGTCTTCTCGATCTCGTACCTGATCTTCATGGTGCCGGTCCCCGATGCGTGGATCACACCGCTGATCGCGCGGCTGCAGCTCTTCGTGAGCGCGACGGCGATCCCCCTGGTGAACGGCATCGGCATCCCCGTCGAACGCGAAGGCAACGTGATGTGGCTGCCGGATGGCACTTCGCTCTTCGTCGCCGAAGCGTGCAGTGGCATCACGTCGATTCTCACCCTGCTTCCCCTCGCGGTGTTCCTCGCCTGGTTCACCCAGCAGGGGTTCGCGCGACGGGCGGTGTTGGTTGCGTCGGTGATCCCCCTCGCGATGGCGGGGAATCTCCTGCGCGTGGTGATCACGGTCTGGGTCGCGCACCACCACAGCGTCGAACTCGCGACGGGAGAGACCCTCCACAACGTGGCGGGCATGGCGACCTACGTCGTCGGTTGCCTCGCGCTTCTCGCCATCGGTCGCGCAATGGATCGATTCGTTCCGCGTCCTGCGTCGGGGCGGTCCGCGTGAGCGAGGAAGCCTCGCGCAGTCGCGACATCAAGGCGCTGGCGCGCGTTCTCGGTGCGGACTGTGTGGGGATCTGCGAAGCGCGGGCGACGCCCGAGAGCCGGCGGTTCGGCGATTGGCTCGACCGCGGCTACGGCGGGGTGATGGACTACCTCGAGCGCTCGCGCGCGAAACGCGAGGACCCGGCGCTGCTCTTCGACGGAGCGCGCAGCCTGATCGTGATCGGTTTGCTGTACCACGAGCGCGACGGGGAGGAGGGGGCGCCTCCCGCGAACGTGTCTCGCTACGCGCGCGGCGACGACTATCACGACGTGCTGCTCGATCGCTTGCGTGCTCTGGGCGCGGCCATCGAGGCGCGTGAGAAAGAACCCTTCTCGTGGAAGGCCTGGGTGGATACGGGTCCTGTCGTCGAACGCGTCGCCGCGGCGTATGCGGGGCTCGGCTGGGCGGGGAAGAACACCTGCCTGATCCATCCCGAGTACGGTTCGTATCTCTTTCTCGGGGTGATCGCGACGGATCTTGCATGCGCCTTCGACGAACCGATCGGGGATCAGTGCGGCACCTGCACGGCCTGCCTCGACGCGTGTCCGACCGGGGCGCTGGTCGAGCCGCATTGGCTCGATGCCACGCGCTGCATCGCCTACACGACGATCGAGGATCCCGGGCCGATTCCCGCAGACCTTCGGGAAGGCCACGGCGGACACGTCTACGGCTGCGACATCTGTCAGGAGGTCTGCCCCTGGAACCACCGCCGTGGGCGCGTGGTTCCCGACGATCCCCTCGGCCTGCGCGTGCACTTCGAAGCCCGCGAAGCCTGGCGCGCGCCTACGCTTCACTGGCTTCTCGAACTCGACGAAGAGGCCTGGCGCGAATCGACGCGCGGCAGTGCGATGCGCCGCAGCAAGTACCGCGGCCTGATGCGCAACGCGCTGGTGGCCGCGGGCAACAGCGGCGATGCGTCCTTGCGCCAACCCGTCGAGCGATTTCTCACCACGGGTGATGAGATGTTGTCCGAACACGCGCACTGGGCGCTCGATCGACTCGCGACCTGATCGGGGCGGCTAGCCGAGTGGCTTGCGGGCGAACAGACGTTGGGTGATGTCCGACGGGTCGTCGCCGTCCGGTCCTTCTTCGAAGGCCACGACGTCGAGGCCCGGAAACATCGCCGGGAGTTCGTCGGCTTCGAGATAGAAGGCTTCGCGCCTCGGCCCGCGTCCCGTTTCGCGATGCGCCATCGCGAACGTCTCGTAGAGCAGTACGCCCCCGGGTTGCAGCGCAGCCTCGATGGCCTGCGCGAGGGGGCGGTAGAGGAAGCGGAAGACCAGGATGGCCCCGCAGCTCCCGGGGAGCACCGGGATGCGGTGCCTGGTTTCGAGATCGCAACGCACCGCATCGACGGGCAACTCCTCGCGATCGGCGAAGACGCGCAGTTCTCGCAGGTGGTCGGCGTTGCGGTCGAGCCCGATCACCGGGGTGCCGGCGCGCGCGAGGTGAAGCGCGTGGCGCCCGCGACCGCAGGCGAGGTCGACGACCGCGCCGCGTTCGCCGGCTTCGTGCACCGCCGCTTCGTGATTGCGGAGCCAGAGCGAGGCGGGGGCGAGCGGACGGTTCGAACTCAGCGCGCCGCCCGCCCGAGCAGCGCGCGCATGCGTTCGGGATGATCGGTCACGAGGCCATCCACCCCCGCATCGAGCAGCTGCTCCATCGTCCCGCTTTCGTTGATCGTCCAGACGTGCACCGCGATGCCAGTTCGTTTCGCAAAGCCGATCAACTCGGGGGTCACCAACGGCTGTCCGCCGAACTCGTCGGGGATCTGCAGCGCCATCACGTCTCGAGGCACCGGACCGTCCCCGGTGGCGGCCTGGATACAGGCCAAGATGTCGGCGAGACATGCGCCGATCGCGAAACTCCCCGCGCGCTCGGCCCGTGCCTCACGCAGGGTCTGCATGATGTCGTTCTCACCCGCGGTGAGCAGCGTGAGATCGCTGCGGTCGTACTTTTCGACGAGATCGATCACGCGATCCGCCAGCCCCCGACCGGCCGCCTTGATTTCGAGGTTGAAGCGCACGCCGGGAAAGGCCGCGAAGGCCTCCTCGAGGGAGGGGATTCGCACCGCCTTTCCCCGCTGCGGGAAATCGTCGCTGCCCTGCGGCGAAAAACGATAGGCGGCGTCGAGGGCCTGCAGTTCGTCGAAGCTGAGCGAGGCGACATCACCCGCGCCCTCGGTGGTGCGCGCGACGTCCGGATCGTGGACGAGAACCGGAACACCGTCGCGCGTCACGTGGATGTCGCTCTCGAGCACCTCGGCGCCGAGTTCGAGGGCGCGCTCGAAGGAGGGCAGGGTGTTCTCGGGGGCCGTCCCGGCCGCACCACGATGGCCGATGATCACCGGGACCCGGAGTTCGAAGAAGGGATGCTGCATGCGCCTAGGTTATCATCGCGCGCCCCATGTCGGTGCTGACGCGAGAAGTCCTGTTGAAAGAGCTGGAGGCTGGCTCGATCGAAATCGATCCCCTCGACGAGAGTCAGGTGGGGCCGGCGTCGATCGATCTCACCCTCGGTGACGAGATCCGCACCATCCAGCCCCATCCCGGTGCGATCGACATCGTCGAGGGCACCGACTATCGCGATCACACCGAAGTCGTCTCCCTCGCAACGCCCTATGTGTTGCACCCGGGCGAGACGATTCACGGCATCACGCGCGAACGCGTCCGCCTCGCACCGACGCTGTGCGCCTTTCTCGAAGGCCGCAGCCGCTACGCGCGCCTCGGGTTGATGATCCACGTGACATCGGCCCTCGTTCAGCCCGGAGTCGACAACCGCCAGGTGCTCGAACTCTCGAACGTGTCGAGCCAACCGCTGCGCATCCACAAGGGCGTGCGGATCTGCCAGCTCGTGGTGATGCGCGCCGAGGGCTCCGCGGTCTACCGCGGCCGCTTCGCCTCGCAGCTCGAAGTCTGAACGTGCGGGCCGTGGTGCAGCGGGTCTCGCGCGCGCAGGTGCGCACCGGCGACGAAACCCTGGCCTCGATCGATCGCGGCCTGCTCGTGCTGCTGGGCGTCGGACACGGGGACGGTCCGACGCAGGCCGAAGAGATCGCGAAGAGAATCGTGCATCTGCGCGTCTTTCCCGACGACGAGGGGCGGATGAACCGATCGCTGCTCGACGTCGGCGGTGAACTCGCCCTGGTTTCCCAGTTCACCCTCTACGGGGACGCCCGGAAGGGGCGACGACCCTTCTTCGGTGAGGCCGCAGCACCCGAAATCGCCGAACCCCTGGTCGACGCTGTGGCCGAGGCGGCCCGCGGTCATGGGGTGTCGGTCGTGACCGGGAGGTTTCAGGCCCACATGCAGGTCGAACTCACCAACGACGGCCCGGTCACGATCCTGCTCGACAGCGAGAAAAGTTTCTGAGCCGGTGAACCTTCCGAGCCTTGCCCTCGTCGGAGCAACGGGGAAGAATTCCCCTATGGGGGGTCGGTTCAGACTGTGAGAGTCTGATTTCGCGCACGCGAGCTTTTCGATCGTCAAACGATCGAACGGGATCTCGGCGTGGGAAATCTCACAAACGCAGTTTGGGTCGATTCGGTGCGGGGGGCACCGAAGCCGCCGTGGGGCCCAGGTCTCGCGGTTGGCCGGCGTGTCGTTCCGCGCGAAATCGTTTCATTCGAATCGCGAACGACAACCGATTGAGAGGAGAACCACTTGCAAACCAAAACCACCCCGGGACTACGACGCGGCCTCGTTTCCCTACTGCTGGCGGGCGCCATTGCGGCGGCTCCCGGCCTGGCGATGGCCGAAAGCGATGCGAAGGACATGGCGCAAGAAGCGGGGGTCGGTGTCGGCACCGCCATCGCGAGCCTGGTCTACGCGCCGATCAAACTCACGTACGCGCTCGGCGGCCTGATCGTCGGCGGTCTCGCCTGGGCCTTCTCGGGCGGCGATTCGGAAGTGGCTTCCGTCGTGCTGACCCCGAGCCTGCGCGGCGACTATGTCGTGACGCGTTCGCAGCTGATGGGGCGGCAGGAGATCGAGTTCTTCGGGCGCAGACCCGACTATCGCGACGACGACCTGTGGGACATCGATCCCGTGCAGGAGGACGTTGCGGCGGCTCCGGCCGAACGCTGGTAGGAGATTCGAGGGCGACCTCTTCCAGCCTCGCACGCGTGGGTTGGAAAGGTCGCCCTCTTTGCGTCTACCGTTCGAAACAGGATGCGAAACGGAGACGCGATGTTCGAGCGAGAGCGGGGAAGAGAGGGGGCGCGATCCCTTCTGGTGGGGAGCGCGTTGGCGCTCGTTTCGCTCGTCCTCGTCGCTTGTGACTTCGGGAGCGACGAACCCGAGGCCCCGCGCGAACCCGCGCCGGGCTTCTCTCTCGAGCGACTCGGCAGGAGCGGCCAGTCCGTCGCCCTGGCCGACCACGCGGGAAAGACCGTGATCCTCGACTTCTGGGCCACCTGGTGTGTGCCGTGCGAGTTCCAGGTGCCCGAACTCAACGCCTTCTTCGACGCCCATCGCTCCGACGCCGACGTTGCGCTCTTCGGCGTCTCGGTCGACACCGAACCCGCCCCGGTCGTGATGGAGTGGGTGGTCGAGAAGGACGTCCGCTACCCGATCCTGCTGGATGGCGACGCCACCGCGCGCAAGTACGACCTCGAGGGCTTCCCGACGGTGGTGATCGTACGCCCGGATGGCACGATCGATTCTCGTCATGCTGGATTGATCCAGCGCGATGAACTCGAGGCGATCCTGCGGCGCATCCGGGTCGAAACCGCCTCGCGCGGGCCGGCCGACGCCGAAACCGGTTAAAGGCGCCCCCGCAGACGGTCGATTTTCCGGAGACCGAATCCCGGGAGTCGCGATCCGTGAGCCACGACAACACCGAAGTGAGTGTTCGGAGCACCTTCGAGCGCAACTTCGAAGAGGGGGACACCATCTTCGAAGAGGGCGATGCCGGCGACGTGCTCTTCATCATCCAGTCGGGTGAGGTCGAACTCTCGCGTCGCACCCTCGGTGGGCGGCACGTGGTGGCGAACCTCGCGGCCGGCGACTTCTTCGGTGAGATGTGCGTGGTGCTCGGCGAACGCCGCACGGCGCGCGCCGCCGCGCGCACCGCGACGCGTCTGATCGAACTCGACGCCGAGACCCTCGAAGCGATGTGCATCGAGCGTCCCGAGATCGCGATCCGCATCATCAGTCGACTGACCGCGCGGTTGATCGACTCCGAGCGACGACTCGCGGCGCTGGGGGTCGACGATCTCTTGCGCCCGATCGTGCGCGCCCTGCTCAAGAAGGCCGAACCGCCCGGAGAAGAGGGCGTCCGCTTCCCGGGGCAGTTGAAGGATCTCGCGCGCGAAGCGGGCTTGAGCATGCTCGAAGCGCACCACGCGCTTCACCAGCTGCTGGATCAGAAGCTGGTGAAGCTGGTCGACGACTGCCTGGTCGCCAAGGACGTCGACTCCCTCGCTTCGTGCCTCGACGCGGACGCGCATCCCGCACCCTGAGCGAAGCGGGCCGTTTGCCGCGCGCTACGCGCGTTTGATAGCGTGCGTGCGCGCACGCAGGCCGCACGGGCGGTCCCTCGCGTCGCGCGACTCGGGGGAAGATCGTGCGACGAGGGCGGATTCGCCTCGCCAGCATCGAACGCGTGCACGGGGGAGTCGGGCGCCTCGTCACCCTGTCGTTCGCGGTGTGGCTCGTGGCCTTCGCGAACACGGCCGGCGCCGAATCCCTCGATCGCTCCGAGCCGGTCCAGATCACGGCGGACCACCTCGAGTACCACGCCGACGGCGAGCTCTTCGTGGCCTCCGGGAACGTGCGGCTCAGCAACGGCGAACGCAGCATCGAAGCCGATTGGGTCGGGGTCGCGCGCGGGAGCCAGCGCGGGGTGGCGAGTGGCAACGTTCGCTACCGCGACGGTCGCGACGAACTCGAGAGCGCCTTCCTGCAGTTCGACGTCGAGACGCTTCGCGGCTTCGTCTATCAGGGCTCCCTCGATACGGGGGGCGATGGCTTCCTGGTGGAAGCCGACGAGCTCTTGCGCACCGGGGAAGACCGGTACACGGTGACCAACGGCCGCTTCACGACCTGTCGTTGTCCCGATGACGAGACCGAGCCCTGGGTGATCGACACCGGGCGCGCCGACGTCGAGATCGGCGGCTACGCGACGGCACAGAACACCACCCTCGACATCCTCGGCGTTCCGGTCCTCTGGCTTCCCTGGGTGATCTTCCCGGTGAAGACCGAACGCGAGAGCGGGGTGTTGTTTCCCAAGTTCGGGTTTCGCGGCGACGCGGGTTTCGACGTGGGGCTCCCGCTCTTCTGGGCGGCGCGCAAGAACGTCGGCGTGATCGCGACCCCCACCTACATGACCGAGCGTGGCTTCAAGCAGAACCTCGAAGTCGAGTATCTGCTCGGGCGGCGGAGCGAAGGAGAAGTGTTCGCGGCGTATGGGCGCGATCAGAAGCGGGCCGACTCGTCGAATCGCGATCTGCCCGGCGACGAACACGACGTCACGCGCTGGACGGTACTGGCGGAGCACGACCAGCACCTGCCGGGCGAGGTGCGCGCCAAGGCCGACATCCACCTGATCTCCGACAACGCCTATGCGGAGGATTACATCGAACTCTCGGAGTTTCGCGACGACGCCTTTCTCGAATCCAAGGTCTTCGTCTCGGGGGACGTCGGGCGGGACGGACGCCTGGGTCTCGTGGGAACGTCGATTTTCGTAAACGATCTCCAGACCGTGGACAGCCAGGACCGCGACTCGATCGTGCACCACGTTGCGCCCAGCGTTCGCGCCGAGTGGCTCTCGGGGCGCGAATCCTGGCTCGGCGGCTTCGTGACGCGCTTCGAGTTCGACTACACCCACTTCTACAACGATCGCCTGCCCCAGGATCGCTACGGCGAAGAGGCGGACCTCGTGGTGGGAAACGATCTCTTCCTCGACATCGGCGTCGATGCACTCCCCGCCGACGAGAGCCGGCACGTGGCGGGAGAAGAGGACGGCACGTTCAGCGAAGGCGAGCCGCTCGCCGACCGCGGGCACCGCTTCGTGCTGCACCCGCGTATCTCCTATCCGATGCGCTGGTTCGATCGCCTCGAAGTGGTGCCCGAAGTCGGCTATCGGCAGACGCTCTACCACACGCGCGCGCAGAACCATGCCGCGCAGTCGCATCTCACCGCGCGCCTCGATCTGCGAACCCGGCTGGTGGGCGACTTCTTCGGGACCGGGATGCAGCACATCATCGAACCGGTGGTCGGCTGGGGCATGGTGGGTTCGGCTTCGAACGCAAGCGATCCGCTCTTCGTTCCCGCCGCTGCGACGCGCCAACGACGACTCCGGCTGTTCGAGCGCGACAACCTGATGCTCGATCCCTCGGACCGCGTGAACGATCGCCAGACGGTGAGCTTCGGAGTCGGAAACCGGCTGTACCTGAAGAACCGACTGGCGGCGGAGTTCAACATCGCGATCGATCATCAATGGGTGGGCGACGGTACGCGCTACAGCGAGAACCGGCGCGAGCAGGACGGCAGCCGGGTCGTGGTGTCGGGGCATAGCGAGCAGTTCTGGCGGACGTCGAGCGAGTTCAACCTCAACTTGGATCCCGAGGATGGGGACGTGGAAGAAGGGCTCTTCGCCCTGACCGTGACCCCCTGGTCGTGGATCACCCTGCGCGCCGCCTATCGCTATCGCGAGCCCCGCGAAGCGGGCCGGTTCCGCTTCCCGCGACAGCTGAGCAGGGACCCGTGGGACGAAGACACGGACGCGCTCAGTCAGGTCGAGCCGATCGGCACGCTTCGCGTCGGCCGCTACATGCGCCTGCGTTACAGGGCCAACTACGATCTCGAAGACGACGTGTTGCTGCGCCAGCAGGGCACCTTCGAATACGTCTCGCGCTGCGATTGCTGGGGGATCGGGGTCGACGTCGTGGAGCAGAAGAGCGGCGAGATCCGCTACCTGCTGCGGTACAGCCTGCTCGGCAGCGGCGACGATGGGCTGCGCTCGAACGCCTTCGCGTCGAGTGAGCAGCTGCCCTGAGGCGCCGCGCCAACGTCGCGGTGGTCCCGCCCCGTGTTGGGATCGAGACTGTGTTTTCTCGCTCGGCGGATTGTGCTTAACTCCTCGTCTTCGATCCCTTTTTCGCATTTCCCCTGCCGGGGGGCCGCCCGAAGATCCCGGCTGGTCAATGGAAAGGCGACCCCAGCGAGGCCGGCGTGATCCGCCCGTCCCAGGAAGAATTCGAGTCGCTGGCCGCGCGCGGCAATCTCATACCCGTCGTGCGCGAGATTCTCGCGGACCACGACACGCCGCTGTCGCTCTTCCGCCGCCTCGACGACGGGCGGACGAGCTTCCTGCTCGAATCCGTCGAGGGTGGGGAGAAGTGGGCGCGCTTCAGCTTCATCGGGAGTGGAGCGCGTGCGTCGTTCCGCGCGAAGGATGGCGTGGTCGAGTGGAACGAAGGCGGTCGCACCGAACGTCACGAGACGGATGGCGATCCCCTCGAAGTGCTGCGCGCGAAGCTCGCTGAGCTTCACCCCGTGAAGCCCGACGACCTCGAACTGCCGCGCTTCATCGGCGGGGCGGTCGGCATGGTCGGATACGAATGGGTGCGCTTCGTCGAAGACATCCCGCGCACGAATCCCGCCGACATGGACACGCCCGACGTCTCCTTCGTGTTCCCGGATACGGTGGTCGTCTACGACAACGTCAAGCACTCGGCGCTGGTCGTGCGTCACGTCCTCGTGAAGGACGGCGACGATCCGAAGAAGCGCTACGCCGAAGCCAGCAAGGCGATCGAAGCCACGGTGGCGCGGCTGCGTGCGCCCCTCGAGCAGGCTCCGGTCGAAGCCGTGAACGTCCCGATGGACGTCTCGCGCAACATGACCGAAGCCGAGTACCACGAGATCGTCGAGCGCGCGAAGGAGTACATCCGCGCCGGCGACATCTTCCAGGTCGTGCTCTCGCAGACCTTCGACATGCCCCTGCAGGTCGACGCCTTCGAGATCTACCGCCAGCTGCGACACATCAATCCGAGCCCCTATCTCTACTTCGTGAGGGTCGACGGCGCGGTTCTCGTGGGGAGTTCGCCGGAGATTCTCGTAAGGCTCGAGGACGAGCGGATCGATGTGCGCCCGATCGCGGGGACACGCCAGCGCGGACGCGACGCCGCTCACGACCTCGCGATGGAGAAAGAGCTCCTCGCGGACCCGAAGGAAATCGCCGAGCACGTCATGCTGGTGGATCTCGGGCGCAACGACGCCGGGCGCGTGGCGGAGATCGGCACGGTCGAAGTCGACGAGTACGCGACGATCGAGCGCTACAGCCACGTGATGCACATCGTGAGCAACGTGAAGGCGAAGCTCAAGCAGGGACTCGACTGGCTCGACCTTTTACGCGCGACCTTTCCCGCCGGCACGCTTTCGGGCGCCCCCAAGGTGCGCGCGATGGAGATCATCGACGAACTCGAAAACGTGCAACGCGGGCCGTATGGCGGCTGCGTGGGCTACGTCGATTACTCGGGCAACATGGACATGGCGATCGCGATTCGCACCCTCGTGATCAAGGACGGCCGCATCCGCCTGCAGGCGGGGGCGGGGGTCGTCGCCGATTCCGTGCCGGCCCTCGAGCACAAGGAATGCGGCAACAAGGCCCAGGCCCTGATCGCCGCGATCGACCTCGCGCGGGAGGGCTGCGACTAGTTCGCCGCAATGCCAGAGACCATGCGCATCCTGATCATCGATAACTACGACTCCTTCACCTACAACCTGGTGCAATACCTGGGCGAGCTCGGCGCCGAACTCGAAGTCGTTCGCAACGACGCGAAGAGCGTCGAAGACCTGCTCGCGCTGAAACCCGACGGTCTGGTGATCTCACCCGGCCCGGGCGAACCGCGTGATGCCGGGGTCTCCCTCGAAGCGGTGAAGGCCTTCGGTGAAGCGGGGATTCCGGTCTTCGGCGTCTGCCTCGGTCATCAGTCGATCGGAGAGGTGTTCGGCGGACGCATCGTGCGCGCCGGCAACATCATGCACGGCAAGACGAGCGAGATCGATCACGACGACCAGGGCGTGTTCGCGGGGCTGCCGCAGCCCTTCGAGGCCACGCGTTACCACTCGCTGGTGGTCGAACCCGCGAGCGTGCCCGACTGCCTCGAGGTGACCGCGCGTACGAGCGATGGTGAGATCATGGGCCTGCGCCACCGCGAGCTGCCGGTCGAAGGCGTGCAGTTCCATCCCGAATCGATTCTCACTCACGTTGGCAAGCCGCTTCTCGAAAACTTCCTCGCGCGCTGCAGGAAGGGCGCGGCATGAGTGGGCGCGCACATGTCCGCGAGGCGATCGAGGCGGCCCTCACCGGCCGCGACGTCGCACCGGATCTGCTCGAAGCGGCCTTCGGCGAGATCATGGACGGCGAGGCCGAGCCGGTGCAGATCGCGGCGCTGCTGGTCGCCCTGCGCGCCAAGGGCGAGAGCGTCGACGAGATCGTGGCGACCGCCCAGGCGTTGCGGGCACGCGCGACGACGGCGCCGGCCACGGCTCCGAATACGATCGACGTCTGTGGGACCGGCGGCAGCGGGCTCGACACATTCAACATCTCGACCACAGCGGCCTTCGTCGTGGCCGGGGCGGGCGTGCCTGTGGCGAAGCACGGCAATCGCGCCGCCTCGAGCAAGAGCGGGAGCTTCGATGTGCTCGAGGCGCTGGGCGTCGCGATCGAGATCCCGATCGAAGCCTGCGGCGAAATCCTCCAAGAGATCGGCATCGCCACCTTCTTTGCGCGCACCGCGCATCCCGCGTTTCGCCACGTCGGGCCCGTGCGACAGGCCCTCGGCGTGCGCACG
This sequence comes from Myxococcota bacterium, assembly GCA_028278345.1. Taxonomy (GTDB): domain Bacteria; phylum Myxococcota_A; class UBA9160; order UBA9160; family UBA4427; genus DUBZ01. The sequence continues at coordinate 37,211 of JANQEL010000123.1, forward strand.
CTGATGAACTGTCTCGGCCCGTTGCTGAACCCGGCGGGCGTCGTGCATCAAATCGTCGGTGTCTACGACGACGCTCTCGTCGAACCGCTCGCGCGTGCACTCGCCGGCCTCGGCGCGAAGCGGGCGCTCGTGGTGCACGGCAGCGACGGCCTCGACGAGATCACCACCACCGGGCCGACGCGGGCGTGCTTCGTCGCGGGCGGCGCACCCGAGACCCTCGACATCGAGCCGAAGGCGCTCGGCATCGAAGTCGCCGACCCCTCGGTCCTCGCGGGTGGCTCGCCCGAAGCCAATGCGGAGATCACGCGGTCGGTGCTGGAAGGCGCGCAGGGGCCGCAGCGCGACATCGTCGCCCTCAACGCCGGTGCCGCGATCTGGGTCGCGGATGCGGCCGGCGATCTCGCCGCCGGCATCGATGCCGCACGCAACAGCATCGATTCCGGCGCGGCGCGTGAGAAACTCGAAGCGCTGATCGCCGCCAGCCAGGCGCGCGCGAAGAGCGGGGCCTCGTGACGATCCTCGACGGCATCCTCGCCCACAAGGCCAGGGAGGTGGAGGTCGCCAAGGCCCGCGTCTCTCCCGAAGTGATGGCCGACAAGGCGCGCGCGGAGGGCGAACCCACGCGCGGCTTCCGCGCGGCTCTGGCCGAGGGGGCGCCGCCCGCCGTGATCGCCGAGGTGAAGCGCCGCTCCCCCAGCAAGGGAGAGATCCGCGCCGACTTCGATCCCGTCGATTGCGCCCGTCGCTACGCCGCGAGCGGCGCGGCCTGCCTGAGCGTCCTGACCGACGAGCACTTCTTCGGCGGGCATCTCGACTTTCTCGCAAGCATTCGCGAACAGGTCTCACAACCGATCCTGCGCAAGGACTTCACGATCGATGGCTACCAGATCGACGAGGCCCGGGTGGCCGGGGCCGACGCCATCCTGCTCATCGCCTCGGCGCTCTCGACCGAAACGATGCAGCGCTTCCGCGCCCACGCGCGCGAACTCAGCCTCGACGTCCTGATCGAGGTGCACGACGAAGAGGAACTCGCGCGAGCCCTCGAATGCGAACCGGATCTGCTCGGGGTGAACAATCGCAACCTCGCCACCTTCGTGACCGATCTCGCCACGACGGAGCGCCTCGCGCGCGAGCTCGATCGCCGCGCCGGGGGCGCACTCGCCGCCGGAGAGATCCTGCTCGTCGCGGAGAGCGGGATCCGCAATCTCGCTGATATCGAACGCCTACAGGCCGCGGGTGCGCGCGCCTTCCTCGTGGGCGAGTCTTTGATGAGGGAGCCGGATCCCGGCGTGGCGCTGCAGGTACTGCGCTCGGGGCACGAGACCGGAGAGCCAGCACAGGGAGGAACATCGTCGTGAGCGGAAACGTTCGCATCAAGATCTGCGGCATCGGCAACGCGGAAGACGCCATCGTGGCGGTCGAAGCCGGAGCGGATCTGATTGGCGTGAACTTCGTACCGACCTCGCCGCGCTGCGTGGACATCCACACCGCGGAAGCCATCTGCGAAGCCGTGGCGGACAGCCCGGTCGAGAAGGTGGCGCTCTTCCAGAACGCCACCTGGGAAGAGATCGAGCACGTGCTGCGCCGGGTCGAGTTCGACCGCGTCCAATTCCACGGCGACGAAACCGAAGAAGAGGTCGAGAGCGTCGACCTCCCCGTCATCAAGGCGATTCGCGGGGCCGATGTCGAGGCGGCCGAAACCTATCCGGGCACGCTTCTCCTACTCGATCATCCGAGCGAGGGCGGCGGCAAGGGCAAGGTGTGGGATTGGAGCGAAGCCGCGAACATCATCGAGCTCGGCTACGACGTGATCCTCGCGGGCGGCCTCAACCCCGACAACGTCGGCCAGGCCCTGCTCGACCTCGGCGGATCGCTGCCCTGGGGCGTCGACGTCGCGACCGGCGTCGAAGTCGACGGGCGCAAGAACGCCGATCGCATCGAGGCCTTCATCGCGGCGGTTGCCGCGGCGGAAGACGAAGAGACAGTCGAGGCCACCGAAATTGAGCATTAGAGCTCATATCGCGAACCCCTCGGTCGCCATGCACCCGCCTTCGTGCCGAGCTCTGCGTTGCGAAATCGCGGCCGTAGCTTCGGCTACGCCCGCGATTTCGCGCCTTGATCTCGGCCCGAATTCGGGCACCTGGCTCGGTCGGAGTTCACGACATGAGCTCTAAGACCAGTGAGCCCGACGACCGTGGGTTCTTCGGTGAATTCGGTGGGCGTTACGTGGCGGAAGTGCTCGTCACCGCCATCGACGAACTCAACGAAGCCTATCCGCGAATCAGCGAAAGTGCCGAATTCAAGGCCGAACTCGACGATCTGCTGACCCATTACGCGGGTCGGCCGACGCCGCTGACGTTCGCCGCGCGCATGACCGAAGACGTGGGCGGCGCGAAGATCTATCTGAAGCGCGAAGACCTGGCGCACACCGGCGCGCACAAGATCAACAACGTGCTCGGGCAGGCCCTGCTCGCGAAGTACATGGGCAAGCCGCGGGTGATCGCGGAAACCGGCGCGGGCCAACACGGCACCGCGACCGCCACCGCGTGCGCATTGCTCGGCCTCGAGTGCGAGGTCTACATGGGCGCCGAGGACGTGCGGCGCCAGGCACTGAACGTCTTCCGCATGGAGTTGCTCGGTGCCAGGGTGCACTCGGTCGAGTCGGGGTCGAAGACCCTGAAGGACGCGATCAACGAGGCGATGCGGGATTGGGTGACCAACATCCGCAACACCTACTACTGCATCGGCTCGGTGATGGGTCCACACCCCTATCCGCTGATGGTGCGCAATTTCCAGCGCGTGATCGGCCTCGAGGCGAGAAAGCAGATTCTCGAAAGGGAGGGCCGGTTGCCGGATGCCGTGGTGGCCTGCGTGGGCGGCGGCTCGAACGCGATGGGGATCTTCCATCCCTTCGTCGACGACGAGGGGGTCGAACTGGTCGGCGTCGAGCCGGGCGGGGAGGGCGTCGACAGCGGTCGCCACGGCGCGACCCTCGCCGCGGGCGTTCCCGGGATCTTCCACGGGAAGAAGACCTACGTGCTCACCGACGACGACGGGCAGATCTTCCCCGCGCATTCGATCTCGGCCGGGCTCGACTATCCCGGCGTCGGCCCGGAGCACGCGTACCTGCGCGACATCGGTCGGGCGAAGTACGACGTGATCAACGACGACGAGGCCCTCGACTCCTTCATCTACTTGTCGCGCATCGAGGGGATCATTCCGGCCCTCGAGTCTTCGCATGCGATCGCGCACGCGCGCAAACTCGCGGCGCAGATGTCGCCGGAACAGATCGTGATCATCAACCTCTCCGGTCGCGGCGACAAGGACGTGAGCGAAGTGCGCGACATCCTCGCGGGCAAAGAGACGGATTCGCACTGATGGGCCGGATCTCCGACAAGTTCGAAGCCCTGGCCGCGCGCGGGGAAACGGCGCTGATCCCCTTCATCACGATCGGCGACCCCGACATCGAAACGAGCGAAGCCATCGTGCTCTCGATGGCCGAGGCGGGTGCCGACCTGATCGAGTTGGGGGTTCCGTTCTCGGATCCCACCGCCGAGGGCCCGACGATCCAGAAGTCGAGCGAGCGCGCCCTGGCCGGCGGCGTGAGTCTCAACGCGATCCTCGAGCTGGTCTCCCGCCTGCGCCCGAAGCTCGACATTCCGCTGATCCTGATGGGTTACGCGAACCCGGTCTTCGTCATGGGCTTCGAACGTTTCTCGAAACTGGCCGCCGAAGTCGGCGTCGACGGCATCATCGTGCCGGATCTCCCGCCGGAAGAGGGCACCGAACTCTACGAGGCCTGCAACAGCAAGGGCGTCGACGGCATCCTGCTCGCCGCTCCCACCACGACCCCCGAGCGTCTCTCGATGCTCGCCGAAACGAGTCGCGGCTTCCTGTACTACCAATCCCTCACCGGCGTGACGGGTGCCCGCCGCGAGCTTGCGGACGGCGTGGAAGAGGGTGTCAACGCAGCCCGCAAGGCGGGAAAGATCCCCGTCTGTGTCGGCTTCGGCATCTCGACCCCCGAACAGGCGAAGGCGGTCTCGGCCTACGCCGATGGTGTCGTCGTCGGCAGCGCCGTCGTCGACCGCATCGAAGCGGCGACGTCACGCGACGATGCCGTGGCCTCGGTGGGTGCCTTCATCAGCGAGTTGAAGGCGCCGCTGCGCTGAACGCGTTCAGCGCTCCCGTGCCTTACGTGCGCGCATCACGGCCCTCCCGATGGCCTTCCCGATGACCTGTCCGGCCGATGTCCGCCCGCGCTCGGGATCCTCCAGCGATTCGATTCAGCTCATGGACGGGGCGACGAGTCGTTCGCTCCGAGGTCGATCAGCCCGAGCTGTTGATAGACGGTGAAGTAATCGCTCAGTCCCGACTGCTTCACGATCTTTCCGTCTTCGACACGGCAGATCGTGACATCCCGGAACTCGATCTTCCGGCCGGTGGGCTCGAGGCCTTCCATCGGTCCCAAATTTGTGCCCGTGATCGTCAGCACGACGATGATGTCCCGACCTGCGTCGTAGAGTTCATCGATGTGTTCACGGTAGTCGGGGAACGCGTTGCGCTGTGCCTCCGCCAGACGAGTGAGACCCGCAAGTCCCTCGCCCCACTGCGTGAGGGGATAGTCGGTGGTGAAGTCTTCCGAGTAGAACTCGGAGACCCGGGACAGATCGCCTTCGGACCAGATCACCCTGCAGGCCTCTCGGACCACTTCTTCGTTCGTCACGATGATTCTCTCCCTCATTCGTCGACCGCGAGCGCGGCTTCGACCAGATCGCACCAGGTTTCGAACAGCGGTCCCCTGAACTTCGGGTCGTCGTGGAGCCCCCTCTCGACCACCATTCCACGGAACAAATAGACACTGAGCTCGATCGCGTCCTGAACGCGTTCTACAGACCCTCGATCGGTCGCCGGCGGCCACCACGCGCGAATGTCCCAAGGGAATCCGGGGGGTATACGCGTGTCGCATTGTCGCTGACTCGATGCCGCGCTTCGGTGTAGGATGAATCGATCAATCGATGGGTTCATTTGATCGGGGAGGGGGCTTGCATGATGGTGGTCGAGGGGATGATTGGCATTGGAACGCTCTTTGTCGTTCTCGTGGTCGGCTACATATTCGTCAAGGCGCGATACAAGAAGGCCGGCCCCGACGAGGCCTTGATCGTCTTCGGACGCAGGCAACTCCGGGGGAAGAAGATCCAGGGCGAAGACGGCGCCATCGAGGGCTATCGCATCGTTCACGGCGGCGGCACTTTCATCTGGCCCGGCTGGGAATCCTTCGAGCGGCTGTCTCTCAAGATGATGACCCTCGAGATCAACATGCCTCACGTCTATACCGAGCAGGGCATCCCGATCAACGTCAAGGCCGTCGCGCAGGTCAAGATTCGCGCCACCGACGAGTTCATCCAACGCGCATCCGAGTCGTTCCTCGGGTTCGAGGTGGAGGCCGTCAAGGCCACGATCCAGGAGACGGTCGCCGGCCATCTGCGCGGCATCATCGGTACGTTGACGATCGAGTCGCTGTATCGCGATCAACGTTCCTTCCAGGACAAGGTCCGCGAAGAAGCCGAAGCCGATCTGGGGGCGATGGGTTTCGAGTTCAAGTCGTTCGTGTTCCAGGAGATCCAGGACGAGCAGGGTTACCTCGACGCGCTCGGGCAGCCGAAGATCCAGGAAGCCCTGAAACAGGCTCGCATCGCCACGGCGAACGCGGACCGCGACGCCAAGATCGAGGAAGAGAGCGCGCGGCGTGCGAAGGAAGAGCAGCGTTTGAACGTCGATCGCGAGATCGCCGAAGCCGACAAACAGCTTTCGTTGAAGAAGGCTTCCATTCAGCAGGAAGTCGACGTCGCCAACGCCATGGCGGAGAAGTCGGGCGAGATGGAGTTGAAGCTCCAGAACATCCAGATCGCCGAGAAGGAAGTCGAGCGTCAGAAGCTCGAACTCAACTCGACCGTTCGCGAACAGGCCGACGCGCGCAAGTATCAGGTCGAGCGCGATGCCGACGCGGCGAAGTACCGCATCGAGCAGGAAGCCAGCGCGGAGCGCCAGCGTCGCGAGCAGATCGCGGAGGCCATCAAGGCCGAAGGGCTCGCCAGGGCCGAAGCCGAGGCGGCGCAGAGGCGAGAGATCGGCCTCGCCGACGGTGCCGCGATTCAAGCCCGCGGCGAAGCCGAGGCCGAAGCACGACGTCTGCTCGCCGAAGCCCTCAAGCTCTACAACGAGGCGGGTCTCTCGATCGAGGCATTGAAGGTGCTGCCCGATATCGCAGCGGCCGTTTCGGAGCCGCTTTCGCGAGCGGGATCCACCACGATCATCAGCAACGGCAATGGTGCGGGATCGGGAACCGGGGCATCGAAGATGACGGAGGATGTCGTCCAGGTCCTCAGCCAGTTGGGACCGATCCTGCAGCAGCTCGCGGGTGTCGATCTCGACGACTTCCTTCGCGGCATTGCGGCCCTGCCCGGGGCCACCGCGCAGAACCTGACGGACCGCGTGTCGATCGATCCTTCGAGCGACGCGAGGTAGTCGGTGGCCGCTCCGCCGATCGAAGACCTCCAGAGCCTGCTGAAGGCGCTGGGCGTCGCAACGAACCTTCGCGAGCGAATGGGCATCCTGGCCCGGTCGTGGCAGCTGCTTCGTTCGCTCTCTCCGGTTCAACGCGAACAGGTGGCGCTTCGTGTCGGAAGCAAGTGGGCGTGGAAGCGAATCGAGAAGGCCTTCCTTGGCGATGGCCATCTCAGCGACAACGAGAAGCTGATCGGCCGCGCCTTCGAGCGACTCGGTGAAGCCGACCCGGGTGAACTGCGCCAGCTCGCCCGCTCGATCAAGGACGGGAACCGCAACCAGGCGAAGGACGCGCTGGCCGAGACACTGACGAACCTGCTCGAAGAAGCCGCCGAGGAAGCCCCCCCGCTCGAGACAACGGTCGCACCACCTCCCGTGGTCGAACTCCCTCCTGTAGAGGAGGCTCCGCCAGCCGAACTCGGCGCACCTGCGGAAGCGGCCCCCGTCGAAGCCGATGAAGCGACGCAGGGCAGCGAGCCCGAGGTCGCGGATCCCCTACCGGCGTCGAGCACCGAACCTCGAGCCCCAGAGGTCGTCGTTCTACCGCCCGAGCCCACCCGGGCCGAGCCGGTTCCTGCGTCACCCGCTCCGGTATCCCGGGTTCATCGCGAAGAGCCGGCACCTTCCTTCGAGCTCGAGGATTTCGAGGCGTCGCCGCCGACTTCGAGCGGTGCCGAACGATTGCGGATCCTCCGCGAGTTGCAGCGCGGAGCTTCGTCCGTCGCACGCCAGGACCGCAGTCAGCGTGCAGCCTTGATCGAGGGTCTTGGCGGAGGGTGGGCGTCGCGTCGCGCGTTATCCCAGATGATCAGTGCAAAGCACTTCGCGGATGTCGACGAAGCCCTCGACCTGATCGATCGACTCGAGCGCCCCGGCCAACGCCTGTGGTGCCTCGCGGATCTGCTCGAGTACTGGGAGCTGAGCGAACCCCAGATCGAACGCGTACTCGATCAGGCCCCCACGGAAGCGGCGCGTCGGCGTCTCGCATCGCGTCGTGCCGATCGGTACGCCTCCAGCCTGATCGTCCATCGCCAATCGCGCGGGAACAGATCGCAGCTACGACTATGAACCCTGCACGACCTCGATCAGAGCGGGGATCAACTCCATCACATCCCCCACGATTCCGTAGTCGGCGTGGGCGAAGATCGGCGCCTTCTCATCCGTATTGATGGCGACGAGGGTGGTTGCGCCTCGGGCGCCGATCATGTGCTGGCTGGCTCCCGAAATGCCGAGCGCCACGTAGAGCTTCGGCGATACGACGCTGCCGGAGCTGCCGACCTGGCGGGCCTTGGGCATCCAACCCATATCGACGAGGGGCCTCGACGAGCCGAGTTCGGCTTTCAGGGCCTGCGCCAGTTTCTCCGCCAGGGCGATGTTCTCCTCCTCGCCGATCCCGCGTCCAACGGACACGATGATCTCCGCCTTCGTGAGGTCGACGCCGCCCGTTTCTTCCTGCCCCGGTGTTTCGGATCGGGTGGGGAACCGCGAAGCGTCGAAACTCACGTCGACGCTCTCGTTCGGCGCGGAGTTGCTTCCGCGCTCGACTTCCTCCGGGCGGAACGCGCCTGGCTGGAAGCTGATGAAATGCGGGGAAGATCCGGTGAGTCGTACGTCGGCGTTGAGCTTGCTTCGAAAGAGCTGCCGCACGAATACGGTCTGCCCGTCGTCCTGACGATATCCGATGCAGTCGTTCACGAGTATGCGTTGATAACCTGCGGCGAGACGGGGCACGTAGTCACGCACCGTATAGGTATGCGGGAAGAGCACCAATTGGGGCTCGAGCTCGTCGACCAGAGCCTGGGCCGCGACGCGGTATGTCTCGGCCCGGTAGGGCTCCAGCTCTGCGTCGGAGACGAGGCAGAGTCGTCGCGCGCGAACGGCGGACAGCTCTTCGGCGGCCGCCGTCAGATCATCACCAATCAGCCCGATGTCGAGTTCGGCCTGCAGTTCTGCCGCGAGCTTCTGCGCGGCGGCGACGGCCTCGAATGAGGCGGGACTCAGAACGCCCGCGCGTTGCTCGGCGATTACCAGGATGCTTGTCATCAGAGGACCCTCGCTTCATAGGTGAGCTTCTCGATCAGCGCGGCGGCCTGCTCCGCCGGACTGCCGTGCAGCAGCTCCGCGCTCTTCGATTCTTCGGGGGCATAGGCTCGAACCAGCTCCGTTCCGCTGCTCACGTCCGTCGGGATCAGGTCGCTGCCGTCCACGCCGCGAATCGTCTTTCGTCTCGCAGCCATGATGCTCTTCATCGACGCGTAGCGCGGTTCGTTGATGCCGGACTGCACCGTGAGAACCGCAGGCATCGGCAATTCCAGATCCTGGAACCAACCCGCCTCGAGCTCCCTTCTCACCTTCACGCCGGCCTCCGACCGCTCGATCCGGATCGCCATCGTCACGTGATGGAAGTCGAGCAGCTCGGCCAGGAGCACCGGGGTCTGCCCATAGCTCGAATCATCCGATTGGATGCCCGAAAGGATCAGCGCGAAGTTCTCTTCCCTCGCCAACGTCGCGAACCCGCCGGCCACCTGGAACGGGTCCAGCCCATGGCCGCGGTCGTCCTCGATGTGAACGGCGCTGTCGGCTCCCTTGGCGAGTGCCGTTTCGAGCGCTTCCTCGACGCGCTCGGGCCCGAGGGAGATTGCGATGACCTCGACCTCATCGTCGGCGGTCTCTTTCAGCTCGAGGGCCGCCTCGAGGGCGTACTCGTCGGCTTCGCTGATTTCGTACTCGAGATCCGCTTCGTCGATCCAGCTTTCGTCGTCGACCAATTCGAGCTCGGAGTCCCGAGCCGGTACCTGCTTTACCAGTACACCTATCTTCATGTCTTCCATACCTCGCTGCTTGCGACAAAGTGAGGGTCGGTTCGGGCCGCACTTTCCTCTCTAGGAAATGGGCGGAACCGGTTTGCCGAGCAGATGATCGGCGATGATGCGCTGCTGGATCTCCGAGCTTCCCTCGAAGATCTTCGTCAAGCGCGCGTCCCGCCAGTATCGCTCGACAGGGAAGTGCGTCGTATAACCGGCGCCACCGAGGATCTGTAGCGCTTCGTTCGTGACGCGGTCGGACATCTCGGCGGCGTAGTACTTGACCATCGCCGCTTCCTTGTCGCAGCGCTCACCGGTATCGATCTTGTGGCAGACGTGATACATCAACTGTCTCGCCGCTTCGATCTCCGTGGCCATCGTGGCGATCTTGAAGCGGATCGCCTGGAAGTTGGCGATCGGCTCGTTGAACTGCACGCGATCCTTTGCGTACTGGATGGCGACGTCGAGGGCGCCCTGCGCCTGGCCGATCGATCGGGCTGCCGTGTGTGCTCGCGCGGTCTCCAGGGTTCGAGACAGCATGTAGAAGGCGCCGCCTTCCTCCCCGACCAGCGCGTCCGCGGGAACACGGAAATCGTGGAAGGCCAACTCGAACGTCTTCCAGCCGAAGTAGCCGATCTTCGGAATGGCCGTGCCCTTGATCCCTTCCGGGAAACTGCCGCGTTCCTTCGGAATCCAGAACATGCTGATGCCCTGGTGGCGCTTCTTCGGGTCGGTCGCCTCGGTCGTTCGCACGGCGACCATCAGGTAGTCGGCCTTGTCGGCGTTCGTGCACCAGTACTTGTTGCCATTGATGACCCAGCCGTCGCCATCCCGCTCCGCGCGGCAACTGATGCCCGCCAGATCGGATCCGACGTCGGGCTCCGACAACGCGGCGGCGCTGATCAGCTTGCCTTGCGCGATGAGCGGCAGGAGTTCCTTTCGTCGCTCCTCGGGCATCCCTTCCATGTTGGTGTTACCGCGGGCGATGATGCTGGCGACGCTCATCCAGCCTCGGGCCAACTCTTCGGCTACCAGGCAGTACTCGAAGGTGCCCAGGCCGAAGCCTCCGTACTCTTCGGGAACCTTGATTCCGAAGAACCCCATCTCCCCGATCTTCTCGATCAACTCGTCCGGAATGTCGCCCTGTTCCGGATCCAATTCATTAGCGAGGGGCAATACCTCCTCGTCGGTGAACTCGCGAGCGGTCTTCTGGATCATCAGGCGCTCTTTCGTCATGTAGGCGTTCTTGCTCATTTCGACTCTCCCATGAAGTCAATTCTCGTACAGTGCTCTTCGCATCATTGCGGTTCCGGGTCGTCCAGACCCTCGGCGACGATCTCGGCGACGTCGCGAATCTTCACGTCCTTCGCGTCGTCGACCAGGCGCGAGGCGTCTTCCATCATGGTCATGCAGAACGAACACGACACGGCGACGGTCTCTGCTTCGGTGGCGACCGCCTGACGCATGCGCTCGACGTGGATGTGGTCGCCCTTGTCGAACTCGAACCACATGTTGCCCCCGCCCGCACCGCAGCAGAAGCTCTTCTCGCGCGATTGCTCCATCTCGATCAGCGATGCTTCGGTACCGAGGGCCGCCGACAGCACGTTTCGCGGTGCATCGAAGACCTGGTTGTGCCGTCCGAGGTAGCACGGGTCGTGGTACGTGAAAGCGCCACCGGTCGATCGCAGGTTCAATTTGCCGCTGCGGATCAGTTCATCGATGAACTGCGTGTGGTGCTGGACTTCGTAGTTGCCGTCGAAGTCGGGGTATTCGTTCGACATGGTGTGAAAGCAGTGAGGGCAGGGCGTCACGATCTTGTCGAAGTCGTAGTGGTTGAGTCGCTCGACGTTTCGCGTGGCGAGTTGTTCGAACACGTACTCGTCGCCCAGTCTGCGCGCGGAATCGCCGGTGCATGACTCTTCGTTGCCCAGGACCGCGAAATCGACCCCGGCCGACTGGAGGATGCGAACCATCGAGCGTGCGACTTCCTGGTTGCGCGGATCGTAGGCTCCCGCGCAACCCACCCAGTAGAGGACCTCCGCTTGCCCCTTGTCCTTCATCAGGGGCAGCTCCAGGCCGGCTTCGGTGGCCCACTTGATTCGATCGCGCGGCGGATTCCCCCACGGGTTGCGCTTCTTCGCCATGGCCTCGAGGGACTTGACCGCCTGCTTGGGCGGCCGCTCTTCCGCCATGACCAGGTGACGCCTCATGTCGGTGAAGGTCGGAACGTGTTCGATGAGCACGGGACAGACTTCCGTACACGCGCCGCAGGTCGTGCACGACCAGAGTTCGTCTTCCTCGATTCTGCCGCCCAGAAGATCGTTGGCCTCGCCGCGACCAGCCGTCTTCTGATAGAGATCGTTCCGGATGTCGGTCACGAGCTTCATGGGCGACAGCGGCCTGCCGACGGTGTGCGCCGGACAGACTGTCGTGCACCTCGCGCACTCCGTGCACGAAACCGAATCGAGCAACTGCTTCCAGCTGAAATCCCCGGGCTGACTCGCACCGAACGACAGGTTCTCGAGATCGGCATCGGGATCCTCCATCGCCTCGGCGACGTGCATGGGCCGAACCCGCCCGCGCCGAGCCTGATCGGTCAGCGCCGCGTTCGCGATGGCCGCAAGGACGTGAACCATCTTCGTCCGCGGCAGGATGGCGATGAACGCCAGGGAGGCGAACGCGTGGCTCCACCAGAGCGTCGGCTCTGCGCTCACCCAGGTCGCCTGGGGTGCAGCGCGAGAGATCCAGTCGCCGACGAAGGAGAAGCTGGCCGTGGCGGGTTGTTCGATCGCCAGGCGTGCGGCTTCCGCCAGGAAGCCACCGACGACCAGCAGAAGTAGAAGCAGCAGGATGCCCGTGTCGCCGAGCAGGTGTCCGCGCCCGTGGAAGGCGTCTTGCGGCAGAGCCTCCGGCTTGTTCCAGTAGCGCCGGGTCAGAGCCATCAACAGGCCGGCGAGAAGCATCAGCCCGCCGGCGTCGTTCAGCGCGGCGAACCACGGCGTGTCCATGCCGGGCAACCACTGCACGAACCAGCCGCGCGCCACGAAGAAGTTGACGGAGGTTGCGAAGAAAAGCTCGATGAAGCCCCAGGCCAGCAGGAAGTGCATCACGGCGGCGTAGGGAAAGCGACCACTGTAGGTGCGCCGTTGCCCGAGCCCGAATACGAGACCGTTCCGGAGCTGCGAAAGCGCGGCCAACGAACGGTGGCGCTCGGGCTTCCCGACGCGCAGGCCAAGGAGCGGGCGCAGGTTGTACGCGAAGACCCCCATCGCGATGGTGGCGACGACGTAGAACAGAATCGGGATGTGATCGGCTTCGTTCATGGGTCTCGCACCGCTCCTCGTAGCTGAAGTAGACGCTCCTCGAGAATCGATGTCGAAGACTATCTCAATTTATTGATTGAGCAACCAATAAATCGTCTGGGTCGACTGAATTCCCCGGGGGATGAGGCGTCGGAGTCGCGGGGCTGCGGTCGAGCCGGGCGAGCGGCTTCGGGCGGAAGCCGTCGCTTCGGATTCGGTCAGTCTTCAGCGGTGAGCAGCTCGTAGAGGGCTTCGACCTGCTTTCGCGTGTTGGCTTCGTCGCCCGAGTTGTCGATCACGTGGTCGGCCATCTCGCGTTTTTCGTCGATCGGGAGTTGGGCGGCGATGCGGGCGCGGGCTTCTTCTTCGCTACAGCCGTCGCGTGCGATGGTCCGTTCGACCTGGGTTTGGACGGGGACCCAGACGCAGATCGCGGCGTCGTATTGGGTTGCGGTCGCGGCGCCCTGGCCGCGCTTGGCGCCCTCGAAGTAGAGGGGGATGTCGAGGACGACGAGGGCGTCGCCGCGTTCGACGCCTTCTCTCGCGCGGCGCAGCATCTCGGCGATCACCGGGCCGTGGACGATCACCCCGAGTTTGGCGCGGGCCTCTTCGTCGTTGAACACGATGTCGGCCACGGCCTTGCGATCCAGCGAGCCATCCGGATTCAGGATGTGATCGCCGAAGGCCTTCGCCATCTCGCCGAGCATGGGCGCCCCCGGCGCCTGCAACTCGTGGACGATCGCGTCCGCGTCGATCGGCGTGGCGCCGAGTTCGACCAGGATCTTCAACACCGAGCTCTTGCCCGAACCGATACCGCCTGAGAGCGCGACCACCTTCGACATGGCCGGGAGTTTGACAGCGGGCTCCGCGCGGTCAACGACCGCGAGCCGAGTGCGAGCCAGCTAACTCCTTGCCGCCAAAGCTGAATCGAGAAACGGGCGTTTTGCGGGGGGCGGGGCCCTCCGATATATTGCGCCAGCTTTTTCGCGGGGTTAGCCCGCTTTTCGCTTTTGCCGAGCCCGCTTGCCGGTGCTCGGCCATGCAGGTGTCCGAGAACGCCGATGCCCGACAAGAGCGACGCACAGAGTGATGACCCCGCGTGGTCGGAAGAAGAGGCGAACGAACTTCGTGAAGCCCTCGGTGCCCTGCGCGAGCGCATCGACGCCGTCGATCTCGAGATCCTCGAGCGCCTGAACCAGCGCGCGAAGCTGGTCGAAGAGGTCGGGCACCTGAAGAGCGGTGGCACGCGCAGCCCCATCTACGTGGCGAGTCGCGAGCGCGACATCATCGCGAACCTGATCGCAAACAACCCCGGGCCCTTCCCGAACCCGGGCATCGTCCACGTCTTCCGCGAAATCATCTCGGCGACGCGCTCCCTCGAAAAGATGGTGAGCGTTTCCTACCTCGGGCCCGAGGGCACCTTCAGCCACCTGGCGGCACTGCGGCAGTTCGGTGCCCAGGTGGATCTGCAGCCTTCCCAGAACCTGAACGAGGTCTTCCTCAAGACGGAGCGCGGTGAGACGCACTTCGGTGTCGTCCCGATCGAGAACACGACCGAAGGCGCGGTCACAGAGTGTTACGACAGCCTGGTCGACTCGGAGGTGACGATCTGCGGCGAACTCATGCTCGAGATCTCGCAGAACCTGCTGCGCAGCCGCTCGGGCCTCGAGGGGGTCGAGAAGGTCGCGTCGATCTGGCAGGCCCTCGCGCAGAGCCGCGAGTGGCTGCGACGACGGCTACCCGACGCCGAGATCATCGAGACCACGAGCACCGCCCAGGCGGCGCAGATGGCCGCCGAAGATCCAAGCCTTGCCGCGATCGGCAGCGAAATCGCCGCCGACGCCTATGGGCTCGAACTCGTCGAGAGCGGGATCGAGGACGTGCGCGGCAACACCACGCGCTTCCTCGTGATCGGCCGCGAAACGCCTTCGGCCAGCGGCAACGATCTGACTTCGGTCGTGTTCACCGCGCGCAAGAACCAGAGTGGGGCGCTCTATCGCCTGCTCGAATCATTCGCCAAGCACGACGTCAATCTCACCGCGATCCAATCGCGTCCGGTGAAGAGCAAGCCCTGGGAGTACCTGTTCTTCGTCGACATGGAAGGGCATCTGGAAGAGGAGCATGTGAAGGCGGCGTTGCAGGAGGCAGCGGCGCTCGCCCATTCCCACAAGATCCTCGGGTCCTATCCGCGGGCCCAACCCATTCCGAGTCCCATGAAGAAGAGCGTCGAAGAGGGTGCGTGAACACCCGAGGCAACAGGCGCGTAGGCGCCGGTCAATAGCCGGCGCGTAACCAGGAACCAGACCATGTCGACCGTCGAACGTCTCGTGAATCCCCACATTCGCGATCTCGCCCCGTACCAACCCGGTAAACCCATGGAGGAACTCGAGCGTGAGCTCGGGCTCGACTCCTCGATCAAGCTCGCCTCGAACGAGAACCCCGTCGGCCCATCGCCCAAGGCGGTGGAAGCCGTGCGCAAGGGGATCGAGGAAGTGAACCGCTATCCCGATGGCGCGTGCTTCGAGTTGCGCGCCAAACTCGCGACGCGCCTCGGCATCGAAGAGGACCAGCTCGTCTTCGGCTGCGGGGCCGACGAGATCCTCGAACTCATCGTGAAGACCTTCCTCGCCCCCGGCGACGAAGTCGTGATGCCCTGGCCCTCCTTCGCCATGTACCCGATCGTGGTGAAGGGGATGGGCGGAAAGGTCGTGCAGGTGCCCCTGCGCGACGATTTCGGCCACGACCTCGACGCCATGCGTGAGGCGATCACCGATCGCACGAAGGTCGTCTTTGTCTGCAATCCCAACAACCCGACCGGCGGCAGCATCGGAAAGGCCGAGTTCGACGCCTTCGTCGAGGCGCTACCGGATGACGTCGTGCTCGCCGTCGACGAGGCGTACTTCGAGTTCGCCCGCCGCAGCGACTTCCCCGACAGCGTCGCGTGGCTCGCGAAGCGACCGGCGACGCTGGTGCTGCGCACCTTCTCGAAGTACCTCGGCCTCGCGGGCCTGCGGATCGGCTACGGCATCGGTTCGGCGGAACTCGTCGGCTTCATGGAGCGCGCGCGTCATCCCTTCAACGTGAATCGCCTCGCCGAAGCGGCGGCGGTGGCCGCGATGGACGACGAAGAACACATCCGCCGCACGTTGCAGGTGAACGCGGAGGGCATCGACTACCTGACGCGTGAACTCGGCGAACTCGGCATCCAGGTCGAGCCCACCGATACGAACTTCGTGCTGGCGAAGATCGGAGCCAACGTCTTCGACGATCTGCTGAAGAAGGGCGTGATCGTGCGACCGATGGCGGGCTTCGGCCTGCCCGAGCACGTGCGCATCACGGTCGGTCTCCCCGAGGAGAACGAACGCCTCGTGAAGGCCCTGCGCGACCTCGGAGTGAGCGGGTGAGCTCTGCGGGCGAAAGCGCCGACCCGCCCTTCGAGCGGCTGGCGATCCTCGGGCTCGGTCTGCTCGGCGGTTCGGTGGCCCTCGCTGCGCGCGAACGCGGGCTCGCCCGCACCATCGTCGGGGCCGGGCGCCGCCGTGGCCCCCTCGATCTCGCCCTCGAACGCGGCATCGTCGACGAAGCCGGAAGCGTCGAGAGCGTTTCGCCGGGCGCCGATCTCGTGATCGTCGCGACGCCGGTGTCGAGCATGGCGGGTGTGCTGCGAGAGGTCGCGGCCGACTTCGCGCCGAATGCGATCGTCACCGACGTCGGCAGCGTGAAGGGCCCGGTCGTCGAAACGTTGCCGGGGCTGCTCCCGCCCGGCATGTCCTTCGTCGGCTCGCATCCGATGGCGGGCAGCCACCTGAAGGGTGTCGAGAACGCCCGCGCCGACCTCTTCGAGGGGGCGTGCTGTGTCGTGACGCCGCTAGCGGAGACGGACCCGGCGGCGACCGCCCGCATCGCCCGATTCTGGGGCGCATTGGGTTCCTTCGTCCTCGAACGAAGCCCCGACGAGCACGATCTACAGGCCGCCTGGATCAGCCACGCCCCCCACGCCCTGGCTTTCGCCTTCGCTCATGCCCTGGGGGTCGCTCCCCACGATGCCGGTCAGATGGTGGGCAGCGGATTTCGTGACTTTACCCGCATCGCGAGGAGTGACGGGGAGTTATGGGGCGATATCCTCTGCGCCAACCGAAAGGCCTTGGCCGCCCCCCTCGAGGCATTCGGCCGATCGCTCAGTGAACTCGCCCGGGTGATCGAAGAGGGGGACCTCGAAAAAATCGAACGATTCCTGATGTCTGCGCGGGATGGGCTCTCCGGTATGGAGCCCGGCGGCGCAGACGTCCAACCCGAGCCGGGCGGCAAGAACCCGGTAGAAAAGGACTGACCCCGCCAATCTGAAATGACTCTGGAAGGACCAGGGCGAACGGGGCCAGAGCAAATCAACCAACGTGAGTACGGAAACCAACACCAACGAGCCCAGCTTTGCTGAGCTTTTCAGCCAGGGACCGAACGCCCCCAAGGAGGGCGAGGTCGCCCAGGGCAAGGTTCTTTCGATCGACAACGATTACATCCAGGTGGACATCGGATTCAAATCCGAAGGCCTCGTCGCCGCCTGGGAGTTCATGGAAGAAGACGGGACGATCACGGTCAAGGTCGGCGACACCGTGGACGTCCTGGTCGAAGACGCCGAAGACGAAGACGGTCGCATCGTCCTCTCCAAGGAGAAGGCCGAGCGCCTCAAGGTCTGGGACCAGATCAGCCAGGCCTACGACGATGATCGCGCCGTCGAAGGCACGATCATCGCCCGCGTGAAGGGCGGTCTCTCGGTGGACATCGGAGTCAAGGCCTTCTTGCCGGGTTCACAGGTCGACCTGCGACCGGTGCGCAACCTCGAAGGCATGATCGGCACGCGCTCCGACTTCAAGATCATCAAGTTCAACAAGCGCCGGGGCAACATCGTGCTCTCGCGCCGCGCACTGCTCGAGACCGAGCGCAAGAAGCTGCGCCGCGACACCCTCGAGACCCTTGCCGCCAGCCAGATCGTCGACGGCGTGATCAAGAACCTCACCGACTACGGTGCGTTCATCGATCTCGGCGGCATCGACGGCCTGCTCCACATCACCGACATGTCGTGGGGCCGCATCAACCACCCGAGCGAGCTGTTCAAGGTGGGCGATGAGATCAAGGTCAAGGTGCTGAAGTTCGATCCCGAAGCCGAGCGCGTTTCGCTGGGCCTCAAGCAGATCCAGCCGGATCCGTGGATCGACGCCGCCATGCGCTACCCGATCGGCACGCGCCTCAAGGGCGAGGTGGTGAGCCTGACCGACTACGGCGCCTTCATCGAGCTCGAAGCGGGCATCGAAGGCCTCGTGCACGTCAGCGAGATGTCGTGGACCAAGCGCGTCAAGCACCCGTCGAAGATCGTGGCCGTGGGCGACGAGATCGAAGCGGTGGTGCTCGACGTCAACGAACGCGACCGCAAGATTTCGCTCGGCATGAAGCAGATCGAAGAGAACCCCTGGACCGTGATGGAGACGTCGTACCCCGTCGGCTCCAAGGTCAAGGGCGAAGTTCGCAACATCACGAACTTCGGCATCTTCGTCGGCCTCGAAGAGGGCATCGACGGTCTCGTCCACATCTCGGACATCAGCTGGACGGAGCAGATCAAGCACCCCAGCGACAAGTTCGAGAAGGGCGACGAAGTCGAAGCCGTCGTGCTCAAGATCGACAAGGAGAACGAGAAGTTCTCCCTCGGCATCAAGCAGCTCCAGCCGAACCCGTGGGAAGACATCCAGAAGCAGTACGCCATTGGTTCGGAAGTCACGGGGCCGATCACGAACGTCACCGAGTTCGGTGTCTTCGTGAAGCTCGACCACGGCATCGACGGGCTGGTCTACAGCTCGGAGCTCTCCGCCGAACGCGTCGAGAAGCCGGAAGAGCAGTTCTCGGAAGGCCAGGAGGTCACGGCCCTCGTGACCAAGGTCGACCCGGTCGAGCAGAAGATCTCCCTCTCGATCCGCGCGGTGGATGACAAGGCCGAACGCGCCGCCCTCAAGAAGGTGGCGGAGCAGGAAGCCCAGAGTCAGACCACCACCTTCGGCGATCTCCTCAAGGAGAAGATGGCCGAGAAGGCGGCCGAGGGAGACGAGTAGGACCCGTTCGAACACGTCGTAGCGGGGGCGGCACGCCGCCCCCGCTAGCGACACCGATCGAAATCAACGAGAGCCGGATTCCAGATCACCAGCAAGAGGGAAGAGGACGATGACGAAGAGTGGACTGATCGAGGAAGTCGCGAAGCGCACGCCCCACATCTCGAAGAAGGACACGGAGGTCGTGGTGAACACGATCTTCGATTCGATGATCGACTCCCTCAAGGCGGGTGATCGCATCGAGATCCGCGGCTTCGGCAGCTTCCAGGTGAAGATGCGCGAAGCCCGCGAGGGTCGGAATCCGAAGACGGGCGAGCCCGTGCACATCAGCGCCAAGCGCACCCCGTTCTTCAAGGTGGGCAAGGAGCTGAAGGAAATGGTCGACAGCTCGCCCGTCGAACCGCCCGCCGCCTCGGGCGACGCGTCGGAGAGCACGCCGAGCGTTTGAGCCCCCCGTTCCATCCTCCCCCCGTCACAGACAAACGATGAAACGCGCCGCGGCGGCGCCCGCGTCGCGAAACCCGGGCCCCCCGCCGAGGGTGGGGTGGTCCTGCGAGGTCGGCTGGACTCATGCTCATGTTGCGCCGCATCGTACTCGCGGCCATCGTCATCGCGCTGGTCGTGGTGGTCCGGCTGTTCCCGGACCAGAACGACACGCGCGTCGACATCGACCTCCTGCTGACCAGCATCGAGGGCGTATCGCTCTGGTTCGCCCTGGTGGCGACATTCGTGGGCGGGGCCCTGCTCGCTGGTTTGCTGTCGTCGTTGCTGCTCATCAAGGCGGGGCTGCTGGGCCGGCGCTACCGCAAGGCGATCGCCGACCTCGAAGCCGAAGTGCATCACCTGCGGAACCTGCCGCTGGCGAGCGGTGACACTTCCGATCTCGAGATGGACGTCGAATTGGGCGCCGAACCGGAAGTCGCAACGGCGCCGGGCGCCCAGGCGCAGGAGGGCTGAACCGTGTGGCGACCCCGCTGGCCGGCGTTCTTACGACGAGGCGCGTCGGTGCGCCG
>JANQEL010000018.1 GCA_028278345.1 Myxococcota bacterium
ATCAGTCGCGAACTCGGCTTCGACTACACCCCCGAGCACCGCAACGCGAATCGGTATCAGGGCGACATCACCGAACCCGTGGCCGATCGGCGACCGGCGTGGTTTCGATCTCGCGGGCTGCCCCACTACCGGCACTTCTATACCGACGAACTGCGTGAGATCGTGGCCAACCTCTACCTAGAGGACCTGGCCTGTTACGGTCTGGCGCCATGGCGGAACCCGAAAGTGAATCCGCACGATCTGAGGAGCGACGCATGACGGCCCAGGACTCGATGTGGCAAGGACGAAGGGTTCTGGTGACGGGCGGGGCTTCCTTCATCGGTTCGAATCTGGTCGATGCCCTGGTGGGGCGGGGTGCCGAGGTCACTGTCGTAGATGACCTCACCAGCGGTAAGCGGGAGAACATCGCCACCCATCTCGACGCCGGGCGCGTCGAATTCGTGAATGCCGATCTCCGCGAGCAGGATGTGGCGCACGAGGTGATTCGCGGCAGCGAAACGGTCTTCCACCTGGCCGCCGACCACGGCGGGCGGGGCTACGTCGAACTGCACCAGGCAGCCTGCGCGGGCAACCTGATGCTCGACGGCATCGTCTTCGATGCCTGCCGACGGACCGGAGTCGAAAAGGTGATCTTCGCATCGTCGGGATGTGTCTACCCCAACCATCTGCAGACGCGGCCGAGTGAAGTCGTCTACCTGACCGAGGACATCGTGGGGCCACCCTACGACTGCGACAATACCTACGGCTGGGCGAAGTTGATGGGCGAGATGACTCTCAAGGCGATGGCCGCCGACTACGGTTTGCGATCGGCGAGTTGTCGCTACTTCACCGTCTACGGTCCACGCGGGTGTGAGAACCACGCCGTGATCGCGATGATCGCGCGTGCGTTCATCGAGCAGGATCCCTTCGTGGTCTGGGGCACCGGCGAACAGATCCGCAATTGGACGTACGTCTCCGACATCGTCGAGGGCACGATCCTCGCGGCGGAACACATCGACGACGGCACTGCGATCAACCTCGGGACGATGGAGCGGGTGCGGGTGATCGACGCGGTGCGCGAGGTGTGTGACTACACGGGCTTCTCTCCGAAGCTCGCGTTCGAGCCCGACATGCCCACGGGCCCGCTCAACCGGGTCGCGGACAACTCCCTCGCTGCGCAGCTTCTCAGTTGGAAGCCACAGGTCCCGTTCCGCGAAGGCCTGCACCGCACCATCGACTGGTACTTCGCCAACAAGGATCGCGCCGAGGTCCGCAAGGACTTCGAAACGCACCTGACCGAGCGCTGATCAACCTCGCGGGTCGAGGGAAGGATCGCGGCGGAACGCCTCTTCGATCGTGATGCAGCGCCGCCAGTCGAGGGGAGTGCGGATCGTCACGGGATCGGGCGGGCGGCCGGTGAAGACGTCGGGGTGCGCGCGTTTGTTCGCGAAGTCGAAGCCCGCGAAGACCTCGTAGTCGCGCCGGGTGCGGGCCGGGCCGAGGCCATAGCGACCGAGGGATTGCATCTCTCCTTCGTCGTCGCTGTAGAGCAGGCGGCGAAGCCGCTCGAAGGCGATGGCATTCTTCGCATCGACGACCTCGCGCCCCTTCTCCCAGTGACGCCGCGGTCCGCCGTCGAAGTGGTTCATGTGCCAGACTAGGATCTCGTGGGGCACGAAGAGATCGTATCCGTGGGTGAAGGAGCGAACCGTGAGGTTGAACTCCTCGCCCCAGTAGTAGTGCTCGGGATCCTGCGGGACTTCCTCGTGCCAGCGACCCAGGGTGAAGACGAAGTTGCCCGTGATCATGCGAATGCGCGCGGGAAAGTGCTGGTGGGGTGGCCCCCAGACCGACCACGGCGCCCAACCGCCGCCCGCGTTCCAGGAGTTGACGCGACTGGTCGGCACGCCCTTGGCGAAATCGCGGTGGAGTTCGCCCTGGGCGTCGTAGTAGAAGATGGGGCTATCGACGGTGAGCAGCGGCTTCTCGCTTGGCACGCTCTCCATGTTGGACACGAGCTTGGTGTCCCAATCGGGCTCGAACTTCATGTGCGAATCGATCTGGAGGGTGAACTCCTCGCCCTCCCACAGCGCACCCGCCACGCTGCGCGCCCAGGTTCCTCCCTGGCTCTCGGCCACCGTGTAGTCGGCGAAGCGAAAGCGGGGGTCGACGCGAAAGGCGTCGAGCTCGACCTTGGCTTCGGGATCGGCCTGCCAGCAGATGCCGAAGCGCAGGTCGTCGGGGTGGCGCGCGTTGTCGATGCAATCGCGAAGCGTGCGCGGCAGTTCGGGATCCGCGTAGGAGGCGATGCAGACGAAGATCATGAGTCCAAGCCTAGCCTCTCGCGAATGGTCGGGACCGCGATGAATTCATCCCAGAAGCGTTGCGTGAAGGCCCGCGCGCTCTCGCGATCGAGGTGGGAGCCGTCGGCGGTTTCGAGACCCTCGAACGACGGGACGATGGTGGGCAGCGAGAGTTCTTCCTGCAGATAGGGCAGGTGGCCGACCCGCGTGTCGCCGTAGGGGACGACGGTCAGGACGAGCTGGGCTCCCCGGGCTTCGAGATCCTGTTGGAGTTCGGACGCGAAGGGCAGCAGTGCCCGATAGTTCGGCCGTTCTTCGCCGAAGCCGATCGGGTAGCGATCCGGCGGTTCGCGCACCGGTCGCCACCAACCCGTGCGCGAGGAGCGGTAGATGATCCACTTCGAAGGGATCTCGCCGCCGAAGAACGCCACCTGGGGCAGGTGCGTGTGGAGGGCCGAGCGCAGCTGCCACGCCCCTTCGACCTCGAGCCACTTCTTGGCGGCGTCGAAGCGGGTCATCGACATCGCTTCCCGGGCGAGGTCCGACATGCGCTCGCGATCTCGCAGGATGTGGGGGCCACCGCTCACGATCACGACCCGCGGGCGCAGATCGTGCTTGCGAATTACCTCGAGAGGGAAGCGCGCCTGTTCCGAATGACCTCCGCCGAGGGAGTAGATCCGCAAGCCGAGCTCTTCGACCCGGGGCACCAGGAACTCTTCGCGCAGACCCAGCGGCATCCGCGAATTTCCGAAGATCAGGATGTCGGCCTCACGTGCGTGGTCGATCGCGTCGCCCAGGCCGTGGTAGAGCACGGCCTTGCCGATCTCGTAGTCGTCCGAGCCCGAGTAGCTGTACTCGGCAGTGTTGGGCACCTCGAATTCGGGCATGACGACCACGCGCGGCCTTCGCCCCAGCATATCGTGTCGCCAATCGAAGGCGGAGATCAACCACGACGCGCACAGCGCGGAAAGTACGAATGCGCCGAGCGATATCGCGCCCGCCCGGGTTCGTCGTGTATGGGTCGGCATTCGCGTCATCCGTGGTCTCAGAACTGGAAGTAGATGAACCCGTCGGGTCGGGCGTAGAAGGAGGCGAGCATCGCGAGCATCACGCCCGCATACGCAGCATGCGCGATGTGCGGTGGCCGCTGCGAAGTGGCGCGCTCGTCGAACACCGCGTGGAGGTGCATCAGCCACACGGGAAGGGTGAAGAACCAACCCGTGATGAGATCCGCTGCGATCTTCGCGTCACCGATGGTGACGAACGAGGCCGGTTGAACGAGGCCGGCGCCCACATTCGCGAGAACCGTCCACGCCTGCTCGGCGTCGGCGGCGCGGAAGATCGACATGCTGCCAATCCAGGTGAGTTGCACGACGACGAACCATGCAGCCCTCGCTGCGCCCGAAAAATCGGTTGGTCGAAGCGCGCGCTCGACGACGATCGCGATCCCGTGTACGCAACCCCACAGCACGAAGGTGCTCGCCGCACCGTGCCAAAGCCCACTCACGACCATCACGATGAAGAGGTTGGCCAGCGTGCGCCCTCGACCTCGTCGGTTGCCGCCGAGGGGCGTGTAGAGGTAGTCGCGCATCCACTCGGAGAGCGTGATGTGCCAACGCCTCCAGAGCTCGCGAAAGCTCGTCGCGATGAAGGGGGCGTTGAAGTTGATCGGCAACCTGAAGCCGAGGGGGTAGGCGAGGCCGCGCGCGATGTCGCAGTAGCCGGCGAAGTCGCAGAGCAGTTGACACGAGAAGAAGACGATCACGGACGCAGCGAGCGCCGGCGGGGCATCGCCCTGGGAAACCGCCGCCCAATGCGTGTCGACGATCTTGCCGAGATTGTCGGCGACGACGAGCTTCAGGAAGAGGCCGCGGACCAGCAGCCGCACGCCCTGGAGCCAGACCGCTGCGCTCAGGCGACGGCGGCGAAGCAACTGCCGCGAGAAATCCCCCGCGCGAACGATGGGGCCGGCCACGAGCTGGGGAAAGAACGCGACGAAGAGCCCGAAGCGAACGAAGTTCGGCTCCGCGCGCGTATGCCCGCGGTAGACATCGATCGTGTAGCTCATTGACTGGAACGTGTAGAACGAGATGCCAATCGGGAGCACGATCTCGAGGGTGCTGAACCCACCGCTCGAGACCCCGACGGCCGCGAGCACGTCGGCGACCAGCTCGGCGAGGAAGCCCGCGTACTTGAAGTAGCCGAGCAGGCCGAGGTTCAGCGCGATGGAAGCGGCGACGACGGCCCGGCGTGCGCCTTCCCGCTCGTGGGGAAGGTTCGCCAAGGCGCGTCCCGCGAAGTAGTCGGTGAGTGTACTGGCGAGGATCAGCGCGAGATAGCTGGGGAAGTGCCAGCCGTAGAACACCAGACTGATCGCGAGCAGGCCGGCGAAGTAGCCATCCCCGCGCGCGTCTCGCGCGAAGGCGACCCGGAGTAGCAGGGCGACGGGGTAGAGGAGGAGGAACGCGATGGAGACGAAACTCACGAGTATCCGTTCGCTCCATCAGCCCGTTGCAATTCGGCGGGAGTATACGGCAGGGGTCGA
This sequence comes from Myxococcota bacterium, assembly GCA_028278345.1. Taxonomy (GTDB): domain Bacteria; phylum Myxococcota_A; class UBA9160; order UBA9160; family UBA4427; genus DUBZ01. The sequence goes on from JANQEL010000018.1 coordinate 4,828, forward strand.
ACGCGCGGTCTAGTATGGAACGCGATGGTGGAACGGCACATGGAGGTGGAGCCCGTTCACGCGATGGAGATCACGCGTCGCGGCGGTGATGCGTTCCATCTCTTTCTCGATCTCTTCGTCCACGGTTCGAGAACGAAGCTCAGCGCCGTCACCGCCTACTACGGCGACGACATCGACTGGTCGCAGCACGGTGTGCGGCTCGACGACATGATCCTGCGGGTCGAGGGGCTCGAGATTCGCGGGACCTATCTCCCGCACCGTCTCGATTCCTGGGAACCCGCCATCGTGATCGACTTCGAGCACGAAGCCCTCCCTGCGCTGATCGAAGGGCGGGAATGGCTCGACCTCGAGATCGAGGCCGGGCCGCACCGAGATGCGTTCCGGCTCTCGACGGCGCCGACCCCTGCGTTCGAGGTCGCGATGAGCGTGATCGTGCGCGACGAGAATCGCTGGATCGGCCACTACCTCCAGTACTACCTCGACATCATGGATGTCGATCACGTCTTCGTCTACGACAACAACACCCGCGATCGCGAAACCCTGCTCGACATTCTCGAACCCTATCGCCGTGCGGGCCAGGTGACCTACATCCCCTGGCACTATCGCTGGCGAAACCGGAAGGACCTGAAACAGATCGGCCAGCCGCCCCAGCAGTCCCACACCCTGGGGCGCTTTGCGAACTCGAAGTGGATCGGGTTCTTCGACGTCGACGAGTTTCTCCGCATCCCCGGGAAGACTCTCCCCGAGTTTCTTCAAGACTACGACCCCGCGACGGCGGACGGGCTTTCCTTCGGCATCCGCTGGTTCTTCTACCAGGGCAGCAAGAGCTTCGAGGAGATCGACGACCCGCTGCTCGAGATGCTGTACTGCCGCCGCGATCCCCTCGGACGCAAGCGCCAGAAGCTCGTGGTCTCGGCGCAGAACGTTCGCTTCCTGCGCTTCCACTGGCTCGAAGAGGGCAAGCGGGAGGTGGCGATCGACGACGGCGACATCTTCTTCCATCACTACTACAACCGGCTTTCGCGCTTCAACGAAGGGCTCGGCGAACCCGAAGCCACCCGCGATGGGTACATGCTTCGCTTCGCCGATCGACTTTCGGCGGATCGCCGACCCCGGGGCGAAGCGCCGGCGCGCCGCGCGAAGCCTGCCTCCACTGCCGCCTGGATCGCCCACGTCGAACGCGCCCTCGCGAATTCGGAAGCCGGTCGCTCTCGTCTCTCCGAAGAGGTCGCGGCGGTGGAAGGCATGTGTGGTCGCAACAACCGGATCCTGCTGAACGAGCTCTGCAACTTCGACGGCTGCCGCTATCTCGAAGTGGGGAGTCATGCGGGCGCGAGTCTCTGTGCCGCGCTCTTTGGCAACCAGATCGACGCGGTGGCGATCGAGAACTGGTCGGAGTTCGGCGGTCCCCGCGAAGAGTTCATCGCGAACGTGAGTCGGTTCCAGGGCGACTCGGCGGTCGAGGTGATCGAAGAGGATTGCTTCAAGGTCGATCTCGAAGGCACGCCGCCTTTCGACGTCTTCTTCTACGACGGCAATCACAGCTTCGAAAGCCACGACCGGGCGCTGCGCCACTTCACCCGATTCCTCTCCGGCGTGGCCGTGGTGGTGGTCGACGACTGGAACTGGCCGCGGGTTCGTAGGGGCACGAAGAAGTCGATCGAGGATCTCGGGCTCAACGTCCTCTATCGCAAGGAGATCGTGCTCTCCGACGCCGACGTCGAGGACATGCCTCGGCACCGAGGCGCCGAAACCTGGTGGAACGGTGTCTGCGTCCTCGTGATCGAAGGGGAGGGGGAGAGCGAGCAGGCAAGGGTCACGACCACGGAGCCGATCGAAGTCGTGGTGTTCAGCAAGGATCGCGCCTGCCAACTCGAGGCGCTCCTGAGGAGCATGGACGAGTTGTTCATCCGACCGCACTACCGCCACGTCCTCCACCACGCATCGGAGCCGGGCTACGAGGCGGCCTATGCCGAACTCGCCCGCGAACATCCCGAAGTCGACTGGGTTCGCGAAGAGGACTTCCGCAGCGACTTCCTGAAGCTGGTGCGGGAGTGCGCGGCGCGCAGCCGGTTCCTGATGTTCCTGGTCGACGACATCGCGTTCACGCGGAGCTTCGACGGCCAGTGGCATCTGGAGACCCTCGACGAAGATCCGGATGTGTTGGCGGTGTGCCTGCGTCTCGGCGAAAACGTTCGCTTCTGCCATCCGCGTAACGCCGCGACCACGCCCCCGGATCTGTCGCGAGATCCGCGTTGGGCCTGGAAGACCGCGAGTCCGGGTTATTGGAATTACCCGATGTCCCAGGATGGCAACATCTTCCGGTCGCGCGATCTCGTCGACTACTTCCCGACGTTCTCCTTCCACAACCCGAACAGCCTCGAATCCGCGACGGCGGGGCGCCCCCTAGAGCAGCCGCTCCTCGCGGCCGAGCCCGAGCCCTATTTGGTGAACCTCGCGCTCAACCGCGTGCAGGATACCTATCGCAATCCCAGCGCCGGCATCTCGACCGAGTGGTTGAACCAGCGCTATCTCGAGGGAGCGCGCGTCGACATCCATGGGCTTCGCGAATCGCAGTTCGATTCCTGTCACATCGAACCGGAGATCGAGTGGCTCGAAGCGCCAATGCGATCGGCCGCGAGTTCGCGCGAGAGCTCGGGACGCTGGATCGATCTGCGCGAGATCCCCATCTTCGTGATCCACTGCGAGGACGATCCCGCGCGGCGCGAGTTCATCGAAGAACAGTTCGGCGCGCACGAACTCGACTTCCGCTTCGCCCCTGGAACCCGCTCGGAGCCGCCCTGGGTGGGGCAGAACCTATCTCATCTGCGCCTGCTCGAGCGCGACGACCTCCGTACGCCCTTCCTCGTGCTCGAAGACGATTGCCAACTCGGCGCCAACTTCGAAACGCGCATCCGAGTCCCCGCCGACGCCGACGCCGTCTATCTCGGGACTTCATTGTTCGGGATCGAGCAGGCCGGTGAGCCGAGCCCGGGTCTCTTCGGTGGCGTCGAATGGGCCGAACACGATGCCGAGCATGTCCGCATCTACAACATGTTGAGCCGCCACGCGGTGCTGTTCGTCACCGACGTCTTCCGCCAGGCGGTTCGCGAGCGGGTCTTCGAAACCATGCTCGATGGCGAACACGCGTATCCCGGTGACGTGGGTTACGCGGTCGCCCAGGAGACTCATCGGGTCTACGCGCGAATCACACCGCTCTTCTACCAGAGCGAGCGCTTCAGCCCGAACCACGTCGCGACGCGCGCGTCCCTCTGTTCAGGCTGACACGCTGACGATCGACTCCCGGGTCGCGAGATACTTCCCGCCCTGCGTATCGGACTGACAGCAGATCGGATCGCGAACCGCGAGAACGCGATGGTCGGATTGGATCTCCGCATACTCGACATCGCCCGGGATCGGGAAGTCGTGGCCGATCATCGCGCGCTCGCCGGCGGCGATCGTCGCTTCGATGAAGCGCTCGGAGAGATAGGTGATCGCGTGCCGCCCGACCATGTTGAACACCCGGATGAGTTGATCGCCCACGGGTTCGAAGTGGACATTGCCGAGGCGCCCCCAGCGCAAGCCGTACTTGTCGGGGGTATCGCTCAACCCGAAGGACGAGTGCCCGAGATAGAGGGCGTCGGCCTCGTCGGGAACCTCGAAGGTGTATCGGAAGCGTTCCTCGAAGAACTCGCAATCGTCTTCCAATACGAGAAAGGGCGGCGAGGGTGAACTTCGAAGCGCCTTCAGGTGCGACAACGCACAGCCGACGGCTCGGGGTGTGCAGCGGATGCCATCGACGAAGCGACCTTCGAGCCCGAACTTGTCGAGCTGCGTGCCCATGAAGTCTCTTCGCTTCACATCATCGGGCACGTTCAGCACCAGAATCGGAATCTCGCGCAGGTCGACTATCATCGCAGAGGCGAGCCTACCAGTGCGGCTGGCCCGCTGAAAGGACGAGGAGTCGTCGCAGGCCATGGCGGAACGCGAGACCCATCCATCGGCGCGACCTGGGGACCTCCGCGATCTCTCGATCCGTTGTGGGGTCTTCGCGGTGCTGGTCGTCGGCCTCTCGAACCTCCTGGTTTCGCCGGGTTTCCACGAGGTCGTGATGCCGCCACTGCAGAACGCCATCGCGCAGATTTCGGGTGGCCTCCTCGCAGCGTTCGGTCTCGAACCTCATGTCGAGGGCCAGCTGATTCGCATGCAGGGTGGGGCGGTTCGCGTGACCCAGGTGTGCAGTGGACTCGATATGTGGGTCTGCCTGGCATCGGCCTTCATCGTGTTGCGAACGCCCTTGCGCCAGAAGCTCCTGGCGATCGCCGCCGCCTTCGCGGCCGTGTCGATCGTCAACCTGCTGCGCGTCGTGGGCCTGGCGTCGGTCGTGGGCCGGAGCCCGGAGCTCTTCGATTGGAGCCACTACTACTTCTGGCCGGGGGTCATCCTCGTATCGACCGTGGTCATCCTGATCTCCGGGATGCAGCGCGTCACAGATCGAGCAGCTGACGGATCAGGGTGAGGACTTCGTCTTCGTCGACGCACATGCCCGGTCGATCGAACTCGAAGTTCTGGGGCTCGACCGTCCAGTAGTCGAGGCCCGCGGCCTGGGAGAGCCCCCAGTAGAGTGGCCTCGGGTCGAGCCCATCGCGGAACAGGCGATAGCTGGGGAGGAACTCGATCACGTGGGTCTGCGGTTGGGCGAAGACCAGGTTGGCGAGCATCGGGCCATGAGGGCCGATTACGAGGCGCGCGCGTCGCATGGCTTCCATGTTTGCGTCGAAGTCGTCGCCGCCGCGAAAGCGTTGGACCTCGTAATCCGTGGGGCGCAGCAGCTCTTCGATCTTCGGCAGGAAAGAAGGTGCGTTCGCGACCGTATGGGGGAAGTTCTCGTCGAGGTAGAGGACGAGGTCGCGCTCGATCGGTTCGAGCAGGCCGAGTCGCTCCTGGATCGGTCGCAGTGAGTTCCGCGGGTGTACGCCGAGGAATCCCGGGTTGGGTATCGAATCGGCACAGAACGCTTGATTGGCGTGGATGACGAAGCCAGACCTGGAGCTGGTCGGCTTCTGCACGATGCGATCGCGCAGGCCGAGCTTGTTCCAGAACCAGGCCGCCGCGCTGGCGTTCTCTTCGTGGGTCACGATCTGCAGGTCGCGGCCCGCGGGCGATTCCAGCAGGCCGAGGACGAGCCCCAGGCGGGGCAGGGCATCCGCGGCGAAGTACTGGAAGAGATCGCCGCACCACGCGCCGAGAGCCAGTGCTCTATCGACCTCACGAACTTCCTTCGTCTCCTCGTACAGCTTCCACGAGTCGTCGAAGGATCCGAGCCACCACTTGCCGAAGGAGTAGAAGCGATCCCGATCGAAGACCACGCCGTCGCCGATGTAGGCGTCCGGCACACCGAGCAGCAGGGAGTGGGTGGGTTGCGCGACCCAGTCCCTATTCGGGTGGGCCGGGTTGAGGGTTTTCGGTCTCTCGAGTTCACACGCGACGGGCTCTTCGCGAAACAGCGACGAATCGACATCGCCGAGGTGCCGCACGTTCTTCTTGGGACGCGAAGTGACGATGCTGAGATGATCTTCTGCGCGATTCGCAGCCTGGGCACTCGGCTCGACGGACGACTCGGGGAGCTTCCGCAGGGTGGCGCTCGGTAGATCGGCGTCGAGCTGTGAAGTCGGTGCACCGACGATCGTGACGGTGGCTCCGCGGCTCACCCCGGGTTCGTCGAAGGTCGCATCGACCTCCCGGAGCCGTCGTTGGGCGCGCATCGCCAACTCGAAGAAGTATCGCTCGTGATCGCTCGCCGAGGCTTCGTAGTCTTCTTCGAGATCGGTGGCGAGCAGGTCGGTGTGGAAGAAGCGTTGCTTGTGCCAGGGCGAACCGTGGAACGCGCCGTCGATGCCCTCGCGGTCGCCCGGGTCGTGGTAGTAGTGGTAGAAGGTCCCGGGAGCGATCACCTCGTCCTTGTCGACCATGAACGGCTTTGCGTCGATCAGTTCGTATTCGACGCCGTTGGCGGTCGCGGCCAGGGCGAAGCAGGGCATCTCGGAAACCCAGTAGTCCGAAGGCCCGACGATCTTGCCCGCGAGGTAGAGCAACTGGGTGAAGCGAAAGCAGTCCCGGGTCAGTTTGAACTCGTTGCGACGCAGCACTTCACCGGTCAGGAAGACCGACACACCGCCGGGTTCGAATGGCTGCTCCACACCGAGCGCTGCCAGGAGGGCATGGAGGTCGACGCCGCCGGGGCCATTGCGATGGCTGAAGAACGGCTTGTTGGCGATCAGCCAGTTCTCCCCCATGGCGTTGCCGGAGGGGAAGATCGAGAGATCGAGTTCGCGGTACAGGAAGATGTCGGTGTCGAGCAGGAAGACCAGGTCGCTGTCGCCCACGTGGCGCGCCGCGACGTTCAGGGCTTCGATGCGATTGAGCGGGCGGTAGACGTCGCCGCCACCCGCAAAGTCCATGTCGTGATGGTCGGCGTGGCTGGCACCGGTGTAGTAGCGGATGTCGTAGGTCTCGAAGATGCGGGCCAGCCGGTCGGAGAGCGGCCTGTGGTCGTTGCACACGACGGTGATCACTTCCCAATCGTCGGGCAACTGACCCGCGAGGGATTCGAACAGGATCGGGATCTGCCAGTGGAAGTAGGCTTTGTCCTCGATGCCGATGAGAAGCTTCAGCGCTCGCGGAGCGCGGTCGTGATCGAGCGGGAATTCGAGGAAGCCCGCCTTTTTCAGCGCGCCGAGGGTGTCGGTCAGCTCGATGTAGTGGTCGAGCCGGCCCGTGTGCCAGTCGAGGTCGAGTCGGGCTGCGATCTCGAACACGCTCGAACGTCCGTCGCAGCTCTCGAAGATCGCGCGCGCCGGGTCGTCGAGGAGGACTCCGTGATTCGCATCCCCGTGGCTCAGGAGGAGACCGTCATCCGTTGATCGGCGAAGAAGGCCCGCTCTCGGGCGAGGCCGGATACCGATCATGCGTGAAGGCGGGGGGACGCCCATCAGCGGTTACCGCCGACGTTTCGGATTCAGGTGGGGCAATGCGTCGACATCGGTCGCGGCTACCGTCGGCGATGGCGTCACCACGGGAGAACTGGTGGGGGAGCTGGTCGGCGAACTCGTCGGCGAGGCCGTGGGTGGGCTCGTGGGTGGGCTCGTGGGTGGGCTCGTGGGAGAGCTGGTTGGCGAGGTCGTAGGTGAGGTCGTAGGTGAGGTCGTGGGTGACGGAGTCGCGACCGGGCCCGTCGTGGGCGACGAAGTGGCGACCGGCGGGCTCGTCGGCGATGTCGTCGGAGAAGATGTAGCCACCGGCGGCGCGGTCGTGGGTGATGAGGTGGCGACGGGAGGCGCGGTCGTCGGCGAAGAGGTATCGGGTACGGGTGCCGTCGTCGGCGAAGAGGTATCGGGGACGGGCGCCGTGGTCGGCGAAGAGGTGTCGGGTGCCGGGGCGGTCGTCGGCGAAGATGTGTCGGGTGCCGGGGCCGTCGTCGGCGAAGACGTGTCAGGCGCAGGCCCTCCCGTCGTGGGTGACGACGTCGCGATCGGCGACATCACCGGAGAACTCGTAGGCGACGTGGTGGGCGAGGTCGTGGGCGAAGAGGTGGCGCCCTGTGCTCGGGCCTGCGACGGGCCGAGGCCCGTACCCGCGAGGGTGATGAAGACGGGTGCGACCCAACCAGCGGCCTGGAGCACATCGCGACGCGTCAGGTGGAGCCCGCCGCGGGATTCGTCGCGCCGTGACCTCTGTGGCGTCGAGTCACGCTGCGGTGGTGTGTCGGGGGTCGGCGTGGGAGGTGGCGCGACTCTGCCAGGACGCGCCTCGAGCAGGCGAATGCGTCGGCGAGCTGCGGCGAGTTCGCGGGCGAGTTCTTCGCGGGTCTTCTCACCGGAGTCGGACGATTCACCGGATGCTGCGGTGGGATCCTCTTGACTCGTTTGCGCTCGTTCGTCGGATTCGGTGAATTCCGACCCGGTTCGCGACTCGTCTTTCGACTCGCCCTTCGACATGAGCCCCCCGCTCGAACCGGCATCTCAGCGCAATCGACCGCGCATGAACGAACAGCGCGCAGGCTACTGCCGGGTGCCATGTGGAGCAAGCGTACGAAGGGTCTTTCCCGACATTCCGATTTCAAAACGATGTAACACTGAACGCGATCGAACCGCGCGAGTGGTAGCCTTTTCATCGTTGCGGCGTCGTGATGCGACCAGCGTCATCATCCGAGCGTCCGGCCGACCCGAACTCCAACTTCGAGGTGCCAGCATCCATGTCCCTCAGCCCCGAATGGCGAGCGTGGGTAACGCACAACGTGGAACTCGGGTGTTCACCCGAGGAGTTGCTCTCGATCCTGGTCGAAGCGGGCGTCGATCCGAGCACTGCACAGGCCGAGATCACCGCGGCCTACACCGAAGAACGAGCCCCGGCGGAAGATGGCACTGGGCGCGAACCCGAGGCCGAAGCCGCATCCGAGGGTCTCGACCACGATGCGGACTTCCGCATGGAGAAGATCGCGCCCTACATCTGGTACCTCGACGACGTACTCGACGAGGATGAGTGTGCGCTGATCATCAACGCCGCGCGCCCAAGGCTTCGGCCCTGCTCGGTGGTGGTGGATCACAATCAGCACGGTGAAGCCGGTTCGGGCTATAGCGACGTGCGAACCGGCAGTGCCGCGACGTTCCACAAAGACGAACCGCTGCCGCCCGGTTTCGCGGCCGTCGCGAACAAGATCCGCGGTCTGGTGGCGCTGCTCACCAACCTCCCGGAAGACAACCAGGAACCCCTCGAAATCCTCCACTACGCGCCGGGCGAGTACTTCAACGAACACTTCGACGCGTTCACGCCGGGCAGCGAATACCTGAAGTGGGAAGGAGAGCGCGGTGGGCAGCGACTCTTCACCTTCACGCTCTACCTGAACGACGTCGCCGCTGGCGGCGAGATCGAGTTTACGAACGCGGGCAAGACCCTCGAGGCTCGAACCGGTCGAGCGGGTTTCTGGTACGACATGCTCGACGGCGCGATCTATCACGAGAGTCAGCACGAGGCGCATCCGGTCACGGAAGGCGAGAAGTGGGTGCTGACGATCTGGGTGCGCGAATCGGCGTTCGGTCGGCCGACGCCCGAACGACAGGCCATCCACGATTTCAACAACGGCCGCGGGCGCACGTGGCTCGATGCGGAAGTTTCGATCGAGGCCCCCGATTGGGTGGCCGAAAGAGCGCGCACCCAGCAGGAGAAGATTCCCTACCTGGGCGCCGGCGGGCCCGACTGTCGCGGCTTCGAGAAGCGTGCGATTCCGCCAGAGATCTACGCCGAGATCCTCGAGCAATACGAAAAGAGCAAGCCGCGGCTCCTCGTCGAAACGGACCCCTGCGTCGGGACCTTCGTGAACACGGTGAGTCCCGAGTTTCCGACTTCGATGTTCGCCGAAGATCTCGCGTTCAACGCTCAACTGCTCGAAGCGCTCAAGCCGATGCACGAGGCGTGGTGTGGTTTCGAGCTCGACCCCGTCTGCGTCTACGGCTTTCGCGTCTATCTCCCGGGCGCCTATCTCTACGATCACGTCGACACGCCGGAGACCCATGTCGTGAGTTCGACGGTATGCGTCGATCGACGCGTCTTCGAACCCTGGCTCTTCCACGTCGTCGACGAAGACGGATGCGAGCACCGCGTAGACATCGCCCCCGGCGAACTCGTGCTCTACGAGAGCGCGCGCATCCTGCACGGGCGACCGATCCCGTTGAACGGCCAGTTCTACGCGAGCCTGTTCGTGCACTACAGGCCGGCCGTCGATACCGAGTTGTGGGCGGCTTCGCCCCTCGACTGGTGGGAGTGCCACCGACCGCGTTGAGTTCGCGCTTCTATTTCTGAACCACCTCGGGCGGTTCCTGCACGAGCACCGGTGGTTCGGTGACGACACTCACGAGGTGCGTGCTCGAGAACGAGCAGGCCGAGCGGCCTCCATCGAGGGGAATCTCGAAGAAGACCGGGTCGGGGCGCGGCGGCGGCTGGGCCCCGGCCACGAGCGCTCGGAAGAGCTTGCGAAGCAGCTCCGAATCCTTGTCGAGTTCGACGGTGTGTCGCTGGCCGCCGCTCAAACCGATTTCGACGCGGATCATGTTCGGTGGCGGAGAGGGTCGGGGGGATTCGTTCTGCACGCGGGGCCTCGCGGTTGCTCGTGAGGGTTCGCTTCCGAGGATTGCCTCCGGCCACTCGCGCATCCACGCCGGATTGAGCCTCGGATTGTATCGGTTCCAGGAGTAGGGTCCGCTGGATTCCTCGACCATGATGCCCCGGTCGAGCGGGATGCAATCGCTCACCGGGTGACGCCCGCGCTCGACCTCGACCCCCGGGTCGGGCACCTCGTTCCAGAGGAACTTGAAGTGCTCCTGCTTGCCGCGGTTGCCGCGGTAGCGCTGGATGATCGAGGTGTAGGTGCTCGCCATGCTCCCCACGAAATCCTCGGACTCGGCGGCGACGAGTTGCGAGAGGTAGGCGAGGGCGATGCTGTCGTGTTTGGGCAGGGCGTCGAACTGCGGGCCGTACGCATCGAGGATCAGCTCGTCGAGGAAGAAGGCCTTGGGGTAGAACTCGAGGATGGGAGCGAAGAAGGGGTCTTCCATCTCGTCGGTCGCGATGGCGATCTTCGAGTCGCGTGCGAAGTGATGGTCGAGGAGCTGGATGACCTCTTCGGGCTTTCGGTCGAGGGTGGTGGTGCCCAGTGTGTTCTTGAAGTCGCCGCGGCGGATGTGGACCGCGTTGAACGGGCCGAGGTCGCGGGTGATCTGGTCCGCGAGATCCTGATAGGGGGCCTTGGCTTTCATGGCGCGCAGCAGCCGGTGCACGCGGCTCCGGGTTCCGGCATCCAGGTAGAAGTAGTAGGAATAGAAGCAGAGGTTGTGCAGCCGGTGCCTTCCGTCACCGACTTCCGGGCCTCCGGAGAGGCGCACGACCGTCGCGCGCTGCACCTCGCGGTCGTTGCGCAGCACGTTCTGCCGACCCTGTGCGAAGAAGGAGAAGTCGGAGGTGTCGGTGTCGAACTCGGGCGGATGAACGAAGACGCTTTCCATCTGCGGCTGATCACAGAGCTCGAGCGAATCGAGGCCAGTGAGATCGACCCGTTCGGCGGGCACCCAGGGGACGGGGAAGTCGATCAGGTCCGAGACACGACTCGGTTGGCTGTTGTCGACGCGGGCTCCGTACTCGACGACGTTCGCCGGTGGTGAGACATCGCCGTCGAGAACCAGAACCCGATCCATCAGATGGGCTAGGATCACTCCGACCTCGATCGACATGATCCCGTTGCTCAGACCCGATCGACCGCTGCAATAGTTGTTGTAGAAGAGATACTTCATCGCCAGTGGTCTGATTGAGAGGATCGCGTCGAAGGTGGGTTCGGGAATCGTGTGACAGCGGAGCCCCAAGCTTGGCCGAGATCGCCCACACCGTCTACAGCACGAGCAACAGTGACTACCAGGCGTGGCAGTGCGAGTTGCTGGACGCGACGTTCGAGGGCGTCGGACAGCCCGGTCGACTCGTGCGCTTGTGTTCGGTCGATAGCCAGCACTGGTCGCGCCCTTTCGAGACCGAGGCGCGAGCCGAAGTCGTGCGAATGCCGTGCTGGATGGTGAACGAACGCACGGGGGATCGCTGGGGGATCGCGAACAAACCGGCTTCGATGCGGCGCTGGCTCGTGCGCGACGCGCTGGTGCGGGACGACGACGTCGTGCTCTTCCTCGATCCCGACATGGTGTTCGTCGATCGGGTCGAGTTGGACGCCCGGCCGGGCACCGTGGTGGGTCAGCGCTGGGTCGACGAGGGCATCGAACATCACCCGCTCTGGGACGAATACGGCGCCCACGTGCGCGACCGCATCGTGCGCGATGCCATCGTCATGTATCCCTTCGCCGCGACGGCAGGGGACATGCGCAAGCTCGTCGACCGCTTCCTCGAACTCTGCCACGTGATTCGCGACGACCACCGCGATTGCTGGGGGGCGGACATGTTCGCCCTGGTCATCGCGATGCTCGAGGCCGACCTCGAGGTCGAAACCCGGGATCACCTCGGTGTCTGCAACAACTGGCTGGGCTATCGCGACGAGGTTCCGAAGATCATCCACTTCCCCGTCCCCGTACTCGACCGCGACGAGAGCCGCATCTGGTTCAAGCAGGACTACACGCGCGAGTGCCATAGCCGCCCGTGGAACCGTCCCCCTCCACCCACCCAGGCCACGAACATCACGGAGGAGCTGCTGTTGGAGATCATCCACATGCACGTGGCCGAACAGGAGGAGCGGGCGAGCTGACCGTGGCCCCTCGATTCCCGGAACGACGCTGGCTCGTTCACCTCATCGCCCGCTTCGTGCTCTTCTACGCGGTGCTGATGTTCCTTTCCGTTCGTCTTCCTCTCTTCGAAACCGCCGAAGTCCTCACGGTGGCCGTGGTCGACGCCGGGCTTCGCCTATCGAGCACAGAGACCAATGGTCGCTCGATCGCGTTGGTCGACGGGGAAGAGAGCCCCAGGTACCGCGTCGAAGTGCGAAGCGATGGGAAGAGCAAGGTGACGTTCCACCCCTACCATCCCCACGCCTACATCCTGGCGTTGTTCGTTGCGATCGTGCTTGCGACGCCGGCCCTGGGGCGTCGATTGCGGATCCAGGCCCTCCTGGGGGGAGCGCTCGTATTGTTCTTGTTCTCGGTCGGGCTGCTCGCCAGCGATCTCGCCGCATGGACGGCCGAGTCCGACCTCACGCTGCAGCCGGCAGCCTGGTCGCCCCTCGGCCTGCTCGGCGGACTGCATCGGACTTCCGGGGCCGGGCTTCTTCCGGTACTCACCTGGGTGATCGTGGCGGCGGAGCTTTCGCGTCGCGGATCGCGGGAAGAAACCCCTTTGCAGGTCGAGTCGGCGTAGATCGAGGAGGAGCGATCAGGTGGATCCACGGTGCATCGTTTCCGATCGCTTTCGATTCATCTGCGTGCTGATCGCGAAGAACGCATCGAGCACCCTCGAGGGCGAGTTGCTGCGCCCGGAGTACCAGAGCCGTCGCGTGCGCGCGTCCGAACTCACCGAAGAGGAGCGTGCCGACTACGCGACCTTCGCCTTCTTGCGCGATCCGGTATCGCGACTCCTGTCGGGATACCAGGAGATATCGCTGCGACACGAGATGGGGGAGGGTGGTTCGAACTCTGCGGCCTTCGCCGAGATGGAAGACGACATGAGCCGCTTCGCGGCCTTCCTCGATGCCCTCGAAGCCGGCTATCTGGACAACCACGTGCGCCCCCAGGTCGATTTCCTGGAGGGAATGCGGATCGATCGCTACGGCAGCGTCGAGTGTCTCGACGCCGACCTGCAGCAGATGCTCGCGGAGTTCGACGTCGAAACGACATCGCCACTCCCGCGCCGAAGGTCGCGTGAAGGACGCCGGCGTGACTACGACTATGCGCGCTTCGACATCGAAGAGGCGCAGATTCCCGCCGATACCCTGGATCGCATCCGTTCGCTCTATGCAGCGGACTTCGCCAATTACATGGCGCGGGTCGTCCGTCCGTACGCGCACTCGGGTCGGCTGCTGAAGCTCTACCGCGAGGAGAATGAGGGTCGCGAGATCGGTGTCGTCTACCGATTGGGGACCCGCGGTTTCTACGCCGAACTCACGACCGTGGCCCGCGCGATGCTCTACGGCCTCACGACCGGGCGTGGTCTCGCGATCGACTCGCGCGGGTTCTCGTATCGCCGCGAGCACGGTTGGCGGGACTACTTCGAGCCGTTCTGCCCGGAGATCGAAGACGATGCCGCTCTCGCGTCGATTGCGGCCGGGTGCGAAGTTTGCGACAGCGAAGTCCGCGGGCCTGGAACGCGCTTCGACGTGCTGCGCGGGCATCGCGTCGAACGCGTCCGCGTCGGCCCCGTTCCGATCGACGGCTTCATGAACATCCTCGGCGCGCTCTTCACCTCGATCCACCGATATCGCCCGTGGCTCGCGGAGGAGATCGAGCGGCGAATCGAGAAGCTCGGGCTCGGCCCGGCCCACGCGGCGATCCACATCCGGCGCGGTGACAAGGTGGGGGACGAGGACATCCACTACCCATCGGAGCTCTACATCGAGCGTCTGAAGCGATCCGATCCACGCCCGCTGCCCGTATTCGTCCTGAGCGATGAGCACGCGGCGGTCGAGGAGCTGCGCGGCTGCTTCGCGCGCCGCGGGGAGGAGCGCGAGGTCATCAGCTTGACCGAACCGAAGCACGTCGGCTTCGATGTCTTTGCGCTGCGACGAGAGGATCTACACGAACGCAGCGCGGCCGCGACGGGTGGCTCGCCCTCCGACTTCCGAAGCTTCATCTTCGAGGAAGCGCGCCGCTTGCTCAGCGAGATCGAGATCGCCGTTCGGTCGCAGGTCTTCGTCGGCACGTTCTATTCGAACATCGGGAAATCCGTTCGCTTCCTCCACCCCGAGCCCGAACGCTGCGTGCTGTTGTTGCCGCACCATGTGGAGCCGTTCGAAGCGGCGCGTGGTCGGACGCCCGCGTGATCGCATCGCGGGCTCCAGTTCTATTGGTGGCCTTCGCGCTTCTGGGCTGCAACGTGTCCCCTCGCAACGCCGAGCCTGTTTCGACGATGGATGCTGTCGAAGCGGCTCGCAGTGCGACCCTCGAAACCCGCGCCATGCTCGAAGACTACTACGGTGGCCCCGGCGTGCTGCGGGACAGCTGGCTCGTCGACCACAGAAGAAAGGACCACAACTTCGGGCTCGAGGACCTGCGCGACAAGTTCGCGCGCGCAATCGTCTGGCAGGATTCCTTCGTGGTGGCCGCGATCGGGAGCTCGGTCACCTCGGGCTCCCGCAACTGCCACTACGACACCTACCTCGAGCAGTTGCGGCGCACCCTGGGTCCCCTGCTCGAAGCCGCCGGCGCCCGACTCGAGGTTCGCAATGCAGGGCAGGGCGGTGGCTGTGGCGATACCTATCACAACCAGGTCTGGTGTGTGCGTACGCTGGTCGGCCGGGATGTCGACATCGTCCACTACTCGTGGACGTACTTCGAGGTGGGCCAGAAGGATCCGCCGCAGTTCCACGAGATGTTCTATCGCTGGACGCTCTCGATGGAAGGCGCACCCATTCCCCAGCTTCTCTACACGACCGATTGCTCGCGCCTATCCCAAGCGGATCACTCGTTGCTCGATACCTATGCCGGGTATGGAGTCAACGTCCTCTGCATGGAACGCGGCCTGCGCAAAGTGGGCTTTCCCGGTCGCGAGTGGGGCGTCGTTGGCGACACCCTCCACGAGACGACTCGATACGGAGAGCACCTGCCGGAAGACACTCCCCGTCGACGCTCCCTGGGTGTAGTGTTCCGCGACTGGCATCCGGGGCCGCTGCTCTTTCAATTGACCGCTGATGCACTCACCTACAGCTACACCGATGCCCTGTTGATGGCGCTCGACGCGATCGCCCTCGAGCCGAACCCGCGGAGTCGCTGGCCCAATGACCGCGCGGCGCGTGCCCCGGCACGGCTGCCCGAGCCGCAGGTCTGCGACGCGGAGTTCTGCGACGTCGAAGAACCTCCGCACTGCCTCACGTATCAGAAGCCGACCTTCGGGAAATCCGGGATCCGTCGCACTGCATCGGACGAGGGTTGGTCGGAGTGGGTCGCGGCGCCGGTGTATGACATGCCCGAAGCCGAGCGCGCGCTGCCCGAGTGTGCGCATCTCGATTCGTGTGCCGGGTTGGTTGCGCAACCCGGTGAGGATGCCGGGTGGCTCCAGTTCGAAGTACCGAAACTCGAGGCGGGCTTCGTTGCCGTTTGTTGCTCGCACCGTGCGTGCGGTGAGCGCCTGATCGAGAGCGGTGCCGAGTTCCGTTGGAACGGAGTGGGTGAAGGTCTTTCCACCGAAGTGTTGTGGGGAGGAAAGTGCGTACGCCTCAACGGGGTCTCGGCGGAGTTGCCTCAGACGAACGAAGCGGCTGATGGCGAATCCAACGTCCTCGGCATCCGCATCCCGCCGCTGCACAGGCCGCTCCCGGCGATTTCCCACGTAATCGGCCTGTAGTTCTGAGACAATCGGGAGGATTCTGCGAAACTTCTCCCTGCGAGGGGGGTTGCGAACGGAAACGATCGGCTCCGGTCGATCCCAGAGCGAGGTGCGCCCCCATGATGTTCTGGTCGAAGCTGCTGAAACCGTATCTCGTTGCCGTGGTTCTTGTCGCGTTTCTGGCGACCTCGAGTGCGGCGGCCCTCGACTACGTGCTCTTCGAATCCGGGCCGGTGCGGCCCGTGGCGGCGAGCGCGGATGGTTCGACGCTCTACGTCGCGAACATCCCCGACAACCGGCTCGAGATCTTCGACGTCTCGGACAACGGGCTGGTGTTGGTCGACTCGGTGCCGGTCGGCATGGAGCCCGTGGCCGTGGCCGTCGCGCCCGACGGAGACGTCTGGGTCGTGAACCACATGTCGGACAGCGTGAGCATCGTCGATCCGACGCTTTCGCCGCCGCGAGTGATCAAGACGTTGCTGGTCGGCGACGAGCCGCGCGACATCGTCTTCGCGGGAACCGGAGGCACGCGGGCGTTCATCTCGACCGCGCACCGCGGTCAGCAGAGGACCGACGCATCGATCGCTGGGGTGATTGGCGCTGGTGATCCCCAACTCTCTACCCAGAGCATTCCCCGGGCAGACGTATGGGTCTTCGAAGCGACGGCCCTGGGCAACACGTTCGGCGGCACACCGCTACGCATCCTCTCCTTCTTTTCCGACACGCCTCGGGCGCTCGCGGTCAGCCCCGATGGCGACACCGTTTACGTTGCGGCCTTCCATTCGGGCAACCAGACGACGATCATTCCCGAAGTAACGGTATGCGACGGCTTCGACACCGCTCTGCCGTGCAACTCACCGGGTTTCGGCGGAACCCCGGGCAACGTCGTTCCTGGCGGTCTGCCGGGCCCGAGCGACAACGCGGCGGGCGCCCCCGCTCCCGAAACCGGCTTGATCGTTCGCTTCGACAACGCGACCGGGGAGTGGCACGACCAGCTGGGTCGCGACTGGGGCCCCGCGATTCCCTTCAACCTGCCGGACCACGATGTCTTCGGCTTCGACGCGAACAACCTCGACGACACACCGGCGAACGTCGAGGAGTTCGATCACGTCGGCACGATCCTGTTCAACATGGTGGTGAATCCCGTGAGCGGGAAGATCCTCGTGAGCAACACCGAGTCACCCAACGAGGTGCGCTTCGAGGGGCCGGGCGTGCACGGCGGCAGCACGGTACAGGGGCGCCTTTCCGAAGCGCGCATCACCGTGCTCACCGACGGCGTCTCGAACACCGTCGAGCCGCGCCACCTGAACAAGCACCTGAACTACTCGCTACTCCAGGAGAACCTCGACCCGAACGCGAAGCAGCACAGCCTGGCGACGCCCCTCGAGATGGTCATCTCGAGTACGGGCACGCTCTACGTCGCGGCCTTCGGTTCAGGCAGGATCGGCGTCTTCAACGCCAGCGCGATCGAGAACGACACTTTCGATCCCACCGTCGACAGTGCGAACTACATCGATGTGGGCGGCGGACCTGCTGGCATGACCCTCGATGAATCCCGCAACCGTCTATACCTGCTCGAGCGCTTCGAAAACGAGATGGCGGTGATCGATCTCGCGACGAACGCGACGATGCAGGTCGTCGCGCTCAGCAACCCCGAGCCCGTGAGCGTGCTCGACGGGCGGCCCTTCCTCTACGACGCAGCGCTCACCTCGGGCAATGGCGAGGCTTCGTGCTCGAGTTGCCATGTCTTCGGCGACAACGACAATCTCGCCTGGGATCTCGGCAACCCCGACGACGTGGTGACCGTGAATCTGCAACCGGGGCCGGCCTCGCCGCCTGCGCCATTCGTGATTCCGCCGGGCGCCGACGACTTCCACCCCATGAAGGGCCCGATGACCACGCAGACCTTGCGTGGCATGAGCACCCACGGTGCGTTGCACTGGCGCGGGGAT
>JANQEL010000142.1 GCA_028278345.1 Myxococcota bacterium
GAAACTCATCAGAAAGCTCTCGAAGGCTTAGACCAAGATAAGGATTGGATTCAATCCCGACGCGATCGATACGAAGGCGGGCTTCTCGGCGCTGCGCCCGATCGAAGACCCGCTCTTCATGCGCACCCACGCCCTGCGCCGCAGCGATGCCTTGCGGCTGGGCCGCTTGCGCGTCGACGCGCTGCGCTGGAAGGGGCAGCTCGAGCCGCCGAGCCCGAAAGCCGTCGCGGCGCTCGATGGCGAAGCCCTGGTCGGCTGGCTCGATCGTCGCGTCGGTCCGGCGCTGCGCCGCGAACGCGTCCTGCCCATGGCTTCGGCCCTTGCGGGCTACGACGCCGAGAAGCTCTCGGCCGCGGCCTTCCTGCGTTTCGCGGATCGCCTGGTCTCGGCTCGACCCCAGTACCTGGTCGGCGGTCTCGGCCCCCTGGCGACGCGACTCGCAGACGGGCTGAACGTCCGCTTCGGCTGCGAAGTGGAGTCGATCGAGTGCGAAGACGACGGCGCCCGGGTTCGCTACCGCGCCGGTGCGCGCGAGGGCCGCGCGATGGCGGATGCGATCGTCGTGGCGGTGACCGCGCCCGGGATCGCGGAGCTGTGCCCGAAGCTCGTGCCGGGGGAGCGCGGCTTCTTCGAGAATCTCGACTTCGCCGATCGAACGGTCGTGCACGTGTTGCTCGATCGCGCACCGGCGATTCCCCACCGCCTGGTCGCCTTTCCTCCGCGCGAGGGTTTCGGCGTGGCGGCGATCGAGGTCGCCCATCATCTGCGCGGTGCGGCGCCAACAGGTGCGGGGCTGCTTCGCGTCGTGCTCGGCGAGGCCGCGGGAGAGCGCATGCGGGCCGCGTCGAACGACGAGGTGGCGGGGGTGGTGCTCGACAACCTCGAACGCACGAGCGTCGGTCGCCTCGAGCCGCGCGAGGTGTGGGTGGATCGCATGGCCAATGCGGCACCGCTCGCGAAGCCCAGTTTCCACGCGCGGCTGGCCCGCTTCGAGAACCGCGTCGAGCGCTCGCCGCGCATGGCGTTCGCGGGTGATGTCTTTGCGGGACAGGGGGCCGAGGCCGCGATTTCGAGCGGGCTCCACGCGGCGTCCGAGATCGCGCGTGCATTGCCCGCGCGTCGTTGAGATCATCGCCGGGTCGAGCGGCCGCTTCGCGACACGCGCGCCGCTACAATGGCTGCGCCATGTCCCAGAACGAAGCCTCCGCGGGAAAGGCCTTCCCCCGCGTGATCTTGCACGCGGACATGGATGCCTTCTACGCCTCGGTCGAACAGCGCGACCACCCCGAGTTGCGCGGCAAGCCGATCGCGGTGGGGGGCGAGAGCTCGCGTGGCGTGGTCTCGGCCGCGAGCTACGAGGCGCGCGAGTTCGGGGTGCGTTCGGCGATGCCGTCCTTCGAGGCACGCCGGCGTTGCCCCGAGTTGATCTTCGTGCGCGGCAACATGGCGCTCTACGCGAAGGAGTCGCGCCGCATCTTCAGGATCTTCGACGACTTCTCGCCGCGCGTGCAGGGGCTCTCTCTCGACGAAGCCTTCCTCGACCTCACCGGGAGCGAGCGCCTGCTCGGCCCGGCACGCGAGGTGGGCGAGCGCCTGCGAAAGCGGGTGCGGGAGGAAACCGGTCTCGCTGTTTCGTGCGGCATCGGGCCGGTGAAGATGGTGGCCAAGATCGCGAGCGGAGCCGCGAAGCCCGATGGCCTCGTCGAGGTGCGGGCCGACGAGGTGCGCGAATTCCTCGCGCCACTTCCGGTGCGGGCGATCTGGGGCGTGGGCCCCGTCGGCGCCGGGCGGCTCACCGCCGCAGGATTCGAAACCCTGGGTGCGCTTGCCGCCGCCAACACGGAAACCGTTCGCCTGCGCCTCGGCGGCTGGGGCGTCGAGATCGCACGCCTGGCCCGGGGCGAGGACATCCGCGAAGTCGAGGCCTACACCGAAGCCAAGAGCTACAGCGAAGAGAACACCTTTGCATCGGATATCCGCGACCACGCGGTGCTCGAGGCCACGATCCTCACCCACGCCGAGAGCGTGGCGCGGCGGTTGCGCCGCGACGAGATCAAGGCTCGCGTGGTGGTGCTCAAGTGGAGCCCCGCCGAACGCCGCGCTCCGGGCCCCCGCGGTTACGCCACGCGATCGCGACAGCTGACCCTCGCCGAAGCCACCGACGATGGCGAGGTGCTCGCCCGCGAAGCGCGTCGCCTTCTCGCGCGTGCCCCCATCGATCGGGCCGTACGCTTGATCGGCGTCGGCGCGGAGGGACTCGAACCCGCCGCCGCCCCCCAGCTCGCACTCTTCGACGACGCGCCGGAGAAGAAGCGAAGGAAGGAACTCAACCGCGCCATGGACGAGATCGCGGATCGCTTCGGTGGCCAGGCGCTACGCCGCGCCAGTCAGGGGTCCGCCGAACGGGCCGGACTCTCGATGCAGATCAAGCGCGGCGAACGTGTCGAAGACGACGACGAGACATCCACGTCCCGATAGCCCAAGCTGAACTTCAACCAGGGGTCATTCCATGATCATCATCAAGATCATCTTCTGCTTCTTGCTTCCGCCGGTGGCCGCGTGGCTCCAGGTCGGCATCACGACGCACTTCTGGATCAACCTCGCACTGACGCTACTGGGCTGGATCCCGGGTGCGATCCACGGGCTCTGGCTCGTGGTGACGGGGCAGAGGCCGCAGTAGGAAGCGAAGCGCCCGCTCAGTCTTCCGTCTTGACCCAGCGGTAGACGCGCATCGGCGGCACGTTCAGCAGCTCGGTCTGCACGTTGGCGCGGCCGAAGACGTTCTTGCCGAGGCTTTCGACGCGATCGCGGAACTGGTACGCGACGAAGCGGCCTCCGACGGGCAGGGCGTCGTGCACCGACTGCAGGATCGAGAGGCCGAGCTCGCGATCCATCGTCGAGAAGGGAATGCCCGAGAGGATCACCTCGGGGCTGTCGAGGCCGTACTTGCCGAGCGCCGAGGGAATGTCGGCCGCGCTGCCCTGATGCACGATCAGGCGGTCGTCCTGGATCGTCTTCTGGAGCAGCTCGACGAAGTCGGGGTTGATCTCGATCGCGAGGAGCTTCGCGTCGGGGGCCATGGCGTTCAGCAGTGCCTGGGTGGTGCCGCCGGTGCCGGGGCCGAGTTCGATCGCCAGCTTCACCTCGGAGAGCTCCGCGGTGTTGACGATGCGCTTCTCCATGAAGCGCGAGCTCGGGATGATCGAGCCGACCTCCTTGGGGCGATCGAGGAAACCGCGCAGGAAGGCGAGAGGATGATCGTTGCGTTGGGCAGGACGAGTGGCAGGCATGGCGCGGGGTTTCCCTCCTGGCGCTGGGCGTGCAAAGCGAGTGGGTTGGATTCGATGTCGCGCTTGTGCGGCGGGTGCCGCGGCCCCCTGGGAAGGGCTGCCAGAGCGGGCCGCATATTAGCAGCCCCTTGAGACGCCTAGTCATAAATCGCGTCGATCTGCCAACTGCGCGCAATCCAATCGAAGCACAGGCGGAGGATGGTTCCGTCGCTCACCTGGATGTCGAAGTGATCGAGGGCGAAGCGGCCTTCTTCCGACCACCAGCGCCCGGTCGTGCGCCACGGGCCGGCGACGCCCAGCACCTCGCCGCACGCCACGGCACTGCGAATCCGCCCCGGCTGGCCCCCGCGGAGCTGGACTTCGGCGCGCACGGGCGGGCGCAGGGCGCGCACGGCGAAGCGCCCGTAAGCCCCGGGATTTTCTGGGCGATCGGCGACGAGGGTGTCGCTTTCCACCCGTGTGGCGCCGGTGTCGGGGGAGAAGGGTTTGAGCTCGAACGCACACGGGTGGTTGTCGTCGACCACCGCGGGGGCGCCCACCTGGCCGGGGCCGCACAGGGCTTCGAGTTCGGCCAGGGTGCGGTCGATCTCCGCCGGGTCGGGCCCCGGGTTGCGAAACAGGTCGAGCTGATCGCTGCGCGGCACCCGGCCCACGGTGCTCAGCGCAATGGCTTCGATCGGGGCTTCGGGGGGCTGGCTTTCGAGGGCCTGGACGACGAGGCGCAGCAGCACGCGGTGATCGCGCGTGGGGGCCGCGACCCCGATGCGCCGATGGTCGCGCGCGCCACCGCACAACTCGAAGGCGAGGTCGATCGGCCCACTCGCGAGGCCGCGCAACACGAGGCGCTCGGTGACTCGCGAGAGCATGCCGCGCAACACGAACGAAAGCGGTTCGAGGGGTTCGAGCAGCCGGGGTGTTCCGGTGAAGCGCGCATCGCCGGGCACCATCTCGAGGGCCAGCGTTGCGCGGGGGCCGGCGAGTCGTTCGTCGGAGAGCAGCAGCAGGGGAAGGTGCTTGCCCGCGACGCGTCGCGTGAGGCGAAGCCACGCGGCTTCGGGGATGCGCACCGCCGCGTTCGAGAGATCCAGCCCCACCAGGCCGAAGCCCTCGGTTTCGAGCACGCGTTCGCCGCAGCGCAGCGCCGCCATCGGGTCGGGGGCGCGCACCCAGAGCACGCGTTCGAGCTCCACCCCGGCTGCTTCGGCCGATGGCGGATCGAAGGCGTCGGCGGCGTCGATCCAGGCCACGTAGTCGCCGGCCCGGGTGAGCTGGGCGAGCAGGGAGAGCCCCAGGCTGGTGCGCCCCGAGGAGGCCGGGCCGCAGATCTCGCACAACGCTCCGCGCGGAAAGCCGCCGCCGATCAGGGCGTCGATCTGGGGCAGGCCGCTGGTGAGGGGCGGGGTGCCGGCGTCATCCCGGGGCCGATCCGCTCGGGCGATGCGGGCGCCCAGCTCGGGATCGAGCTCCCGATTCAACGTCTCCATCAGATCCTGCAGATCGTGGACACGGGCGCGGGCTGCACTGGGGGATGCAACAGGGGGCATCTGTGCACTTTCGCTTTTTGTTCGCCTTTTGTCAGTCAGCAATCGTCGATCGGAAATCGCCCCGCCGCGGCCGATCGCCAACTCGGTTCCGGAGTGGATCATTGGGCCCCCCGTCTCCACTCCAGCCAAGAGGCTCGCCCATGATCACCTACTTCTATTGGACCACCGTCGTCCTGCTCGCCGTCCTCGTCCTCGCCGGTGTCGGCTGGAAGCTCGAGCAGTGGAAGGCCGCGATCGCCCTCGGCCTGACCGTCGTGCTGGTCGGCTGGGCCTCCTACTTCTTCCACTTCCAGCAGATGTTCGTGAAGCGCTGGGGCGGCGTGATGACGATCGAGGTGCCGAAGGGCCAGCTCCACCTCGCCGCCACCTGGAAGGACGACAACCTCTGGGTCGAGAACTACGACCCCGCCACCGACACCTGCCACTTCAACGAGTACTCGAAGGGAAACCTCTTGCAGGGCAAGGTCACGATCAAGAACTGCAACCCACTGCTACGGATGCAGCCGGGGCGCTGATCACGGCTAGCGCGAGATGCGTGTCCTGCCGCCTTCGATCGCGACGCGGCCTTCCGCGATGAGGCGGATGGCTTCGGGGACGAGGCGGCGTTCGGCGGCGACGACGCGGCCCGCGAGGGTGTCCGGAGTGTCGCCTTCGAGAACCGGTACCGCTTCCTGCAGGATGATCGGGCCCTTGTCGTATTCGGCATCGACGAAGTGCACGGTGGCGCCCGAGACCTTCACGCCGGCTTCGAGTACCGAGCGATGGACGCGTTCGCCGTAGAAGCCGTGGCCTGCGAAGGCGGGGATGAGCGACGGGTGCACGTTCAGGCAGCGCCCTTCGAAGCGGTCGCGTAGTTCGAAGAGGGAGAGGAAGCCGAGCAGCGCGACGAGATCGATCTCGTACTTCGCGAGCTCGGCGTGCAGCGCATCGTTGAACGCCGTGATGTCGGGCGTCTCCTTGCGCGGCACGGCCACGGCCGGGATGCCTCGCCTGCGCGCTCGCTCGAGACCGAACGCATCCGTCTTGGACGAAACGACGAGCACGACTTCCGCAGGCAACCCGCGATCGATGTGCTCGAGCAGGTTTTCGAGACTCGTGCCGCTGCCCGAGAGCAGCACGGCAACCCGCAGCTTCTTTCTTTCGCTCATGGCTGCGTTTCGCTCACCGCGTGATCAACTCCGCGGAAAGAGTTGTTCGAAGATCTTTCGCGTCGCCGAGCTTCGGTTGAGCGTGTAGAAGTGCAGGCCGGGTACGCCGCGTTCGAGGAGTTCGCGGCACTGCATCGTGCCCCAACGCACACCGAGCTCTGCCGTAGCGGCGTCGTCTTCGCCGACGATGTCGAGTTCGCGCGCGAGTTCGGCGGGGATCTCGCAACCGCCGAGCTGCGTCATGCGCTTCACCCCCGAGTGGCTCACGATCGGCATGATGCCGGGCACGATCGGTACGTCGATGCCCGCGGCCTGGGCGCGCTCGACGAAGCGGAAGTACTTCGCGTTGTCGAAGAAGAGCTGGGTGATCAACACCTTCGCGCCCGCGTCGACCTTGCGCTTCAGGTTGTCGAGGTCGGCCTGGGCGCTCTCGGCACGAGGGTGGGTCTCCGGGTAGCACGCGGCGACGAGACAGAAGCCATGCCCCTTGCCCTCGATGTACTCGATCAGCTCGTTGGCGTAGTCGAAGCCGTCCTTCGGCGGGACGAAGTCATCGACGTCGCGCGGTGGATCGCCACCCAGCGCGAGAATGTTCTGGATCCCGCCTTCGTGCAGCTGCTCGAGGATCGCGCCGACCTGTTCGCGCTCGAAGCCCACGCAGGGCAGGTGGGCCATTGCGGTGAGCCCGGTCTCGCCCTCGATGCGGATCACCAGATCGACGGTCTTGCTGCGTGTCGAGCCTCCGGCGCCCATCGTGACGGAGACGAAGCCGGGTTCGAGCGGCTGCAGCTCTTCGATCGTGCGAAACAGCGTCGCAAAACCGGCGTCCGTCTTCGGTGGAAAGAACTCGAAGGAAACGACGGGGCGACCCTGGCCAAAGCGTTCGTGAATCTTCATCGCGCTCGATGGTAACCGCCGCATTCGACGATCACCATTGAAGAGAAGGCGCCACGCGCCATTGACGCCGGCTTCGCGGATGCGAGACTGCCCGCCCGACGGCCCGGGACGGTCGTCGCAGGAGGTCAATCCATGAGCGTTCTCTGCACCGGTTCGGTCGCGATCGACCAGATCATGGTGTTTCCCGATCACTTCAAGAACCACATCCTCGCCGACAAGATCCACGCCGTGAACGTTTCGTTCTACGTGCCTTCCCTCGAGAAGCGATACGGCGGAACGGCGGCGAACATCGCCTACCACCTGCGCATCCTCGGCATGGACCCGATCATGCTCGCCACCGTGGGCAGTGACTTCGGCAGCTATGCCGATTGGATGGACCAGCACGGTCTGCGGCGCGATTGGCTCGTGCAGCTCGACGATGTCTTCACCGCGCAGTGCTTCATCACCACCGACCTCGCCCACAACCAGATCAACTCCTTCCATCCGGGTGCGATGGATCGCGCGCACGAGGCCAGCCTCGACAGCGTGAACGAGGATTTCACCGTCGGTATCGTCTCCCCCAACGGCAAGCAGGGCATGGTCGACTATGCCAATGGCCTGAAGGCGGCGGGCAAGCACGCGGTGATCGATCCCGGACAGGCGATGGGGCTCTTCGAGGGTCCCGAGCTCATCGACTTCCTCGACGGTGCGTCGGTCTACATCGTGAACGACTACGAGTGGTCGATGACCCAGGAGAAGACGGGGCTGGGCGAAGACGAGATCGCCGAGCGTGTCGGGGCCATCGTGATGACGAAGGGCGCCGAGGGTTCCATCCTGCGCAAGGGCAGCGGAAACTCGAAGGTGGTGATGGAGAGCGACCGCGTCGAGATCGACCCGGTCGTGGCCAACGAAGTCATCGACCCGACGGGCTGCGGTGACGCCTATCGCTCGGGCATCCTCTACGCGATCGCGAACGGCTTGCCCCTCGAGCAGGGCGCGCGCATCGGCAGCATGATCGCCTCGCTCAAGGTTCGTGTCGCCGGTCCCCAGGGCTTGCGAATGAGCACCGAGGAGTTCCGCGCGGCCTATGAAGCGGAGTACGGCGAAGGCTACTGATGCGCAGCAGCGCAACGCCGTGAGCCCGCGGTGAGCGTCGACTTCGACACGGCGGTGGTCGGCGCCGGTGCCGTGGGGCTGGCTTGTGCCGCGGTGTTGTCAGCGCGCGGGCGCAGTGTCGTCATCCTCGAAGCTCGCAACGCGATCGCCCAGGAGGGCACCACGCGCAACAGCGAGGTGATCCACGCGAGCATCTACTATCCGGCCGGCAGCCTGAAAGCGCGCCTGTGTCGGCGGGGTTCGGATCTCGTCTACGCGCGATGCGCGGAGCGAAGTGTCGAGCACAAGCGCACGGGCAAGTTGATCGTCGCGACCAGCGACGACGAAGTGCCGAAGCTCGAAGCGCTCTTCGTAGCCGCTCGCACGAACGGGGTTCCCGAACTCGCGATGATCGACGCGGCCGAGCTCCATCGCCTCGAGCCCGATGTGGCGGGGGTCGCGGCTCTGTCCTCGCCGGTGACGGGCATCGTCGACGCGCACGGCCTGGCACTTTCGTATCTCGCCGAGGCCGAGGAGAACGGCGCCGCGCTGTTGCTTCACCATCGCGTGACGGCCCTCGATCGCGAGCCCGACGCGTGGCGAGTCGTGGTTCGCGCGGGAGAGAGCGACGAAGAACAGTCGCTTCGTTGTCGCGAGGTGGTCAATGCGGCGGGCATGGGGGCAGAGCAGGTCGCCGCTCTCGCGGGCCTCGATGTCGATCGCGAGGGTCTGCGGGTTCATCTCTGCAAGGGCGACTACTTCTCCCTGGCGCCGAGTGCGCCCATCTCTCTTTCGCAGCTCATCTATCCCGTTGGCAGTGCAGCGGGTGCCGGGCTCGGTGTGCATGCCACGGTCGATCTGGCCGGGCGCGTGCGGTTCGGACCCGATGCGACCTACGTGGATCGCGCGGACTACACCGTCGACGAAAGCAAACGCGCTGCCTTCGCCGAAGCCGTGCGCCGCTACCTCCCGACCCTCGAAGACGAGTGGCTCGCCCCCGACTTCGCCGGCCTGCGCACCAAGCTCGCCGGCCCGGGGGAGGGCTTTCGCGACTTCGAGATCCGCGAGGAGAGCGCCCGCGGTCTACCGGGCCTGATGAATTGCATCGGCATCGAATCCCCCGGTCTCACGGCTTCGCAGGCCATCGCCGAAATGGTTGCCGAACAGCTCGATTCGTCCTAGCTGGCTATCGGCCCGGCGTTCCCGCCAGTAGGATGATGCCCGTGAGGAGGACGAGCAGCGCGACGAAGATCGCGATGCCGCGACGCGCGCTATGGCGAGCGCGATCCGCCAGCCACCAATTGCGTGGGCGCATGCCGCGCCACAAGAAGGTCAAGATAGCGGCCAGGGTGACGGCGGTGACGTTGCCTCCGGCGAGAAGCAGGGCGCTCGCGGCGCCGCGCCATTCCGCGGCAGAGATCAGCATCCCGCACGCGACGGTCGGCGGAAGCAGGGCGACCGCGACCATCACGCCCGTGAGATAGGTCGGTGCCCCCGTGGTGAAGGCGAGGGCACCGGCGCAACCCGCCGCGAGGGCGAGCACGATGTCCCACGCGCCGACCCGCGTGCGCGAGGCGAGTTCGGGGATGGCGGGATCGACGTCGAGGGCGAAGCCGAGGAAGGTCGCGAACACCAGAGTCAACGCGAAGCCCGCACCCGTGGTGATCAACGCGCGGCGCACGAGCGGGAGATCTCCCAGCACCAGGCCGAGGGCGATGGCCATGTTGGGGCCGAGCAGGGGGGCCACCACCATCGCTCCGATGACCGCCGCGGTGTTGTCATGGGATAGGCCGACGCCGGCGACGACGGCCGCGAGCACGACCAGCAGCAGGTAGTGGCGATGCAGCTTCGCGCCAACGGCGATGTTGGCGTAGACCTCTTCGCGACTCACCGCGGCCGCCGAGCGAACGCTCTCCATGCGGCTGTCCGACTTCGATGCGAGGGGGCGCGGCAGCACGGCGTCGAGGGGCTCGACGAGCACCATCAGCCGCCCTTGATCGGCGATGCGATCGTGAAGCGCGTCGAGGGCGGTGCCCGAGCGTTCACCGCCGAGCACGGCGCGAACGATGGCTCCGTGTCGACCGCCGGGTTCGGTCCAGGTGTGGGAAGAGAGGGCCGCGAGGGTTTCGCGCGCCTCTTCCGCCAGTGATTCGGTCACGTGCGCTTCGATCAGCTTGAGCGCCAATGGAAAGACCCCTCCCACCCCAAGCGTAACGGGTCAGTTTGATTCGTCTCCGGGCAACCGCCCCGTCTGCACGATGCGCTCGGCGGGGATGCGCAGTTGCGCGAGGAGATAGCTCGCGAAATCGAGCGGGTAGTCCTGCATCGAAATCGCCTCCGCCATGCAGTGGAGCCAGGCGTCACGCTCGTCGCCGCCAATCGGAAAGCGCGCGTGCGCCTTCGGGATCTGGATCGGGCCGTACTTCTCGCGGTAGCGCTTGGGTCCGCCCAGCCACCCGCAGAGGAAGCGCGCGAGTTTGTCGCGCGACACTTCCAGGTCGGCGGGGTGCATGCGGCGGATCACTGCGGCGCCGGGTTCGCGATCCATCACGTCATAGAAATCGTCCACGAGTTTGCGAATCCCCGCTTCCCCTCCAGCGGTGCGAAACGACCCGTCATCTACGCCGTATTCGAGCGGCATCGCTTCTCCAGGGTACGTGGCTAGAGGGCGGTCCAGACCGCGCACGCCACGTTGTCGCCCGAACGTTGCTGGCGCTGAGCGGCGAGGGCCGATTCGGCGATCGCGCGACTCGTGTCGGGTGCGCGCAGGTCGGGTTCCGCGCCGAGGGTGTCGATCAAGAGGCTCTCGAGTGCCGCACGCGGGTCCGTGTGGCCGATGCCTCTTTCGGAGAAGCCATCGGTCACGAGGGCGATCGCGCGTGCGTTGCCGAGGTCGGTGGCTTCGACGAGCAGCTTCTGGTCGTTCGACAGATCGCGTTCGCGTCCGAGGTATTCGGGGGTGTCGCTCGAGTGGGCGGCCCAGCTGATGTCGCCCGTCGCGCCGTCTCGCGAAACGAAGACGTGGCTGTCGCCCACGGACGCATGGCCGAGCAGGTCGTCACCCGGTCGGAGCACGACGACCGAGAGCGTGGTGGCCGCCGGAGGAAGATCGGCTGCGACGGCGTCGTCGAAGATGCGCTCGGCAATCTGGTCGAGGGCTTCGCGCAGATCGTTCACGAGACCGCCGCGCTCGAGCGGTTGGGCGTCGAGCCAGGTGGGCGCCTTCGCGAGCAGGTGTTCGATCGCGCGTTCGGAACCTCCCGCGCCGTGATGTCCGTCCGCCACGGCGAGCAACACCCCACCATCGCCCCACGCAAAAGCGCACGCGTCTTCGTTGGGTTCGGTGAAGTTGTACTGCTTCGGCGCGCCCCCGCGCGAGATCGCGATGGCGCACGGGCCCTCGGCCACGAGATCCACCGCGCCAATGTGTTGATGATGTCGACCGAACAGGTGGGCCGTGCGCATCAGCGCGACTCGATGCCCTTCGCGACCTCGTCGAAGGGAAGGGCGGTGCGACTGAAGGCGAGATCGGCGACCGGCTGGCCTCCGATCAGGTGTTCTTGAATGATGCGCTCCAGGTTTTCCTGGGTCGCATGGCGGTACCAGGTGCCTTCGGGGTAGACGAGGGCGATCGGGCCCTCCATGCACACGCGCAGGCACTCGGCCTTCGAGCGGAAGATGCCCTGTTCGACGTCCACGAGTTCGAGTTCGGCGAGCCGGGCCTTCAGGAACGACCACGATTTCGCCTGGGCGTCGTCGTCCGCACACTTGCCGCCGACGCAGAGGAAGATGTGGCGGCGGATCGTCTCGAGTTGCAGTCGCTTGGACGTACGGGCGAGCATCTTGTCGGTGTTCATGGGCGCGAATCTACCATGCGCCCGTCCCGGGCAAAACGGATCGGGCCTTCGGCCCCGGATCGTGCGACAATGTCGCGACTTGGGGGGCGGCCGATGACCGGCGACGCGTTCGGCAAGTCTGCGGGTGATTCTGCGAACCTGGTGTTCGCGATGTGTCACGAGATCTCGAACCTCGTCGCGGCGGTGCGATTGCAGGCGCACCTGCTCGACGAAGAACTCGATGCGCGCGGCCTCGCCGTGGCGTCTCTCGAGATCGACGATCTCTCTGCGCGCTCGGCTGCGTTGCTGGCGCTGGTGCGGCCGGTGCTTTCGGAGCCGCCGGCCGAGATCTCGTCGATCGGTGCCGCGGTCATCGCAGTGGGCTTCGAGCGGGCCCTCGACGAGTACGGCGGTCGCGTTTTCGACATCGCCTTCGACATCCCCGACGAGCTCCCGGAAGTGCGCGCCGAACCCGAGGTCTTCCACTACATCCTGCTCTGCCAGGCCTACGGCGCGATGGAGGCCATGGGGAAGGACGGCAGCCTGCGGATCGAAGTGTCAACGAGCGAAAAAGAGGTGGTCTTCGCGATCGAAGACAAGGCCAGGGAAGACGCCCAGCACCTCGAGTGGTGGAATGCGGCCCTGCGCGGACGCGCCCTCGAGTGCGCGTTGGCGAACCACATCCTGGCCAAGCGGGGAGCGCGCTTCGAAGTGCGGCGGCAGGGCGAGTGCAATCGGACGGAAATCGCCGCGCCGCGCTGCTGAGGGCGTTCTCATCGCCTCTCCAGCGGGGCTGCGGGCGCGAGTGATTCCGACGTGGTTGCGCTAGTTTGCGCGCGCCGCGACCCCCGCGCGGCGTGAACCATCCCCTCCCCGCAGCCATGAAACCGTCTTTGGTGTAGCGACCCGCCGAAGCGACCTTCGCGCCCCGCGTGTGCGTGCAGTTCGCCCGGCCCGGGTCTCACGCCGCACCTGCATCCGTGAAGTGATCTCCGTGTCGAACCCGAATCCGTCCAAACGCACCGCCCGCGACGATCTGCGAAACCTCGCAATCATCGCCCACGTCGATCACGGCAAGACGACCCTCGTCGACGCCATGCTGCGCTTCGCCGGTTCGTTCCGCGACAACCAGGTGGTCGAAGACCGGGTGATGGATTCGCAGGATCTCGAGCGCGAGCGCGGCATCACCATTTCGTCGAAGAGCACGGCGATCGAGTTCGAGGGCACGCGCATCCAGCTCGTCGATACCCCCGGCCACGCCGACTTCGGTGGCGAAGTCGAGCGCGTGCTCGGCATGGTCGACGCGGTGCTGCTGCTGGTCGACGCCGTCGAAGGGGTGATGCCCCAGACGCGCTTCGTGCTGCGCAAGTCCCTCGAACGCGGACTCAAGCCCGTGCTCGTAGTGAACAAGATCGATCGCCCGGAAGAGCGGGCCGAAGAGATTCTCGACGAGGTCTTCGACCTGCTCGTCGAACTCGGGGCCGACGACGACCAGCTCGACTTCCCCACCGTCTATACCTCCGCCAAGGCGGGGCTCGCGAAGCTCGACATGGGAGAGGAAGCGAAGGATCTCCGGCCGTTGATGGACGCGATCCTCGAGAACACGGCGCCGCCGATGGTCGATCTCGACGGCCCGACGCAGTTCCAGGCGGTGACCTTCGGCTACGACTCCTACGTGGGTCGCCTCGTGATCGGACGGGTGAATCGCGGCGTGCTCGCGCGCGGCGCGAGCGTGGTTCGCGTCGGTCGTGACGGGTCCGGCGAGACGTTTCGGGTCACGAAACTCTTCGGAACGCGCGGGATCGAACGCGTCGAGATGGAAGAGGCGCGTGCGGGAGACATCGCGATCCTCGCGGGCATCGACTCGATCGAGATCGGCGACACGATCTGCGACCCCGCCCATCCGGAACCCCTCGAACGCATCGAGATCGATCCGCCCACCATCAGCGTGCACTTCGCGGTGAACACCTCACCCTTTGCCGGGCGTGAGGGCAGGTTCGTGACGAGCCGGCAGATCGGGGACCGCCTGCGCCGCGAAGGGCTCGCGAACATCTCGGTCGCGATCGAGGAGACCGATCGCCAGGACACCTTCAAGGTGTCGGGCCGCGGCGAGCTGCAGATCGCCGTGCTCGTCGAGACGATGCGCCGGGAAGGCTACGAGTTCGCAGTCTCGCGGCCGGAGATCATCCCGCGAGAGATCGACGGCCAGAAGTGCGAGCCGGTGGAAGACGTTGCGATTGACGTTCCCGATTGGGCAGCGGGCTCGGTGATGGAAAAGCTCGCGGTGCGCAAGGGACGCATGGAGGACATGCGACAGGAAGGCGGGCGCGTAGCGCTTTCCTTCGTGGTACCGAGCCGCGGCCTCTTCGGTTATCGCAGCGAGTTCCTCACCGACACGCGTGGTGAAGGCATCATGTACGCGACGATCAAGGGCTACGAGCCCTGGGCCGGCGATCTCGAGAAGCGTTCGGTCGGCGGCATCGTGTCGACCGATCAGGGACAGACGACGCCGTTCGCGATCTCGAAGATCCAGGAGCGGGCGATGATGTTCGTGGATCCCGGCACGCAGGTCTACGAAGGGCAGATCGTCGGCGAGAATCGGCGGCCGGGGGACATGAACGTGAACGTCTGCCGTGCCAAGAAGCTCGACAACATGCGGGCGGCCGGGAAGGACGATGCGCCGATCATCACTCCGGCGCGGAAGCCTACGATCGAGAGTGCGCTCGAGTGGATCGAAGATGATGAGCTGCTCGAGGTGACGCCGCAGTCGCTTCGGCTTCGAAAGAAGGTTCTCTCGAAGAGTCATCGGAAGCGGTGAGTCGGAGCGGTAAGCCGCGGCCGGGCCCGTGAGGGGTTCAGGCTCATGGCTCGCTTCGCTGCGCTTTACTTCGCCTGAACCCCTCACGGACCCGACCGCTCCTTGCTGTGCGGTGCGCGATGCCTCGTCGAGGGAGGGTTGGGGTCAGGGGCGGATGTCTCTCGTGGAGGCTTTGCTGAATTCGGCCTGGAGGTCGGGGTAGGTGGTGGCGACGGGGTATTGGGGGAATTCGTCGATCACGTTCTGTGGGGGGCGGAAGAGGATGCCGGCGTCGGCTTCGCCGAGCATGGTGGTGTCGTTGTAGGAGTCGCCGCTGGCGATGATGCGGAAGTTGAGGCCGTGGAAGGCCTGCACGGCTTTGCGCTTCGGGTCGGCCTGGCGCAGGTGGTAATCGACGATCATGCCCTTGTCGTCGGTTTCGAGCTTGTGGCAGAAGAGCGTGGGCCAGGCGAGTTGGCGCATCAGCGGCTCGGCGAACTCGTAGAAGGTGTCCGAGAGGATGACCACCTGGAAGCGTTCGCGGAGCCAATCGAGGCACTCGGCCGCGCCTTCGAGGGGAGTGAGCCCACCGATGACTTCCTGGATGTCGGGTAGGCCGAGCTTGTGTTGGCGCAGGATGTCGAGGCGCTGGCGCATCAACACGTCGTAGTCGGGGATGTCGCGCGTGGTCGCGCGCAGTTCGTCGATGCCGGTGCGTTCGGCGAAGTTGATCCAGATCTCGGGTATCAGGACACCTTCGAGATCGAGACATGCGAGTTCCATGGGGTTCTCCGGGATGCGCTGGGCTTGGGCGGGCGCGACTGTGCGCGAGTCGAAGGCGCCGCGCAACGGGCACCGCGAATCGGGCAGCGCCGCAGGCCATCCGAGAGCCCTTTCGGTAGGATGCGCGCACTCCCCGTAACGCTGCTGGCCGCTGCGCCGCCAGCCATGGAGAATCGTGAGCTCCCTCGAAGCACTCTTTCTCGGGCTGGTGCAGGGCCTGACCGAGTTCCTGCCCGTTTCGAGTTCGGGGCATCTCGTGGTATTCGGGACGCTGCTGGGCCTCGAGGCCGACGGCAGTCTGCTCTTCGAGGTGGGGGTGCACGTCGCGACGCTGCTGGCGATCGCGATCTTCTACCGCGCCAAGATCGCCGAACTCGTGCACGGGGTCTTCGCGGTGGATCGCGCGAGCTTCGAGTACGTGGGCAAGCTCGTGGTGGCGACGCTGCCGGCCGTGGCGGTCGCCCTCGTGGCGAACGGCATGCTCGACCGCATCCTCTCGAGCCCCGAGGTCGCTTCGATCGGGCTCCTGCTCACCGCCATGATCCTGTGGACGACGCGCTCGACCCTGCCGCGCGCGACGAGCACGGTTCCCGGCTGGGGGGCGGCCCTGCTGATCGGCTTCGCCCAGGCCCTCGCGATCCTGCCGGGGGTTTCGCGTAGCGGTTCGACGGTCGCGGTGGCCCTGGCCCTCGGCGTGGCGCCCGCCGCGGCTGCCGAGTTTTCCTTCCTGATGGGGATCATCGCGATCAGCAGCGCCGCGGTCTTGATGCTGCCGGATCTCGGGCAGGCTTCTCCCGAGGCCATCAGCGCCCTCACGCTGGGTTGCGCGACGGCGCTCGCTTCGGGAATCCTCGCCATCTGGCTCTTCGTCGTCGTCCTGCGGCGGCAGACCTTCTATCAATTTGCCTACTACACCTTCGCCGTCGGCACGGCCTTCGGGCTCTATCTGCTGCTCGGCTGATTCGCGTCACCACGAACGGAACTCCCCCCATGCCCGCCAAGTCTCGCAAGACCGCACGCCTCTATTCCTGGAACATCAACGGCATCCGCGCCGCGACCAAGAAGGGCATGCTCGACTGGCTCGCGAGGACCGACGCCGAGATCGTGGGGCTGCAGGAAGTGCGGGCCTGGCCCGAGGACATTCCGCAACAGGTCCGCGACTTCGACGGTTACCACCAGGCCTACACCCATCCCGAACGCAAGGGCTACAGCGGGGTCGGGCTCTTCTCGCGTCGCAAGCCCGACTCGATCGAGACCAGCCTCGGCGAGGATCGCTTCGACGTCGAGGGTCGAATTCAGATCGCGCGCTTCGGTCGCTTGATCGTGGCCAACGGCTACTTTCCGAACGGCAATGGCAAGGATCGCGACAACAGTCGCATCCCCTACAAGCTCGACTGGTACCGTGCGCTCTTCGACAAGGTCCAGCGCCTGCGCAAGGGTGGCTACCGCGTGCTGGTGATCGGTGACCTCAACACCGCACACAAAGAGATCGACCTCGCGCGACCGAAGGCCAACGTGAAGACCAGCGGCTTCTGCCCTGAAGAGCGCGAAGAGATCGATCGTTGGATCGATGCCGGCTGGATCGACACCTTTCGCGAGTTCGAACAGGGCGAGGGGCACTACAGCTGGTGGAGCCAGCGTTTTGGAGTGCGTGAGAAGAACATCGGGTGGCGCCTCGACTACGTACTCGCATCGCCCGCGGCCATGAAGTTCGTGAAGAACGCGTTCATCGAGCCCGAGGTGAGGGGATCGGATCACTGCCCGGTGGGTGTGGATCTCGACCCCGCGATCTTCGGGAACGGGTAGCGGCGGGTCGCCGATGGACAGTCTCTTCGAGGCGTTCGCCACGGCCCTGCGTCTGCTGGTCGGCTTCGACCCAGACCTCGTGGAGATCGTCCTGCTTTCGCTGCGCGTCTCGCTGACGGCGGTCTTCCTCGCGGCGTTGGTGGGGCTCCCGCTGGGTGGCTGGCTCGCCATTGCGCGCTTTCGGGGGCGACGCTTCGCGGTCGTGTCGCTCAACGCGATGATGGGGCTTCCGCCGGTGGTCGTGGGACTGGTCGTCTATCTCGTGCTTTCGCGCTCGGGGCCCCTCGGAACCCTCGGCTTGTTGTTCACGCCGACCGCGATGGTGATCGCGCAGTTCGTGCTCATCATGCCGCTGGTGGCGGCGCTCTCGCGTCAGACCCTCGAAGACCTGCACGAGGAGTACGACGAGCTCTTCCGATCCCTGCGCGTGAGCCCCCTCGGTGTCGTGCAGACGCTGCTCTATGAAGGCAGGCATCGACTGCTGACGACCCTGCTCGCGGGCTACGGGCGTGCGATCGCCGAGGTGGGCGCGGTGATCATCGTCGGTGGCAACATCGCGCACGTAACGAGGGTGATGACGACCGCGATCGCGCTCGAGACCAGCAAAGGGGATCTGCCCCTCGCGCTCGGTCTCGGAATCGTGCTCCTGTTGATCAGCCTGGTCTTGAACGCGGCGGCGGCCCTGGGCCAGTCGCGCATCGACGAAACGGCGGTGCCGTGATGTCGATCCTCCCCCTCGAACTTCACGGTGTCGGCTTTGCAGTCGACGGAAACGCATTGCTCTCGGACATCGATCTGCGCTTCGACGGATCGGCGCGCAGCATGATCGTCGGTCCCAACGGTGCGGGGAAGAGCCTGCTGCTTCGCATCGCGCACGGGTTGGTCGAGGCGACTTCGGGCGAAGTTCGCTGGAACCCGGCAGCCGATGGCCCTGATGCGCGTCACGCCCAGGCGATGGTCTTCGAGCGCCCGGTGCTGCTGCGGCGAAGTGCCCAGGCCAACGTCGAATATGCCCTCGTGAATGCGGGCTGCGAGAAAGACCAGGCGAGCGCCCGCGCGCGCGAGAGCCTCGAACGAACGGGCCTGCTCGCCCTCGCCGATCGCCACGCGCGTGTGCTCTCGTCGGGTGAACGCCAGCGTGTTGCTCTGGCTCGCGCCTGGGCGCTCGAACCCGAGGTGCTCTTCCTCGACGAGCCGACCAGCGCCCTCGATCCGACCGCCGTGCGCGCCGTCGAAGAGATCATCGAAGCGATTGCGAGCGCGGGAACCCGCGTCATCATGATCACCCATGACCTCGCACAGGCGCAGCGTCTGGGTGACGAGGTCGTCTTCATGAACCGCGGCCGCGTGGAGGAAACCGCGTCGGTCGAGCGGTTCTTCGACGAGCCCGCATCGGACGATGCGCGCGCGTTCATCAAGGGAGAGCTTCTGTGGTGAGGTGGTGGAGTGGGTTCGATGGGTCGATCGCGTTGACGATGGCCGTCGCCGTGCTGATCGCCGCGGCGCCCGCCCTGGCCGACGACCGCTTCATCACCCTTGCGAGCACGACCTCGACCGACAACTCGGGCCTGCTCGAGGAGATCCTCCCGAAGTTCAAGGACGAAAGCGGCATCGACGTCCGCGTCGTCGCGGTGGGCACAGGGCAGGCGCTGCGCCTCGCGCGCAACGGCGACGCCGATGTGCTCATGGTGCACGACCGCAAGTCGGAAGAGCGCTTCGTAGCCGAAGGCTACGGAGTGAAGCGCCACCCGCTGATGCACAACGACTTCATCATCGTCGGCCCCGCGAGCGATCCGGCAGGTGTTTCAGGCATGAACGACGTGGCGAAGGCGCTGGCGATGATCGCCGATGCCGGAGCGCCCTTCGCATCGCGCGCCGACGATTCCGGCACCCACAAGGCCGAGCTTCGGCTGTGGAAGGCCGCCGAGCGCGACCCCACGGTGTTCTCCGGCCAGTGGTATCGCGAAACCGGGTCGGGGATGGGCGCGACGCTCAACACCGCGGCCGGCATGGGGGCCTATGCCTTCGTCGATCGCGGCACCTGGCTCGCCTTCAAGAACCGCCTCGACCTCGAGATCGTGGTGGTCGGCGATCCGCGCCTGATGAACCCCTACAGCGTGATCCTGGTGAACCCCGCGAAGCACCCCCATGTGAAGACCGCCGCCGCCGGACGCTTCATCGACTGGATTCTCTCGGCCGCGGGCCAGCAGGCGATCGGGGACTTCCGCGTGAACGGTGAAGTGCTCTTCGTTCCCGACGCCATCACGCCCAAATGAAAACGGCGGCGCCGAAGCGCCGCCGTCGTCATGGCTTTGACTCTCTGCGTGCCCTGGATCAGGGCTCGAGGATCGGGTGCAGCCGCAGTGCGGGCTGCGTCTCGCGCAGGCGCTTCAGCGCCCGCGCCTCGAGCTGGCGCACGCGTTCGCGCGAAAGCCCGAGGGTCTGGCCGATCTGTTCGAGGGTGTGCTCCTCTTCGCCGGCGAGCCCGTAGCGCAGCCGCAGGATCAACTGCTCACGCGGGGTGAGCGAACCGATCAGCGCGCCGACACCGGTGCGCATGCGGTCGTTGTCCATGCCGCCGTCGGGAGCCGACGAGGTCTGGTCCGGTACGAAGTCTTCGAGGCGCTTCTCCGTCCCCGAGACATTCGACTCGAGGGAGATGGCCTCCCGCGAGAGCCGATCGAGGGCTTCGAGGGCCTCGGTGTCCGTGCCCAGCGCCGGAGCGAGTTCCGCCGGGGTGGGTTCGCGACCGAGCTTGCCCGTGAGTTCCGCGCGCACGCGCTGGCTGCGCTGCAGCCGGTCGTGCACGTGGGAAGGCAGCCGGATCGTGCGCGAGTGGTTCTGGATCGCGCGCACCAGCGCCTGGCGGATCCACC
>JANQEL010000173.1 GCA_028278345.1 Myxococcota bacterium
GAGAATCGACTGCGCGAGCTCGGCGCGTGCAACTCGCCCGAGGCCCCCTTGATCGCGCCGCGTCCCGACGCCGATGTCACTGGAATCGATGCGAGCGGAATGCGGTTGGATTTCTATCCGTCATTGAACTCACCGTATACGGCGATCGTGTTCGACAGGACGATCGCCTTGAAGGAGGCGTGCGGGATCGAGTTCCACCACAAGCCGGTGCTGCCGATGGTGATGCGCGGTGTTCCGGCACCGCGGCCCAAGGCCCGGTACATCATGTTCGACACCAAACGCGAGGGCGACTTCGAAGGCGTTCCCTTCGGCAACCTGGTGATGCCGATCGGGACCCCCACGCGTCGTGCCTACTCGCTGCTTCCCTGGGCCAGGAGCCAGGGAAAGGACGAGGCCCTGATGAGCTCCCTGCTCAGGCACGCTTTCGCACTCGGCGTCGGACTGCACAAGGAAGCGGGGATGCGGCAAGCCGTGGAAGCCGCGGGCCTCGATTGGACCGAAGCGCAGAAGGTGATCGGTAGCGAGGAATGGAAAGCGATGGTCGAGCAGAATCAAGACGAGATGGTCGACGGTCTCGGTCTCTGGGGCGTCCCGAGCTTTCGGTTGTCCGGTCCCGAAGGTGAAGAGGACCTGGCCGTCTGGGGGCAGGATCGACTCTGGCTCGTTGCCGCAGAAATCCGGCGTCGCGCTTCTTGACTACGCACCGAACACAGTGCGTAGACATCCACGGCTACGCGAATCCGGCGTCGCCCAGGGGACGTGGCCCGCTCGCGCTACCGATCGCGGCGGGAATATGAAAGACTAGACGCCACTCGAACTCCTGTTCGTTCGTTCGTGAGAACCTCCCCTGGAGGCGCGCCCGGCGCCGCCCGCCATCATCAGTTGGAGCTGGCTTGAACCTGAACCGGACGCAGCGGGCCGTGGTCTACCTGCTCTTCTTCGTGTCGGGTTCGACGGGCCTCATCTACGAGATCCTCTGGGGCCGCAAGCTCAACCTGATCTTCGGGAGCACGGTCTACGCCGTTTCGACGGTGTTGACGGTCTTCTTCACGGGCCTGGCCCTGGGGGCCTGGTTGATCGGTCGCTGGATGGACCGGGGTCCGAACCCCGTCCGCACCTATGTCCAGCTGGAGATCGCGCTCGGAGTGTTCGGAGTCCTCAGTCCCCTGATCTTCATCGGGATCGATTGGATCTACTTCCATCTCCAGCCGATGGTCGCGGGGGGGCTCGGGGGACTGACGGCCGTGCGGTTCGCGCTCTCGTTCCTGGGATTGCTGATCCCGACGACCTTGATGGGCGCGACGTTGCCGGTGCTCGTCAAGCTCGTCCAACCCAGCGACGACTCCGTGGCTACGGACGCGGGGCACCTCTACTCGGTCAACACCCTCGGAGCGGCCCTCGGCACGATCCTCGCCGCCATCTTTCTCATCCCGCTACTCGGCGTCAACGGCTCGCTCTACATGACGGGTGCCGTGAACCTGGGCATCGCCGCGACGGCCTGGGCCTTGTTCCGGGGTCGCGACTTCAGCGCCGCTGCGGTCGAGCGAACGGCGGCCCGACACTCGAGCACGCAACGAAAGATCCTCTGGCTCTTCGCGATCGCCGGTTTCGTTTCCATGGTCCTGCAGGTCGCGTGGATTCGTCTCCTGATCCAGGTGACCGGATCGACGGTCTATACCTTCGGCCTGATGTTGGCGGTCTTCATCGTCGGCATCGGGCTCGGCAGTCAGATCGCAACACGGGTGCTGCCGCGGATCCGCAACGTCGTCTTCGCCTTTGCGGGGGTCGAGCTGATCGCCGCGGCCTATTCGTTGATTCCGGTCGGCTACTTCGATCAGCTTCCGCTGCTCTTCGTCCATCTTTCCCAGGATGTCGAGGGCTTCGCCGATCTCCTCTTCGTCAAGGCCGCGATCAATCTGGTGCTTCTCTTCGTGCCCACCCTGATGTTCGGCGCTGCCTTTCCCCTGGTTGCTGCGGCCTGGGCAGAGAAGGCCGAGCACTCGGGCGGTGACGTCGGCCTGGTCTACTCCACCAACACCATCGGTGGGGTGGTGGGCTCCTTCTTGGGTGGCTTCTTTCTATTACCGGCGTTGGGCGCACAGACCACGATTCTGGTCATGGGGGTCACGGGAGTCGCGATCGCGGCCGCCATTGCGTCGCTGGAACAGGATGCACGGCGTCGAATGCTGGCCCTCGCTGCGTCGATCCTCGTACTCGTTCTCGGCGCGTGGACCCACCGCACCTGGGATCCGCTGCTGATCAGCAGCGCGCCCTATGTCAACCGCTACCAGAGCGTGGAGGCGCTGGTCAATTCGAAGCGCAACCTGCTCTACTTCGACGAGGGCGTGAACGTCAACGTCAGCGTCACGGGCAACGTCGACCCTCGCATCATCTCCATCAACGGCAAGCCCATGGCGTCGACGACCCTCTGGGACGTCGCCAATCAATATCTGCTCGGGCACATCCCGATGCTGCTGCATCCCGACCCCAGGAGTTCAATGGTCATCGGCCTCGGCGCGGGCATGACCTTCGGGAGTCTCGTTCGACACGGCGAGCCCGCAGACGTGATCGAGATCTCACCCGAGATCGTGGCCGGGGCGCGCATGTTCGGGAAGTACAACCGGAACGCGTTGGACCAACCCAACGCGAACCTGATCTTCGACGACGGGCGCAACTACCTGAACACGACACGAAGGAAGTACGACGTCATCACCGAGGACCCGCTCGATCCCTTCTTTGCCGGTTCGGGATATCTCTACGGCCTCGAACACTTCCAGAACGCGAAGGCGAAGCTCGAGCCCGGCGGTGTGATGTGTCAGTACCTTCCTCTCTACCAGGCGGGGCTGGAAGAGACGCGCATCATCGTGAAGACCTTCCACGAGGTCTTCCCCTACGTAACGGCGTGGTTCGCCTACAACGACATCGTCCTGATCGGAACCGAAGAACCCCTGAAGATCGATCTCGCGAATCTGCGCCAGCGCGTGGCGCGCCCCGAGATCGCTCTCGACCTGCGCGAGATCGGCATCGACAACGAGTACGACCTGCTCGCCCACTACCTCTTCGATCAAGATGCGATCCCCGGGATCGGAAGCGGGCTTCCCATCAACTCCGACGATCTGCCGATCATCGAGTATCTCACTCCCCGCAACGCGACGCGGCAGACGGTGCAGGAGAACGTCGAGTACTACCAGGCGATGCGAGCCGAACGGTTCCCCGAGATCGTGGACTTCGAGGGTCTGAGCGAGGCGGAGATCGCAGAGTTCCGCCAGAAGATGCCGGGCTACTTCCAGGCCCGGGAACACATCGCCACGGCGCACCTGAAGGAGATCGCGAACGAGCGGGGCATCTTGCGGGAGCTTCGATCAGCAGAGCAGGCGACGGCGCCGCACCCGACAGCCACCTACTACGCGGCGTGGATGCGGGGTCGGGTGGGGCGGCAGTTCGTCAACGTGGGGCAGCCGGTGCGCGCCGTGAACCTCCTCCAACTGGCCAATCGGCAGAGGCCCGATTATCCCCCGATCCTGGACGATCTCGGTCGTGCCCTACTTGCGGTGGGCAATCTACCCGGCGCGCGTGCCGCTCTCGAGCGCTCGATCGAACTCAACGATCGCCGACTCGCTCCGCTCCCCGACCTCGCCCGGGTCTATCAACGCCTCCGCGATCGCGATGCCGCTCGCGAGGTGCTGGATCGCTGCCTCGAACTCAATCCCCGCGACACCGAGTGCGCGCGAGTCGAACTCGGCGAGTGATACACCGCGGCCAGGTCTTCCAGTCGATCGTCGTGCTCCAAGACGAGCGAAGGCTCAGTAGTCGATGACCATCGGGAGCCCGACGTACAAGATGCCAGCCGAAGTCGCTGCGACGACGAGGACGGTTGGAATCACGATCTTCGCGGCCTGGGCCTGTGAGATGTCGAAGCGGTCGGCCAGCAACATCGGCGCCACGCACGACGAGACGAAGACGCCGAAGATCGGCCCCATGAAGGGGATCAGGAAAAACGGCGCACCGGCCACACCCGCCGCGGGAATGACGGTCAGCAAGCCCATGGTGATGTTCCTCGTGGTGGCGACGTAGGGCGCGATCCCCTGCTTGTCCGAGAGTGTGCGCATCACGATGAACGCGATCGGGAAGTTCACGACCGCACCGAAGACGATCAGAGCGAACAACCCTTGCCAGTTCTCGATTTCCATGGAGCAATTCTCCTTTGTTCGAAATGATGATCCCCGATCGCGCTACGAGGGCAACATCCCACCGTCGTAGTAGAGCGTCGCGCCGGTCATGTAGGAAGATGCGTCGCTCGCCAGGAAGATGGCCGTGCCGATGATCTCTTCCGGTTCGGCGAAGCGACGCATGAAGATCATGTCGTCGACGCCTTCCGCCACGTGGGGATCGCTTTCGAGGATCGAGTCGAGCATGTCGGTTCGGAAAGCTCCTGGCGCAAGAGCGTTGACGCGAATGCCGTCGCGCGCCCACTCGGCGGCCATCACCTGGGTGATGTAGATCAGCGCCAACTTCGCTGCACCGTAGAAGGCCATGTTGCGCGGTGCGAAGCGGACACCCGTCGTGCTCATGTTGATGATCGAGCCGCTCCCCTGCTGGGCCATCACGTCGGCGCACCTCGCGGACAGGAAGGTTGGCGACTTGCAATTCACATCGAAGACGTGATCGAACTTGCTCTCCTCGG
Organism: Myxococcota bacterium; assembly: GCA_028278345.1. Lineage (GTDB taxonomy): Bacteria > Myxococcota_A > UBA9160 > UBA9160 > UBA4427 > DUBZ01. The sequence goes on from JANQEL010000173.1 coordinate 4,685, forward strand.
TCTTGCGGAGCGGTTCGTGGTGGATGTTGCTCCCGGCGTTGTTCACCAGGACGTCGATACGTCCGTAGTGATCGAGGCAGGTTTCGATCAGCTGATCACGATCGGCCGCGCTGCGGACGTTTGCGCCGATCCCCACGGCGTCTGCGCCGCGATCGACGAGGTCGGCGGCGACCTGCTCACAGACTTCGCCGTTGCGGCTCGCAACGACGACGCGCGCGCCGGCCGCGGCGAAGCCCGTCGCGATCGCGAGTCCCAGGCCTCGCGATCCCCCGGTCACGATGGCGACCTTGCCGGTCAGGTCATTCAGTTTGCGGACGTCGGGGAGGGGCTCGGGCATCTGGACCTCCGAGGCAAGGTTCGCAGCGAATCTACGTCAGCTCGATTCGGCGACCAAGCAAGGGTGTCGGCTACCCGACACCGAGCGCGGACAATGCCGCGCGGCTCGGCTCGCGATCGACAACGACCTCTTGCCGACTCGGCACCCGGGTCGTGAGAATGTCGCTGCGGGGCGGGCCGTCGTTGACTCCGCATCCGATGGAGGTTCGAAGATGGGCTACGCGCACTACGACCGCCTGAGCATGCAGGATTGGTTGATGCTCGCGCTCGAGGATGAGAACACCCACATGCACGTGGGCGCGGTCGCGATCTTCGACGCGAAGCCCCTCACCAACGAAGAGGGCACCTTCGACATCGAGCGCATTCGCGAGACGATCGACGCCGCGACGGTTCTCATCCCGCGGTTCCGCCAGCGACTCGCGCAGGTGCCCTTCTTCGGACGACCCGTCTGGGTCGACGACCGACAATTCAATCTCTTCTATCACGTGCGCCACACCGCACTTCCGCCGCCGGGAACGGTCCGAAGGGTGAAGCGGCTCGTCGGAAGGGTGATGTCCCAGAAGCTCGACACCCACAAACCGCTCTGGGAGGTCTGGGTCGTCGAGGGAATCGAAGGGGGCCGCTTCGCGCTGATCCTCAAGGCGCACCACTGCATGGTGGATGGTGTCGGCGGCGTCGAACTCCTGACGCAGATCCTCAGCCCGGACCCGAACGATGCGGGACCCGACGGCACCGAGTGGATTCCACGCGACGTCCCTTCGGATCGCACGTTGTTGATGGACGAACTCGGCTATCGGTTCTCCGGTGCACGGACGCTCGCTCACGCGGGCTGGCAAGCGGCGACGAACCCTTTCGACTCGCTGGCGAGCTTGCGCGATGGGGGTTCGAGCATGTTCGAGTCGTTGACCTCGGGCGGGTTCGGAGCGACGCCATCGCCGATCGACGAAGCCACCGGGCCCTACCGGCGTGTCGACTGGTTGCATCTCGACATCCAAGGGGCGCTCCAGATCAAGCGCGCCTTCGAGGGCACCCTGAACGACGTGGTGCTCGCGAGCGCCGCCGGTGCCTTCGGTCGTTTCCTGCGTCAACGCGGTGTTCGCATCCAGGATCTCGACTTCCGAACATCCATACCGATGAACCTACGCGGCAAGGACGACAGCAGTTCGATCGGCAACCACATCTCCACGCTCTTCGCTTCGTTGCCGATCGACGAAGAGGATCCGGTGAAGCGGATCAAGAAGGTGATCGAAATCACCCGTGAGCTGAAGGAGTCGGCCGCAGAACGGGAAGAGGGCGGCTGGTTCGAGGAGTTCAGCGACCGCGTGTTTCCCAACCTGATGGCGGCCGGCGCGAGGATGGTGCGCGACGGCGCGATTCGGTTGGTGAACGTCTACATCAGCAACGTGCCGGGTCCACGGGTTCCCGTCTATCTCCAGGGAGCCCAGCTGCTCGAGATCTACCCCGTCGCCCCCGTCGTCCGCATGATGGCCGTTGCCCTCTTCAGCTACGACAAGGGGCTCTACTGGGGCTTCAATGCGGATTGGGATCTGTTCCCCGACCTTCACGATCTCGTCGAGTTCACCGAACTCGAGTTCGAGCGCCTGTTGAAGGCGTCGGCGAGCGTGCCCGTGCCGGTTTCAGCCTCTTAAGGCTCGAGCCCGTCCATCTTCGCCACTCGACCGATCAGGTCCGCGACGCGCGAGCTGTATCCCCACTCGTTGTCGTACCACGAAACGACCTTGGCGAAGCGACCGTCGATCACCTGCGTGAGTGGAGCATCGAAGATGCTCGAATAGGGATTGCCGACGATGTCGCCCGACACGATCGGGGCTTCGCTGTACTGAAGGATGCCGTCGAGGGAGCCGGAGGCGGCCTTGCGCATGGCCTCGTTGATCTCGTCGACGGTGGCATCGCGCGAGAGTTCGACCGTGAGGTCCACCACGCTGCCATCGGCGACGGGGACGCGCATCGCAAGGCCATCGAGCTTGCCTTCGAGTTCGGGGATGACCTGGCCGATGGCCTTGGCCGCTCCGGTCGAGGTCGGCACGATGTTGGTCGCGGCGTTGCGCGAGCGTCGCAGATCCTTGGAATGGGGCGCGTCGATCAATCGTTGGTCGGACGTGTAGGCGTGGATCGTATTGAGCAGCCCGCGCTCCACGCCGAAGGTCTCGTGCAGCACCTTGACGACCGGTGCGGCGCAGTTCGTCGTGCAGCTCGCATTGCTGATGATCTTGGAGTCCTGCTTGATCACATGGTCGTTCACGCCGAGCACGCACGTACTGTCGAGCTTGTCCTTGCTGGGAACCGTCAGGAAGACCCGCTTGGCGCCGTTGTTCAGGTGGTTTTCGAGTTCCGCGATCTTGCGGAACTTGCCCGTGGCCTCGACGACGTAGTCGACGTCGAAATCGGACCAGGGGAGTTTGGTGGGATCGGTCTCGCTGATGATCTTGAACGGATCGCCATCGACGGTCATGACATCGCCGTCGAGGTCGACCTGGCCGGGATAGGTCCCGTGTATCGAGTCGTACTTGAATCCGTAGTGGAGGGCTTCGGGTGTTGCGAGGTCGTTGACCGCCACGATGTTGAATTCGTTTCGGAGTTTCGCGAGGCGCACGATGGTGCGGCCGATGCGACCGAAACCATTGACTGCAATTTTGGGAATGGCCATGGCGGGGTTCCTCGTCCTGGAGTCGAAGTGCCTGGGGTGAAAGAAGAAGGTCGCTGGTGCGTGCACATTCGAACACGCCAGCGAGTCGGACCACCATAGCCCGAGAGGCCCTCAACCTGCCGATGGGTTTCTGAGGAATTTCTGCGACGGAATCCGCGGCTGTCGCCTGGCCGACACCGAGCGCCTCGCGCCGCCCCCATACTGTGCCTTCGTGCAAACCGAGCATCGAGGAGGGCTCGCGGTGGCGGGATCCGAAGGCCGATCGAACCGAAGCTACGTCTATCTCTTCAGTGAGATTCCACTCGTCGAAGCACGGGTGGGCCACGATTGGGACAAGGTCAAGGGCTTTCTCGGAGGCAAGGGCGCGAACCTCGCCGAGATGACCCGGATCGGCGTACCCGTACCTCCCGGCTTCACCGTTTCGACCGAAGGATGCAACGCCTTCCTCAACGCGGGAAAGACCTTCCCGGCGGGCATGTGGGAAGAGGTCGAGGAGGCCGTGGCCTCGATCGAAGCCGAGGTCGGGCGGAAGTTCGGCGATCCGCTTGGGCCGCTCCTCGTATCGTGTCGCTCGGGCGCGAAGTTCTCGATGCCGGGGATGATGGACACGATCCTCAACATCGGTCTCAACGACGAAGTGGCCGAGGGGATGGTCGAACTCACGGGCGACGCGCGCTTCGTCTACGACCTGTATCGCCGATTGGTGCAGATGTTTGGGAACGTCGTCCTCGACGTCCCCGACGAGGTCTTCGAAGCCGTGATCGCGCGGCGCAAGGAAGAGAGCGGAGTCGCGAACGACGCCGACCTCGAGGCCGAGGATTGGAAGGCGATCACCGGGCAGTTTCGCGATCTGGTGAAGACCTACTCGGGCATGGAGTTTCCCACCGACCCACTCGAACAACTCCACATGGCCACCGAGGCCGTTTTCAAATCCTGGACGGGCAAGCGCGCCGTCGACTACCGAAACGCCTCCGGAATCCCGCACGATCTCGGTACCGCGGTGAACATCCAGACCATGGTCTTCGGCAACATGGGAGACGACAGCGCGACGGGGGTCTGCATGTCGCGCAATGCGTCCACCGGGGATCCTGAGCTGGAAGGAGATTTCCTGGTGAATGCCCAGGGCGAAGACGTCGTCGCGGGCATTCGAATGACGCAGCCGATCGCGGAGCTGGCCGACATCATGCCCGCGCAGCACGCCGAGTTCGAGGCCATCGCGCGCAAACTAGAAGCCCACTACTCGAACATGCAGGACATGGAGTTCACGATCGAGCGGGGCAAGCTGTGGGTGCTGCAGACGCGTGATGGCAAACGCACCGCCCAGGCGGAGGTTCGCATCGCAGTCGACATGGCCGAAGACGGATTGATCACGCGCGAGGAGGCCGTGCGTCGCGTGCAGCCCGACCAGGTGGATTTCTTCCTCCACCCGCAACTCGATCGCGAGGCCCAGAGGACGAGCAAACCCCTGGCTACCGGCCTCAATGTCTCTCCCGGCGCCGCGGTCGGCGTGATCGCTCTCGACGCCGATACCGCCGAGCGCTGGGCCCAGGACGGCAGGGATGTCGTGATGGTCCGCCCGGAAACCAAGCCGGATGACGTGCACGGGATGCTGGCGGCCAAGGGCGTCGTGACCTTGAAGGGGGGTCGCACCAGTCACGCGGCGCTGGTCGCCCGTCAGTTCGGGAAGCCGGCGGTCGTCGGCGCGGATGCGCTCGTGCTCGACTTCGAGGAACGCATACTGCGCGTCGGAGACGAGGAGATCGCCGAGGGCGAATGGCTGTCGGTCGATGGCACCAACGGTCAGATCTATGCGGGAAAGCTCCCGACCGCCGTCCCGGATCTCCAGAACCCCTATCTCCTGAAGATCCTCGAATGGGCGGATGAGTTCCGACGCCTCGGGGTGCGCGCCAACGCGGACTACCCGCGCGATGCCGAACGCGCTCGAGAGTACGGTGCCGCGGGAATCGGTTTGTGTCGCACCGAGCACATGTTCTTCGAGGCGGAGCGGCTCCCGATCGTGCAACGCATGATCCTGGCCACGACCGCGAGCGAGCGCAGCGAGGCGATCCAGGAGCTGCTTCCGTTGCAGCGTTCGGACTTCGCCGGGCTGTTTCGCGCCATGCACGGCCTGCCCGTCGTGATTCGCCTGCTCGACCCACCGCTGCACGAGTTCCTGCCCGCCTATGACGAGCTGGTTCAGGATCTCGCGGATCTGAAGATGCGCCTGCAGCACTACTCGACGATGAGCGAGATCGACGCGGCCCTGCAGGAGATCCGCACCAAGCAGGACTTCCTTGCGCGGGTCGAGGCACTCCGGGAAGAGAACCCGATGCTCGGAACGCGCGGCGTCCGCCTCGGGATCCAGATTCCCGAACTCACCCGGATGCAGGTTCGCGCGGTGTTCGAGGCGGCGATCGAGGTGAAGCGAGAGGGTCTCGAGGTGATCCCCGAGATCATGATTCCGCTGGTGCATCTGTCGAAGGAACTCGAGCTACAGCAGAGCGACCTCGAAGAGGAAGCGAGAGCGGTCATGGAGGAGACCCGCGCCGAGATTCCGTACAAGTTCGGCACCATGATCGAGGTGCCTCGCGCTGCACTGATCGCAGGAGAGCTCGCCGCTCGAGCCGAGTTCTTCTCGTTCGGAACCAACGACCTCACCCAGACGACGTGCGGCATCTCGCGCGACGACGCGGAGGCCGGGTTCCTGATGCACTACATCCGCAATGGAATCGTCGAACACAACCCGTTCGCGGTCGTCGATGAAGCGGGTGTCGGTCGCCTGATCGACATCGCCGTGCGTGACGGTCGCGCGGTTCGCCCGGATCTCGAACTCGGTATCTGCGGAGAGCACGGCGGCGAACCGACGAGCATCGCACTGTGTCATCGACTGGGGCTCGACTACGTGTCGTGTTCCCCCTTCCGGGTCCCCATCGCCAGGATCGCGGCCGCGCACGCGGCCCTGGCGGAGAGCGAGTGAAACGATCTGGCGCGTGATCCGCGCGCGCCGAAGAACGAGAACCCGATCGTGAAACGTCGCGATCCACATCAAGGAGCCCCCCACCCATGGCCATGACCGAACGTGTGAAGGAAATCCTCAGCTGGTACGGAAGCGAGAATCCGGGCGTACAGACGAATCTCGCGCGGATGCTCGGCCACGGACGCCTCGGGGGTACGGGTAGGATGGTGATCCTGCCCGTCGATCAGGGTTTCGAGCACGGCCCTGCACGCTCGTTCGCACCGAACCCGCCCTCCTACGACCCGCGATACCACTTCGAACTCGCGCGCGACGCCGGGTGCAACGCCTATGCGGCGCCGCTGGGTTTCCTCGAATCCGGGGCCGCCGAGTTCGCAGGCGACGTGCCGCTGATCCTCAAGCTCAACAACTCCGATTCGCTCTATTCATCCGAGGATCCCTGTCCGGCGATCACCGGCTCGGTGCAGGACGCGTTGCGCCTCGGATGCACCGGCATCGGGTACACGATCTACCCCGGGTCGTCCTTCCGCAACGACATGTACGAGCACCTGCGCGAACTCGCTCTCGAGGCGAAACGTGCGGGCCTCGTGGTCGTCGTCTGGTCCTACCCGCGCGGCGCGAGCCTCTCGAAGGAGGGCGAGACCGCGATCGATGTCGTCGCCTACGCGGCGCAGGTCGCAGCCCAGATGGGCGCCCACATGATCAAGGTGAAGCCGCCGACCGATCACATCGAGCAGGATGCCGCACGAAAGGTCTACGACAAGCAGGGCATCCCGATCGAAACCCTGGCCGACCGCGTGCGGCACGTCGTGCAATGCGCATTCAACGGACGGCGCGTGGTCATCTTCTCCGGTGGCGCGGCCAAGGGTGAGAAAGAGGTCCTCGACGAAATCCGGGGCATCGCCGATGGCGGGGGCTTCGGTTCGATCATCGGACGCAACTCGTTCCAGCGTGCGAAGGCCGACGCCGTGGAGTTGCTCCACAAGGTGATGGACATCTACGAAGAAGCGACCTAGCGACCCGGCCCTCAGCGGCCCAGGCGCGACTCGCTTTCGATGAACTCTCGGAGCTTCTCGGTGTCGGGCAAGAGCACCCTGCGGCGCTTCATCTGTGCGAGGCCGCGCGATTCGAGTTCGCGCAGACATTGATTGAGCGTCTGCCGGCTGCAACCCACGATCGTGGCCAGCTCACTCTGGGTGAAGTCGCCGTCGATCTCGATGCCCGCGCCTTTCTTGATGCCGAAGTGATCCGCCAACTCGCGAAGGATCAGGGCAAGGCGCATGTGGGCCTCGTGGAACATGAGCCCTTCGACTCGCTTCTCGATGCGCTTCAACCGATCGCCCAGCTGTTGGCTCACCTGCCTCCCGACGCCGGGTTTCGAACCCAACAGCTCGCGGAACGTTTCGATGGGCAGGATCCAGACCACCGATGGCGCGGCCGCTTCGGCGTGGCTTTCCCGTCCCATCCTCGTGACGGCCGACAACTCGCCGAAGATCTCACCGGGCCTCACGTAGCCGAAGGTCGCTTCCGCGCCCTTGTCCGAGAGTCGATAGATACGGATCGAGCCGTCCTTCAACAGGTAGACGGAGTCGGGATTGGCCTCGGGTCGAAACACGGTCTGCCCCGTGTCATAGCTGCGAATGTGGGCCACGTGCTCGACCCGTTGCAGCTCCTCCGGGTTCAGGTTCTTCAGGAGTTCCACATCGCTCAGGTGCCAGAAGCCTGCCATTTCATTCCTTTGATCTTGGAAGGGCGAAGTTAGTAGGTCAGTTCGACCCAGCGCATTCCCGCCATCAGTTCGGCCTTGCGACGTGCCCACTTCTCCTTCGAACCCGCGACCTGGGCGAAGACGTCGTCGAGTTCTCGGAGCATCTGCTCGAGGCCGGCGACGTAGACGTAGGTCGATGCGTCGCCGAGGAGTTCCCACAGCTCGGCGCCGCGCTCGAGAATCGTCTTCTCCCAGCCGATCGGGTCGCCCCAGCTCGGTCGCGGCGAGAGGGCCTGGAAGGCCACGAAGGTCTCGCGGTCGAAGTACTGGGTGAAGTCGTCCGTCTCGTCGTTGCGGTAGAGCATCTCCAGGCCGCTATGCGCGCCGTGGAACAACCAGATCTTCCCCTTCCAATCGGGCACATCGTTGTAGATGTGCTTGACGAAGCCTCGGAACGGGGCGATCCCCGTACCGCTTCCGATCAGGATGAGATTGGCGTCGTGCTCCTCCGGAACTTCGAAGGGGAGACCGAACGGGCCCGTGATGGAGAACGAGTCCCCCGGCGCGCGGTCGCAGAGATAGTTCGACGCGACGCCCTGGTATTCCTCGCCGCTGTACTCGTCGAGGTAGCTGCAACGGCGGACACAGATCTTGATTCGCGGCAGACCGTTCGCTCCCGTCTCGGGCAGGTCGGCGACGCTGTAGAGCCGAATGTGGTGTTCGTGGCCGAACGCGGGATCTCCCGGCGCCAGGACACCGATCGACTGCCCGAGCTGGAAGCGGAACTCGGGGCGATCGATTTCGAGCACGAGTTCGCGCACCTCCTCGGCCGCATCGGGTGCGGTGAGGCGCTCGTTCGAGACGACCGTGGCACCGAAGCGGGGTTCGGTGTCGTAGTCGGAGAGATGTTTCAGCGCGTCGGACGGGCTGGCCATCGTGGACGTACTCATGAGCCGTTCTCCTCGCCCGCGCGGCGACGCGGGCAGGCTAGGGGGTTTCGGCAATCCGTGCAGCTGCCGCGGCGGGCCAGCACATCGGGTTCGAGCTCGTCGTCGGGAAACGCGCTTCCCCACCATAGCTGCACCGCCAACCAGGCGGCCGCCATTCCGGCGACTGCGAGCATCGCGACGAGGTAGGTCTGGATCATCGTGTCATCCTCCGAGCCCCGCGAAGCCCATGAACGCAATCGAGAGCAGGCCCGCGAGGACGAGTGAGAGCGCCGTGCCCCGCGCCCGATCGGGGACCTCCGCGAGGTCGAGCTTCTCGCGCAGCCCTGCCATCAGCAGCAGGGCCAGGGTGAAACCCGCGCCGGCTCCGAGCGCGTAGGCCAGGCACTCGAGGAAGGCGAATGCCTTGTTCGTCTGGAACAAGGCCAGGCCGAGAATGGCGCAGTTGGTCGTGATCAACGGCAGGAAGATCCCGAGGGCGCGGAACAGGGTGGGGCTTGTCTTCTTGATGAACATCTCGACGAGCTGGACGGTCGAGGCGATCACCACGATGAACGAGATGAGTCGCAGGTAGGGTGCATCGAGCGCGACCAGGGCCTGTTGGATCCCGAAGGCACAGACCGAGCTCACGAGCATCACGAACATCACCGCGACACCCATGCGAAAGGCCGTGGCGAGTTGCCCCGATACGCCGAGGAAGGGGCAGAGCCCCAGGAAGTACGCGAGTACGAAGTTGTTGATCAGGCAGGCGTTCAGGAAGATCGACCAAAGGGGATCACCGGTCATGTGGCTCCCTCCATCCGCGGCGACGCGGCGTCGGACGCGGCCGAGCGCCGCTGTTCCACGACGTTCCAGAGCAGGAGCCAGCCCGCGAGGGTGAGGAAGCCCCCGCTCGGCAGCAGCATCACCACCCACGGTTCGAAGTTCGCCGGCAGGACCGCGACACCGAACAGGGTGCCGGCGCCGAGGACCTCTCGGACCGCGCCGAGTGACAGCAGGGCGAAGGTGAACCCCAACCCCATGCCGACGGCGTCGAGCAGCGACCGTCCGAGCGAGTTGTTGGAAGCGAAGGCCTCGGCGCGGCCGAGAATCAGGCAGTTCGCAACGATCAGGGAGATGAACGCCCCCAGCGCGCGATGGAGATTCAGGGAGATGGCCTGGATCATCATGTCGACCAGCGTCACGAAGGTCGCGATCACCAGGATGTAGGATGCGATCCTCACCTGCTTGGGGATAAAGTTGCGCAGCAGCGAGATCACCGCGTTGGACGAGGTGAGGACGAAGAGGGTGGCCAGACCCATGGCGAGGGCGTTCAACGCCGTATTCGACACGGCGAGCGCCGGACACATGCCCAGCACCTGCACGAAGACGGGGTTCTCACGAAAGAGGCCCTTGTAGAACTCGTCCGCGCTCGGGGGCGGATCGACGGTGATGCTATTCGCCATCGGTCGACGACCTCCCTTCCAACTCGCCGATGTGCGCGCTGATCCGGGGAACCCAGAGCTGGCTGCTCGCTCGCAGGATGTTGGCGATCGCTCGGGCGGAGATCGTGGCGCCGGTGATGCCATCGATCTGCCACGGGTGTTCCTTGTTTCCCTGCTTGGTCGCTTCGATCGGGTTCGCGAGCGATGCGCCGTCCGCGGAGAGCGAAACGTCCAAGGCTTCGAAGTTGGCGCGGAAGTTGGCGTCGGTTTCGATGCGGTCGCCGAGGCCCGGTGTTTCGCGGCTCTCGAGGACGCGCATGCCGACGATCGCGGCCCGCTCGGGATCGAATCCGAACAGCACGCGGATGATGTCCTGGTAGCCCATACCCGCCGCCTCGATCGCCACGCCCGCGATCGCACCCGCAGCGTCGTATCCCACGTGCACGACCGGCCCCTCGACCCTGGCCCCTTCCACGAGCAATGCGAAGCCTCCGTCCTCGCTCCAGGTGAAGGTCTGCGACGTCGCCGCGGAGGGGAGCACCTCGAAGATCGCGCTCTGGAGCGCTTCGGCGCGGTTGCGTTCGATCGCAGGTCGCGTCGTCACGAACGCGCTCGAGATCAGGAGCCCGCACAGCAGACCGACGCCCACCATGGCCCGCAACAGCGGCAGCACCGGCGGCGGAGCAGGCATCGATTCCACGGGCCCGGCGCTCATGCGGCCTCCTCTGCCGGTTCATCGACAGGGGCCGGGGGAGGACCGAAGGGTTTCGGTTGGAAGCGCAGATCGATGAGCGGTGAAGCCGCGTTGCCGAGCAGGATCGCGTACATCACGCCCTCCGGCATGGCGCCCCAGATGCGGATCACCACCACGATCGCCCCCATCAACGCCCCGTACACCCAGGCACCGATCGGGGTCAGGGGAGAAGCGACCATGTCGGTGGCCATGAACACGGCTCCGAGCATCAGCCCTCCCGAGAAGACCATGAACAGCGGAGGAGCGAAGTCATCGGGAGAGGTTGCGTGGAGCAACGCGCTCGCGAGTCCGACCGTGCCCAACATCGCGAGCGGTATCCGCCAACTCATCATGTTGCGCGCGATCAGGTACAGACCTCCCAGTGCGATCAGGAGTGCGCTCGTCTCACCGATCGAGCCCGACACCAGGCCGAGGGCGAGATCGGGCACTTCGGTGAGGTGCCCTTCGAACTTCCATCGCGCCAGTGGCGTTGCGCCCGAGAGGGCGTCCGGCGCGGCGCGCATGAACGGGGCCGCAAGGGTCGACGCAGGCAGGGTCTCGAAGCGCGCCTCGGCGAAGGCCGGCGTCCACGTCGTCATCGTGACCGGAAACGCGGCTTGAAGAAACGCGCGGCCCACGAGCGCGGGGTTGAACGGGTTCTGGCCGAGACCACCGAAGAGGGCCTTTCCGAGACCCACCGCGACGAATCCGCCCACGACCACGATCCACAACGGACATGCGGGGGGGAGGGTGAGTCCGTAGAGAAGGCCCGTGATGGCGACGGAGCCGTCGCCCAATGTGCTCTCCTGCTCCGACAGTCGACAAGCCAGCCACTCGGCGAACAGGCACGACCCGAGGGCGCCCGCGAGGGTGAACGCGGCGGCCAACCCGAAGGCCCATATGGCAAAGGCCACCGTGGGCAGCAGTGCGGCCACCACGTTGAACATGATGGTGTCGACCGAGTAACCCGAGAGGATGTGGGGCGAAGTGCGGATCTCGAGGGTGCGGGCGGGAAGCTTCACGATGCGCTCGCCGCCTTGCGGACCGCGGCCTTCGCGATGCGAAACCGTTGCACCAGGGGGATGTGCGACGGACAGACGAACGAGCAGCTGCCGCATTCGAAGCAGTCCATCAGCCTGAACTCCTCCGCCATGCGGTCGTGTTCCTCCTTGCGTGCCAGCAAGCCGAGCTGCGACGGGTTCAGCTGCATCGGACAGGCGTCGAGGCAGTAGCCGCAGCGAATGCAGGGGTATTCGGGGACGCGAGACGCTCGCGTTTCTTCCTCGCTGAAGGCGACGACGCCGCTCGTGCCCTTGGTGATCGAAATGTCGAGGCTCGACGCAGCGGCGCCCATCATCGGGCCGCCGAGGAAGACGCGTCCCACCCCCTCTTCGACGCCGACCGATTCCAGCAGGAACCGCAGTGGCGTGCCGATCGCGATGCGATAGTTGCCCTTGTTCTTCACGGCGGGCCCGGTGACCGTGATGACGCGCTCCTCGATCCCGCGTCCGTGGGGAAGCAGGCGGCCGATCTCCGCGGCGGTGGCGACGTTGACGCACAGGGCCCGCACGTCGATCGGAAGTCCACCGCTGGGGACCTCCCTTCCCAGCAGGGCCGAGATCAGCATCTTCTCGGCCCCCTGCGGATACTTCACTTGCAGGATCTCGACGGAAACGTCGCCATCGGCGGGCAGCGCCTCGCGAAGGTGATCGGCGGCGTCGCCTTTATTGGCCTCGATCGCAATGATCGTTCGATCCGCACCGGTCGCCTTCATGAGATATCGAATGCCGAGCAGGACGTCTTCGCGCTGTTCGAGCATCACGCGATGGTCCGTGGTGAGGTAGGGCTCGCATTCGGCCCCGTTGATGATGAGGGTGTCGGCATGGGCACCGTCGCGCACCCGCAGTTTCACGTGCGTCGGGAAGGCCGCGCCGCCGAGGCCTACGATGCCGGCGTTCTGGATCGCTGCGATGATTTCGTCCGCGCTTGCGGCGTCGACGAGGCAGGGTTCGCCCTCGCGCGCTTCCTGGGTCGAAGCCGGGACGGGTTCCAGGTAGATGCCTTCTATCATTCTTCCGCTGATGCTGGGCATCGCGGCGATGTGCTTCACGACTGCGGTGGCCGGTGCGTGCATGGGCACGCTCATGTCGCCGTCCTGATCGGCGATTCGCTGACCGCGCACCACGTGCTCGCCTTCGCGAACACACGGAATGGCGGGACGACCCGCGTGTTGCAGCAGTGGAATCGCCAATAGCGGCGCGAAGGGAAACTGGCGGATCGGCGAACCACGCGTGTCTTCCTTCCACTCGGGTGGGTGGACCCCGTGGCGGAAGGTGCTGCGCTGGAGACTATCAAGACCGAGCATCCGAGAAGATTCCTAGTTGTACTTCTCAGCGCGGGCGATCCACTTTTCGACGTCCTTCTCGCTCCTGTCTCTCGGGAGACCCGGGTGGATGACCTGGGCGGTGCATCGCTCTGCCGCCTTCACCAGGTCGCGATACGGGCCGGCGGCCGCGTCCTTGATGTAGGCCTTCTCGTTTTCGTCGTAGGCGAAGATCTGCGGGTTCAGGTCGATGCATTCGTCGCACGACGTGCAGTCGGCCGTGTCGATCCAGGGTGCCATACCGTCGCCCTGGGCCGGAGCCCCCTCGGTCGCTTCCGACCCTCCGGGTTCCGGCACCAACACGTCTACCGCGCCGCCGCCTTCGCCCTGCGCGAGCTGCATGAGATTGCGCGCGATGGTCCCGACGACTTCGCGCCGCAATTCCTCCACCATCGCCTCGCGGGATGGCTCGGCCTTTCCCACCCCCGCCATCGCGCGCAGGATGATCCAGAAGTCGCGCCGGTCTTCACTCGACTCGACCATCGGAGCCGCCACCAATAGCCGCGTGAGCTGTCCCTCGCGATTCACCGACCAGACATAGGGGAAGCGTCCCTCGCGATCGTCCTTCTCGAGCTCGATGAACTCGGCCAGCGGAATCATCTTGTCGTTCCACGTGTCGCGCGGCGCCATGCGGAAGTGCTTGCGGAAGCGGTTCTCGGTGATCGCGAAGTCGGCGAACGTCAGCGGGATGTCCAACGTCCTCTCGCGTCCGTGCTCGGTGTAGCGAAGGGTGTAGTTCGGCCAATCGCTGTCGGGGGCCGGGTTTCCTGCGAGGTCGAGACATTCCTCTGGCGTGGTTCCCGCATCGGGGTCGTAGGTGAAGATCGGATACGCGCGCGATTCGACGGCCAACTTCGCCTGTTGGCTGCTCATGTCGTCGCCGATGCCGTGCTCTGGCTGGCAGGAGCTGTAGATGTTGAACAGAGCGGGGCGCCGCGCCTTCAACCCTCGGATGAAGCCCTCGATCATGTGCGCGGGATGGGCGATCGAGCTCTGCGTTACGAAGGTCGTTCGATGCGCCATCGCGATCAATCCGATCTCCTTGCGCGGCTCCTCCTTGCCCTTGATCGCCGGACCGTACTGCGCCATGTCGGAGACCTGGCCGAAGAAGCCCGAGGTGCACGCCTGTCCACCCGTGTTCGAGTAGACCTGGGTGTCGACGACGACGACCTTGATCGGGTGCCCCGACGCCATCAGGCGCGATAGGTTCTGGAAACCGATGTCGTACATCGCGCCGTCGCCACCGACTGCCACGACAGGGGGGCAGAGTTCCCATTCGGTGTCGTCGAAGTCGCGCCAGTCGAAATTGCGCAGGAAGCTCTCGTGTTCGGCCGGGTTGTACTTGCCTTCGAGTTCCAGTTCGGCGCGCCGGATCGCCCTGAACCCCTCGGCCATGCTCGCCATGTGGCCTTCGAACACGCCCATGGCGACCGAAGGCGAATCCTGGAAGAGATGGTTCGACCACGGGAAGGGGTAGGGGTTGAAGGGGAAGGTCGATCCCCACACGGAGGTACAGCCCGTCGCATTGAGCATGCCCATCGACGATCGGCCTCGACCGCTGGTCCCCTCGGTGTATCGCCAGCGCAGCTGCTTGAGGTTCGCGAGCAGCCGGCTCATCTCCTCGAGCCAATTGCGGTCGATCGGTTGGCTTTCGCTCGTGCTCTCCATGCGCTGGGCGATGCGAGCGAGGGTGACATCGCCTTCGCCGATCTCCCGCACGATGCCGGCCATCTTCTCGGGGTCGGCGACGTCGATCTCGCCCATCAGCTTCTGTTGGATGTGGCGTTCGATGCGCGAGACGAGGTCGTCCAGATACGCGAGGTGCTTTTCCACTCGCGGGCCCATCAGGGCTTCGACCGTCGCGACGAAGAGGTGCAGTGCGGTCTTCTCCGAACAGCCCAGGCAGGCGCCGTCGCCGCTGGTGAACGCGGAGTACGCGGTCTTGTCGAGCAAGAGGGTTTCGAGTGCGCCGATCCCCTCTTCGAGATTGTCGACGCGGATGTACTTCTGGGCCGTCGTCGGCAGGTCGAGCCAGAAGTCCCAGTTCCGGCGAAGCTCGGCGATCGACGATTCCGTCTGCTGGATCGGCCGCAGCGCATCGTCGTCGCACACCGCCACACATTCCATGCAGCCCTTGCAGGTGGTCGGGTTGACGGTGATCGAGAGCAGCCCACCGGTCCCCGCTTCGTTCTTCTCGTGCAGGGTGTAGAAGGGACGGGTGAGAGCGAACTGGAACTCGCCGATCTCTTCACGGAAGAGTTCGAACTCCTTGCGCAGCTCGTCGCGCGCCGTCGCCTCGAAGTCATTGCCCTGCAGGGTCTGCTCGATCGCCTCTTCGACGAGGCCGGAGACCGGTGCGCTCTCGTCGGCGGTGCGCGCGAGCGCGTGGAAGTGACGTTCGAGGATGCGTACGCCCTTGGGAAGATGCTCGGGCTTGTGGCCGCGACCGCGAATCCGCTTGAGCACCGTTTCGAACACCTCGCCCACTTCGCTCACGAGGCCCGGGATCGCCGTGTCGGGGCACACCGTGTAGCAATTCGCGCAGGCAGTGCAGTTCTCCGGGATCCACTCCGGATGCTCGAAGCGGATCTGCGTCATGTCGCGGAAGAGCGCCGAACCCGCAGGAATGACGCCGAGGCCGATGAAGGGGTCGGTGATGTTGTCGTTCCCCATGCCGCGCGCGTAGAAACTTCCCGTCTGTTCCCAGAACCGGTGGATGTCGGTCATGGGCATCTGGCCCTGGGGTAGGAGTTCGACCATCGCAGGAACGGGCGGGCCGACGTCTCCGGCGTCTTCTCCCAGCTTCGCGGCCGTGATCTCCGTCGGTTCGATCTCCACGACTTCGTCGAAACCGCGCTTCACGACGCGGATGTTCTCTTCGACGACGCGCGCGCCCTTGCTGCCGAACTTGTGCTGGATCTGCTCGCGGATCGCTTCGAGCAGCTTGCCCTCGTCGAGCCCGGCCTCCTGCATGACCGGAGAGGCCGCGAAGAAGGCGCCCTGGAACGCGATGCCCTGCATTCGAAGCTGCAGGTCGGGGTCGGTCGCTTCTTCGCGCGCGATTCGAAACGCGTCGATCGCGAACAAC
Organism: Myxococcota bacterium; assembly: GCA_028278345.1. Lineage (GTDB taxonomy): Bacteria > Myxococcota_A > UBA9160 > UBA9160 > UBA4427 > DUBZ01. The sequence continues at coordinate 20,946 of JANQEL010000173.1, forward strand.
CTGATCTTCTTGTCGAGGATGAGCTTCTGGAAACTCGGCGGGATCATCTCCCAGGTCTTCTGCTTCGTTTCCTGCTCGCTCTGGATCACGAAGACCCCGCCTTCCTTGAGACCCGCGAGGGCGTTGGTGTGTTGGAAGACGTTCGGGTCGGGCGAGAGCACCACGTCCACGTGGAAGTACTCGCAGTTGACGCGGATGGGTTCGGGTGCGGCGGAGAGGTAGTAGGTGGTCGGCTGCCCCTTCTTCTCGGAGCCGTACTTGGGGTTCGCCTTGATGTGCCAACCGAGCAGGTCGAAGAGGG
>JANQEL010000202.1 GCA_028278345.1 Myxococcota bacterium
CGCGCGCTCCCCTTCGGCCTCGAAGCCGGTCAAGGCGCCCGTTCCGACCGCCGAACCACAACCTGACTTCATCGGTTGTGAAAACAGGGGAATTCGGATGAGTAGGAACGCGCGTATCGGGGCCCTGGCCGCCGTTCTGGCCCTCGCGGTTACGGCGCTCTTCTATTCCCACTCCTCTTCCGAGAGCGATCCCTGGGCGGATGCACTCACACAGCTCGAAGCCACCGCCGACCCCAACGCAGGTGAAGGAAAGAAGAGCGCGAAGCCCGCAGGCGCCCCCGGTTCGTCCATCGACAAGACCAGTGTGCTCGAAGGCGTTCCGACCGTGATCGGCTCGGTCGCCCAGCCGACCCGCCCCGAGCTCGTGCCCGAGCGCATCGCCTTCCTTCCTTTCGCACATCGACAGAAGCGGGTGGCCAGGGCCTTCGGCCATGCCTATCACACGAGCCTGGCGGCGTACGCCGCGATGGTGCTCGAGCGCGACGTCGTCGATCCGGAGCTCGCGGTGACGGTGGTCCGGCGCCTCGGCAACACCCATTGGTGGGCGCTGCCCAACAAGTTCGAGTACAGCGAGGAAACTCTTCGCAAGGCCGCCAAGCGCCTGGGTGCCGGTGCCGTGGTGTTCGGCGTGATGCACCCCGACGGTCGCGTCACGATGGACGCGCTGGCGATCGCAGAAGGGGTCGACGTCAGCGCCTGGAAGGACTTCGAGGTTGCGGCACCGCAAGACACGCCCGTCGACGTCGCCTTCTGGAACGGGCCGAGGACGCTGCTCGAGAAACTGATCGAGGCGGGTCGTCTGCCCGACATCGACGGCTTCGACTCGGATCGTGAGACGGACGCCAAACACACGGCCGCGATTCGCGAAGCGATGGCGCTCTTCTGGACGGGTGACCTCGCCAACATGCGACGCGCCGAGACGATCCTCGCGCAGGTCGCGGTAGCCGACCGCGGTCGGGCCGAAGCCCTGGTGGAGTTGGCCTTCGTGCGAGCGGTGCGCCCGATGCTCTTCGAACACGAAGCGTTCTCTGGCATCCTGCGCGAAGGCGCGAACGCCGCGCGCAACCTGGCCTGGCTGCACGACGACCTCACCCCGGCGCACCGCCAGCGGCTCCGCTTCGTCGATCACCTCTACGTCGGCCACGCGATGAGCGATCGCGCATTCGATCAGTTCGTCGCATCGTTCTCGCCGTCGGCTTCTGAACGAACACTGCTCGCGGTCCTGTACCAGAACCGTTCACGAGCGTCCGTCGAGAGTCGCGATGCCGAGGTTCCGGGTGACCTCGGTTGGGCGCTGCAGCATGTCGCAGCCGGAACCGGCAGGGACGAACGCCGCGCCATCGCAACGAACGTCATCTCCACGGATACGAGCTCGAAGGTCTTCGAGACGCCGCTTCTGATCGAGATCATGCAGCAGCGTGCGATCGGACGCGGCGATTGGAACGACCGTCGCATCTGGGCGATGTCCAAGGTGCCGTTCGCCGCGCGCGAGGCGATGGAAACCCTGCGGAGCACCTGCCAGTTGCTCGACGAATCGCATTGGGAGGCCTGTATCGGGCCCGTTCACGGAATGCTGGGCGAGTACGCGGACGAGGTTCCCTCTGCCCGCGACATGGTGGCCGACGACGAGGCCTGGGAGATCGCGCTCGAAGCCGGCACGGCCTACTGGGCATCCTTCGCGCTCCCCGACTCCCCGATGCACGCACTTCCCAAGAAGGATGTGCTGCAGCAGGATCCGATGTTCGCCGCCCAGTGGTACTTCATCTCCCGCCTGATCGGCGTGAGTCGGGAGACCCTCTCGGTGCGGGAAGAAATTCTCGGCGCGAGCCGCGGCGCCGCCGAGCTCCTGACGGGGAGCGCGCGGAACCGCCTGCACCACGCCCTCGAGTGGATGTTCGATTCCGCCTACCAGCGCGCCTGGGTCGGCAAGGAGAGGGCCCAGGCCGACGAGTACCAGCCCTATTTCGAACTCCTCGATCCAATCAGTCGCGAAAACCCCTTCGCGATGTGGAAGCGCACCTACTTCATCCGCGACCAGGGCAAGAATGTCCACAAGAACCTGAGTCGCGTCCATCTGGTGAGCTACGACCCGTTCGATCCGCGCTTCATCGGTTCGCACCGGCGGCCCGATGGGAAGGCCTCGGCCTACAACGCGAACTGGCTCGGTGCCGTCGTTCCGATGCCGAACGACACCCTGGCCCGCGTGGCCGACGACTGGATCCGCGCAGGCGAATACACCCGCGCCCGCGAACTCCTCGAAGAGCGCTACCGCACACACACGAATGACCACATCGCGCTCGAACTCGACGACGCTTTGGACGAACTCCGCGCCACTCCGGAGGAGCGTCTCGCGGTCGCTGAAAGGGCACTTCGCAAGTTCCCCGGGCGTCTCCAGGTCAAGATGGTGGCCGCGAATCGCATGGCGGATGGCCGCCGATACACCGACGCCAAGCGCCTCTACGCCGAGTTGAAGGAATTCCCCTCGTACTTCCGCACTGCGTGTCTCGCGTCAGGTCGAATCGCCGTACTCGAAAAGCGCATCCACGAACTGGAACCGATGCTCGTCGACTGCGCGAAGAACGCGCCCGACAAATGGGGGGCGCGCGCCCTGTGGTCGAAGGTGGGCGAGATCCGTTCGGATCGCGACGACTTCGAGGGCGCCCTCGAAGCCTATGGCATGGCCAGGCGCGCCGTTGGTGGCGCGGGCGACGTGCTGAGCGGCATGGCGTGGAATCACGCCCTGTTGGGCAACGAGGAGGCCGCCCGCGAGTGGTACGACAAGCTGATCCGGGTCTACGACACCGACGTGAAGTCGTCGGGTCGCAGGGAACTGGTGGTGCACCTTCTAGGACGCGCTCAGGCGAAGCAGGCACTCGAGATCCTCGAGGGCATCCTCGACGAGCGCGACTACCCCTACAAGGACGAGGCACAGCTTCTGTTGGCGACCCACCTCGCCCTCGGCCGCTTCGACGACTTCCGAAAGACCTGCGACCAGCTCGATTCGGACTACTGCAGCTACTGGCTGGGCGTGGGCTATTGGGAGGCGCTGCGCGATCGCGACGCCGCGCTCAAGCATCTTTCGAAGTTCCGCAAGAACTACCCGTACGACGTCTACGCGATGGTGGAGGAGGGGCGCGTTCGCTTCGAGTCGGGCGACCTCGAAGGCGCGAAGCAGGTCGTCGAAGAAGCCCTCGAGCTGGAGCCCGACTACAAGGTCGTCTCGCACCTGGCGACCCAGGTTTGGATCGCGAGTGGTGAACTCGATCGCGCGCGCGAATTTGCGAGCGAGAGGCTTCGACGTTTTCCCGCTTCGATCGCGAGCTGGGAAGCCCGCGCGCGTGTGGCGATGGCGAACGGCGATCTCGCCAAGGCACGACGCGCCATCCAGAACGCCAGCAAGCGGCTCTACCCCTGGGACACCTATGAAACCGAGCGGTACTGGTACGACATCCAGAGCCTCTGGCTGCTCGAAGCCGAACTCGTCGGAAAGGTGGGTTCGCGCGAAGACGATCTGCTGCTCGCGAAGAACCTGAAGCGCGCCGCGATTCGAACCGTGATCTACGGCGACGTCTGGAACGCGCTCGCGCGTGTCCGACGCCACCTGGGCGATGAAGAGGGCGCGCAGCGCGCGCAGGAGTACGCGTATCGCATGGAGCCGGGGCTGGCTCTGGCCGGTCACTCGCTACCGGCCGCGATCGAGTAGACGGCTGGATCTGCAGCCATTCCCCCAAACGCAGTCCATGAGGTTGATGAAATGATCCCCCCCACAGTTCACAGAGCCATCCTGCTCGTATTGGCGGCAAGCGTGTTCTTCGCGAGCACCGCGATCGCCGAGACCCGAAGCACCCGCGAGCGCGTCGTCGATCGACTGCTGAAGGCCGCGGGCATCGATTCCCTGGTCCGCGATCAAGCCGCCGGCGTCGTCCAGGGCCTGATCCAGTCCGGAGCCGCGGCCGATCCCGCAGCACTCAAGAGGGCCGAGCGGCTGGCGCAGAAGCATTTTTCCGAGGACGTGCTTCGCACTTCCATCGAGCGGCGCTTCGACAAGCATCTCACGGTCGAGCACGCGCGCACGGTCCTCGACTGGATGAAGACGCCCACCGCGCGCAAGGCCCTGGCCCTCGAACGCGCGAGCGACAACCCCGAGCGTTCAGCCCAACTGATCGCGTCCACGGAGGGCTTCGACCCGCGATCGATGAACGCTGCCCGGCGGGATCTGTTGACGCGCTTCGATCGCGCCTCGGAAACCAGCGAGTTTGCGGCGGATCTCATGACGGAAACCGCCATCGCGGCTTTCGTCGGGGTGGTGGAAGCGACCGGCGGGGTGGATGAAGCCGACGTTGCGAAGTTCCGGATGCAGATCCACTCCACGCGCCCCCAGGTGTTGCGCGACATTCGTCGCTTCGGCCTCGCGTACAACTCGAAGCTCTACGAGTCGCTGTCGAACGATGAACTCGCGAGCTACCTCCAGTTCGCCGAGACGCCAAGCGGTCAGTGGTACGTCAAGGCGCTGCGCCAATCGGTCGTCAGTGCGATGACCGACGCCAGCCGCAGCTTCGGCCGCGACCTCGGCGCGTTGGCGAAGCAGGACGCCGCGGTTCCTGCGAAGGCCGCGGGCCACTAGGTCGGAAGATGGCTGTGCTGCGATCGGCAGCGCTTTGTTGCGCGACGATCCTCGTCGGGTGCTTCGAGTCGGGTTCCGTGACCGCGATCGATGCAACTCGTGAGCCGCCGAAATTCGAGCCACCCGACGCGTTGGCCGTCGCCGCAACCGAGTTGGGCGATGCGCTCCAGGTTCTCGAACTGACGACCCGGGAAGAGATCACGTCGCACGATCCGGATACGCTCGTGGCGCAGCTCCGCTTCATGGACCGACTCGGTCTGGGACGCGACCGACTCGACGAGCAGATCCAGCTGCTCGCTCGCCTGGTGAAGCAGGATTCGAGAGAGAGCGGGCTCTATCACCAACTCGCCTGGCGCTACCTCCGCGCGAACAACCTCTACAAGGCCGACTTCATCTTTCGCGAGCTGATCGACGTCGGATACAACACGGTGTCCGCGTGCGAAGGCCTCGCCGAGACGAAGCGTCGCTGGGACGACCCCGAAGAGATCGACGATGCGTGGGTCTTCTGCGCCAACCGTGCCGAACACCCGGCCGCCAAGAGCGAGTACTGGTTTCGTGCGGGGGTGGTGAGACGGGACCACGGCCGGCTCCCGGAAGCGATCGAGGCGTTTCAATACGCAAGGGAGGCTGGCGGCGATTCTGCCGAACTGGCGGTGGCGGTCGGGCTGACCTTCGAGATCGCGGGCGACGAAGAAGCTGCAGCGGAATGGTATGGCCGCGCGATCGAGACGGCTGCGAGTGAATCGCGGTTGAGCGATGCGGAGCTGAAGACGGTTCGCCTCGCAATGCGCGGCGAAGACTTCGGGTTCTTCGAGCGCCGCGGTTTCGAGCGCGCCGTCCTCGAGAGCGTGCCGGCGTCGCGCGCCATCGAGACGCTCGGGCAGATCCATCTGATGAACGGTGATCTCGAGGGCTACGAGCAGGCGTGCCGTCGTCTGGGTTCGACCGCGGCGATGCTTCGCTTTGCCAAGGACGAGTGGCTCGCCCTGCGAAACCGCGTGCAGACGCGGCGAACTCTCCACGAACTCGACATCGATGAGAGCTCCCGCGAAGCCGATCGCGTTGCCGCCGCACGCCTCTACGTCGCGGTGGGCGAAGTCGGACGCGCTGCGCACCTGCTCTCGAATACGTCGCCCTACGACGGCGGTGAGACAGCCTCGGCGTGGATGGACGTCTGGACGGCCCGAAACGAACTCGACGTCGCGGAGGCGTTCATCGAAGACATCGTCGGACGCCCTCGAATGCGATTCACCCTCTGGGAGCTTCGGGTTCGTCTCGGTATGGCCCAGGGGCAGGACCCACGCGCTCGGAGATTCATCAAGCACGCCGCGCAGGCTCTCTATCCCATCAACCCTCGCAACGGCGACGAGTGGTGGGTCCAGAAGGCGATCCTCTTGAAGTTCGCGCGCGACCTGATGGGCGACGGCGGTGACGAGGCCTTCGACCTCTGGCTCGCGGGCGAGATCGAGAGCCTGACCCAGCGCCGTCCTCTGGATGCCGAACTCTGGGACGTCCTGGCCTTCGCGCGTCGCCAGGTGGGAGACCGCGAGGGAGCGCTCGAAGCGAAGGAGGTCGCCGCACGTCTCCTGCCGCACCGCTACGCCGTCGGAGATGCGCGCCCCGAGCGTGCGGCGCCCTCGAGTTCGCGTCGAAACACGACCCAGGCCATCTAGCGAAAGTGCCGCCCCGGTGGCATCTGCTTTCGTTCGAGCCCCGCATGGGCTCGGGTTTCCCGTGCGGCCTTCGAGGCCAGCGCGGCAACGTGGTTCACCTTCACGTGGATCACGTTGTCGACGTTCTGGAGCGGCCCGGAGATCTCGACGATGGCACTCGTCGATAGCGGCACGCGGAAGCGGCGGAACATCTGGGGGGTGAGGATCGCGTTCGAGGTGCCGGTTTCGTCTTCGAGGGTGAGGAAGGTGAAGCCCTTCGCCGTGCCCGGGTGCTGGCGCACGATCACGTGGCCCGCAGTGCGAACGAAGCGACCGTCCGGAGTCTTGCGCAACTGCTTCGCGGTGAGCACGCCGCGCTGATCGAGTTCGGGGCGCAGGTAGGTGAGGATCTGCGGGCCGGTGGTGAGCCCGGCGAGGCGGTAATCGGCCAGGGTGCGTTCGATCGGCGTCATCTCGGGTAGAGGTGAAGGGGGTGAGAGGCTTTCGAGCAGTTGACGTTCGAGCCCCTTCTGTCCACGCGCGTCGGGGGGCAGACCGGCAAAGAGCGAACGCGGATCGCGTTCGAGGGCCGCCACCTGCCAGAGCGCAGCCCGCCTTGCTTCGGCTTTCGGTGCACCGGGTAGTTGCGCCAGCGCACCGAGTTCGGCCAACGCCGTGATCTCGTCCTGCTTGAGCTGCACGCGCTTGGTGAGGTCGGGCATGCCGTGGAAGGGCGCGATCGCGCGTTCGAAGACGAGTTGTTCACCCGCCTGTTCGGAAAGCCCGCCCACGTAACGCAAGCCGATCCGCACCGCGGGCTTCCCGTCCTGCGTATCCGTCTCGAGGGTGCACGGCCGATCGCTCCGCGTGACATCGACCGGCCGCACCTCGACCCCGTGACGCTGGGCATCCTTCACCAGGGTGGCCGGGTTGTAGAAGCCCATCGGATAGCTGTTCAGCAGGCCGGCATCGCCCTTCGATCTTGTCCATCTTCTCTTCCGATCGCTTGAACCCCATGGCGCGGCGAAGCTCCTCGGCTTCGCCGCCGGAAAAGCCCGCGGCGAGCATCGCGATCTTCAGGATCTGTTCCTGGAAAAGCGGCACCCCCATCGTGCGTTCGAGCACGGGTTCGAGGGAGGGATGCGGGTAGCTCACCTCCTGGCGCCCCGCGCGGCGTTTGAGGTAGGGGTTCACCATCTGCCCGACGATCGGGCCGGGGCGGATCAGCGCGATCTCCACCACGAGGTCGTAGAAGCAGCGCGGCTTCAAGCGCGGCAGCGTCGCCATCTGCGCGCGGCTCTCGATCTGGAAGACCCCCACCGTGTCGGCGGCGCGCATCATCTCGTAGGTCGCGGGGTCGTCGGGCGGGAGCTGCGCGAGGTCGACCACCTTCTCTTCGTGCTGCTCGATCAACTCCGTCGTCACCTCGAGGGCGGCCAACATGCCGAGGCCCAGCAGATCGATCTTGATGATCCCCATCTCGGCGCAGCAATCCTTGTCCCACTGCACGATGCGGCGATCCTGCATGCTCGCGGGTTCGATCGGCACGACCTCGTCGAGATGCCCGGCGGCGATCACCACGCCACCACTGTGCTGCCCGAGGTGACGCGGCAGCCCGCGCAGTTGCTCCACCAACGAGAGCAACAAGCGGATGCGCGGCGCCGTCGGGTCGACTCCGGCTTCCGAGAGCGTGCCCTCGAGGGTGTCGAACTCGTCGCGGTGGTCGATGCTCGCGATCAGTGTGGCGAGGCGATCGATCGCCGAAGGCCCCATGCCGAGCATCTTGCCCATCTCGCGCACTGCGAGCCGCGAGCGATAGGTGATCACGTTGGCCGTCATCGCCGCCCCGCGCTCGCCGTACTTCTCGAAGACGTGCTGGATGACGGCTTCGCGCTTGTCGCCACTCGGCAGGTCGAGATCGATGTCCGGCCACTCGCCGCGCTCCTCCGAAAGGAAGCGCTCGAAGAGCAGCTTCATCCCGATGGGATCGACCGCGGTGATCGCGAGCGAATAACAAACGGCGCTATTGGCCGCCGAACCGCGCTCCTGCACCAGGATGTCCGAACGCCGCGCGAACTCGCTGATGTCGTGGACGATCGGGAAGTACCCCGCGAGCCCGAGCTTCTCGATGATCGTGAGTTCGTGTTCGAGCTGGCGCCGCACGAGGCGGGGCAGGGGGTGGCCGTAGCGCACCCGCGCCCCTTCGTAGGTGAGCCTGCGCAGGGCCTGGTCCTGGGTTTCGCCGTCCGAGAGGGGATAGGCGGGAAAGTGGTATTCGAGCACGTCGAGCCCGAACTCACAGCGCTCGGCGTTGGCGCGCGTCGCGCGTATCCACTCGGGGCGATCGGCGAAGCGCCGGGCCATCTCTTCGCGCGTCTTCAGGTGGCGCTCGCCGTTGCGCAGCAGGCGGCGTCCTACGCGATCGAGGGGAGTGCGTTCGTAGAGGCAGGTGAGCGCGTCGAGCAGGTTGCGTTCTTCGGGATGGGCCATGCGAACGTCGCCACTTGCCACGATGGGGATGTGCTTGCTCTCGGCCAGCGCGACCGCGCGACGCACCGCGCGCTCGTGTTCGCGATCGAGGGTGCGCGATACGTCGACGAAGAAGCGCGCCTCATCGCCATCGCCCATGGCCTTTGCAGCGAAGGTCTCGCGAGTGCGATCGAGGAAGGTCGGTGAGAGCCCGGCCTCGGCACGCGTGAGTGCGGTGAGCCCTTCCGCATGTTCGGCGAGTTCGTCGAAGGTGAGGGTGGGCGCACTCTCGATGCGCGGTCGGTCCTTGCGATCGCTGCGCCTCCGCTTGCCCGCGACGGTCAACAGACGCGAAAGCCGCCGCCAACCCCTGGGCGATTCCACGAGCAACAAGAGCTCTCCGGCGATCACTTCCCCGGGATCGCGCAGGCGAACCTCGGCACCGTGGATCGCGCGCACCCCGTGTTCGAGGCACGCGCGATGAAAGCGTGGGCTCGCGTAGAGGCCATCGCGATCGGCGACGGCGAGGGCGGGGTGTTCGAGTTCGGCAGCGCGTTCGGCGAGGGTCTCGGGCAGGCTCGCCGCTTCGAGGAAGCAGAAGGCGCTGCGGGCGCGCAGCTCGACGTAATCGCTCGAGAGGTCGGGGGCGACAGCGCGCAGCGCACGGCGGGGGGAGCCGGGGGGCATCGATCGATTTTCGGTTTACTTTCGCCTCGCGTCAAGCCGGGCGTGCAGCGACGAAAGTGCAGGAAAGCCGGGCGCTTGCCGATGATTCGGGGATCGGATACTTCCCGCTCGTCTCCTTCCCGCCTACGCGACCGCCACCAGGGACCCGCCTTGATCCACTCCGACCGCTGGCTCACCGCCGTCCTCGCCCTCGTCGTGCTCGCCGCCGGCGCGGTCTCCTGGCAGGTCTATCTGCGCACACCCCTCGCGGTGCGCGCCGAGTCGCTGGCCGAGATCCCGAGCGAGATCGATCGCTGGCAGGGCGCAGACCTCGAAGTCGAAAACGACATCGCCGAGATGCTCGACGCCGACTTCAACGTGCAGCGTGTCTACGAGCATCCTATCGGCGGCTTCCTCTGGCTCTACGTCGGCTACTACGGCACCGAGCGCGGCGGCCGCCCCGAGCACACGCCCTGGGCCTGCTACCCGAGCAACGGCTGGACGATCGTGCGCCAGGACGTGATCGAACTCGCACCGGGCAGCGACCTGCGCGCCAACGAGATCCTCGTCGAACGCGAGGGCGAACGTCGCCTTGTCCACTTCTGGTACCAGAGCTATCGCAAGGAAGGCATGCTCGGCCACGTCGACCAGGCCCTCGAACGCCTGCGCAACCGCGTCTTCGAAGGCCGCGCCGACGGTTCCCTGGTTCGCTTGAGCACCCCCCTCGACGTGCACGACAGCGAAGACGGCGCGCGCATCCGCCTCAAGCAGTTCGGCCTGTCCCTCGCGCCGCTCTTGAAGGAACACTGGCCCGAGGAAATCGCGGCGTCCTAGTCGCGTACGCGAGCCCATTCGAGGACTCGCCAGGTTCTTCTCGATTTCGTTGACAGTTTGCGAATGCGAATTATCGTTATCGCGATTTCAGAGCCAAATCAGCTATTTGTGACTTTCTGTCTCACGCTGGGGTGGGACGGAGAGACGGCAGAGAGCGGGCGGGAACCGGGAAATGCACGGACACCCCCACCTCCAGTGGATTCGGCCGGCCCGCCAGGCGCGGAGCCAGCAGACTCACGAGCGTCTGCTCGATAGCGCCGAGGCCCTGATCACCGACAAGGGCTTTGCCGACGTGAGCGTCGCGCAGATCGCCGAGCGCGCGGGCTTCTCGGTCGGCGCCGTCTACTCCCGCTTTCGCGACAAGCAGGGGGTGCTTCATTGTTTGCAGGATCGTTTCGTCGAAGAGGCGCACCTCACGACCGACGCCGCCTTCGATCCCGAACTCTGGGATGACGCGAGCATCGAGGAGATCGTGAGCGAGTTGATGGTCTTCCTCGTCGAGATCCATCGCGAGCGGCGTGGCGTGCTTCGCGAGCTTTCGGTGCGGATGCGCGAAGACGAACCCAACATCGAGCGTCGCGAACGCCTGGTGGCCCACATCAACGATCGGGTGATCGCGCTGCTGCTACGCGAACGCGAGCGCATTCGGCATCCCGACCCCGCCGTCGCCATCGCCTTCGGCCTGCGCTTTGTCCTCGCCACCCTCGAGCAGGCGATCCTCTACCGCGGGGTCGGTGCCCACGGAATTCCCTCGTCCGACGAGAAGCTCGCCGCGGAACTCACCCGCGCGTTTCTCGGTTACCTCGACCTGGACGGCGCGACGACACCGGCGAACTCGCCGGCTGAGTGACAGGAAACGCGTTCCCACCGCAGCAAGGAGAAACACATGGCCATCAAGTTCCCTTCGATCGATTTCTTCCAGGAACTCGCACGAATGATGGAAGAAAACGCGGCCGAGTTCGAGAAGCTCGGCTTCTGCGACACCGTGATGGGTGTCAAGGTCGACGGTGATTCATCCCACCTCTACGCGCTCACCTTCGATGTCTTCGACTGCACCGACGTGCGCGAACTCGGGAACGCCAACGACGCCGAGCTCGACTTCATCCTCGAAGCCCCGCTGTCGCTGTGGCGGGAGATGTTCGAATCGATCAAGCAGCACGGTCATCCCGAGCCCGCCTACACGCTCAATAGCCTTTCCCACGTGGGCGACCGCATGAAGGTCGTCTACGACGATCCGGAAGGGCACGACAAGTTCTATCGCTTCATGGCGACGCTGCAGGCGTTCGTCGATCAGTCCGCCGCTCTCGAAATCGAGTGGGCCTAGGCATCAAGAAGGATCAGACTCCATGAGCTACTACGGAACCAACGACTTCTCCTACAACTCGGACTTCAACCTCCGGATCCGCGACATCAAGAAGGGCAACCTCGATTTCGGCTGGCTCGACGATGCACGCGAAACCGTCGAGGTGCGCCGGCGCGACCCGCGGCGGGGCCTCACCCTCGAAGACTGCGAGGTCGGTCCCTACTCGATCGAGAACACCCCCGAGGTCGTGCGCGAGAACCGCGGCCTCGCGCCGCGTGGTGCGATCCTCGACGCGGCCACGGTCCAGCCCGACCTCGGCCCCTCGCTCAACCGCAAGAGCGACGTCTGGGGCTATCGCGTTCAGCGCTATTGGGAAGAGGCCATGAGTCGGCAGTGGAACGTCTCTACCGACGTCCCGTGGCAGGACATGGACAAGCACGAGATCCCCGACGATCTCGAGATCGCCTTCTGCCAGCTGTGCACCCTGCTCTCTGAAGTGGAGATGATCGCCACCGATCTCCCCGCGAAGTGGAGCCACCACATGAACAGCTACTTCCAAGAGGTGAAGGGCTTCATCGCCACTCAGGCGATCGACGAGGCGCGCCACGCCGAGGTCTTCCGCAAGCGCGCGCTCGCGGGTGCGGGGCTCTTCCGCGCGAGCGTTCGCGGCGAGCACGCCCTCAAGGGCATCCTCGAAGCCGATAGCTACAGCGAGGGCAGTGTCTTCCTCCACGTGCTCGGCGAAGGCTTCATCCTCACGCTCTTCCGCTCGAGCGAGTTCATCTCGCCGACGCCGGTCGAGCAGCGGATGTTCCAGCTCGTGATGCAGGACGAGGCGCGGCACGTCTCCTACGGCCTGCAGCATCTGAAGTACCTGATGGACAACTGCCCCGAGGTGCGACCGCAGATCAACGGCTTCCTCGACGAGGCCGAGCGGCACCTGACGGGCCTCTTCAACCCCGATCAGCTCGAGAGCATGATCGTGCTCGGCGGCAAGGGAACGAAGCCCGATCAGATCAAGCGCGGCATCGAGGTCGTCGGCGCCTTCCAGGGCAAGCAGATCGAAGAGTATTTCCACCGGGCCGAACGCGCCGGGCTGCCCGAGCGACGCGACCGCAGCCCGCTGCTCGAGCTGCAGCAGCGCATGATCGCAGCGGCGATGTCCTGAGCGGGAGGGAGAAGAACATGGGTTACTACGCACGAGACGATTTCTTCAACAACCCGGAGCTGCTCGAACGCTCGGGCGAGATCCTCAAGGGAAGGCTCACCCTCGATTGGATGAAGCTCGACGTCGAGCGCGGCGATCACCGCCCGAGTCAGGCGAAGCGCGGGCTCACCTTCGACGATCTGAACAAGGGGTCTTACAGCTGGGACGCGATCCCCGAGAAGATCCGGCACAACTACTCGATGGCCCCGCGCGGTGCGGTATTGCCGCCCGGGCTTCCGCACCTCGGCTACGACATCAATCGCAAGAGCGAGGTGTGGTCCGAGAACGCTCCGGCCCTCTACGAGGAGTCGAAGGCACGCCACTGGATCCCGTCGCGCGAGGTCCCCTGGGATGCAGTCGAAAGCGTCGACCACTCCGAGGAGTTCGAGCGGGCGCTCGCGCAGCTCTACACCGACCTCACCGGCATGGCGACGGTGCTCGGCGACATCCCCTCGAAGTGGGTGTGGCGCATCAACCAGGAGCTGGTCGAGCTCAAGATGTGGCAGTGCACGCAGATGTTCGACGCGGCACAGCTTGCCGACGTCTTCCGCAAGCGGGCGATCGCCGGTGGCACGGGGCTCGGTCGAGACCACTCACCGCTCGGTGAGCTGCTGAAGACGGTCTTCGATTCGGGCACCTACCCGTGTGCCTCGGCGTCCGCGCATCTGTTGCTCTCGGGCTTGATGCAGACGTTGCTTCGGCATCTCGGTGCGGTGTCGCCCAACGCGGCCGATCAAACGATCGCGCGCTTCGGCATGCAGGATGTGTCCCGCTTCCTCGCCTACGGCATCGGTCACATGAACTACCTGCTCGACCAGCGGCCCCACGAGCAGACCTCGCTCTCCGGCCATCTCGACGAAGCCGAGAACGCCCTCGTCGGCTTGCTGGCGGCGCCGATCTTCATCTCGACGCTGGCCCTGCTCACGGCGGGGAGTCGCGCAGGAGCCTCCAAGGCGATTCCCGAAGTAACGGCTCTCTACCGACGCTTCGCGGACGAACACGCCGAAAGGCGCCGCGCTGCGGGTATCGCGAGTGAAGAGAGCCCCCTCCAAGCTTTCGTGAGGGAACTGGAGACGTAGCTCCCAATCGATTTCGCAGTCAGCCTCCTGCGGGCGGGGCTGCTTCCGGGGGCGGAAAGAGCTGTTCGGCTCCGTGGACCCGACCCAGGTCGTCCCGATAGACCGCGTGTCGCCGGGTGAACTGGGTCGGTGCTTCGAGGCCGCAGGCCGCGGCCAGGGACATCAGGGCCGCCCGCAGCGTCACGATGTAGTTCGCGACGCGCCACTTCTTCTCGTCCACGACCAGGGCCTTCATCAAGTCTTCGTCGGTCGTCGCGACGCCGACGGGACACTCGTTCGAGTGGCACTTCTGTGCCTGGATGCAGCCCACGCTGATCATCAAGCCACGTGCGATGTTCACGGCATCCGCACCCAGCGACAGCGCCGTGACGATGCGATCCGGTGAGGTGAGCTTTCCCGAAGCGAAGAGCTTGACGCGTTCTCTCACACCGGCTCTTCGCAATGCGTCGTCGGCGATCACGACCGCCGAATACACGGGGATCCCCATCGAATCCGCCATTTCCTGATAGGTTGCGCCGGATCCGCCCTCGCCCCCGTCGATCGTGATCCAATCGGGGCCGTCTTCGCGTCGCGAGATGGCGTCGGCCATCGCGTCGAACCCTCCCGGTCCGCCGATCACGACCTTGATGCCGACGGGCTTCCCGCCCTCGGCACGCATTCGAGCGACGTGGTCGAGCGCCGCATCGAGAGAATCGAAGAACGGGAACCGATTGGGGGAGTCGATCGACTTTCCCACTTCGACACCGCGGATGGCTGCGATCTCCGGCGTCACCTTCGATCCCTCCACGTGTCCGCCGCGGATCTTCGCTCCCTGGTGGAACTTCAGTTCGAAGCCACATACCTGTTCGGTCGCCGCCAGCTCGCAAAACGCTTCCCACGACCAGGCACCGTCCTGGGTGCGCACACCGAACAAGCCGGGGCCGATCTGGACCACCACGTCACCCCCTCCGATCAGGTGATGCTCCGAGAGCCCTCCCTCTCCAGTGTTCATCCAGCTGCCACCCGCGATTCCGAGACCGAGGGAGTAGGCCTGGATCGCGTGGCGTCCCATCGCGCCGTAGGACATCGCGCTCATCCCGACGAGGCCGCGGAGCACCCAGGGGTGGTCCAGGTCGCCGCCGATCACCGGACGATGTTCGGGGGTGAGCGTCCAGGGTGCGACCGCGGCGGGTTCGGAGTGTTCTTTGCGTGAGAACAGGCCTTCGTCGTCGATCACGTAGCGGCGGGTATGCACGAGGGGCTCGCGCTCGGCGCCCATCTGCTCGGCCAGGGTGGGCAACATCGCATTGCGGATGTACCAACCGGGCAGGTCGAAGTTTCGCTTCGAGCCGAAGCTGACCAGGGTCTTCATGTACTTCCCGGCATAGACGATGTTGCGATAGCCCTCGCGACTGAACGGCTTGCCTTCGAAATCGCTGTCGAAGAGGTACTGCCTGAACTCGGGGCCGACGTGCTCCAGCAGGTATCGCAGCCGTCCGAGAATGGGGAAGTTGCGCAGCACTGCGTGCTGCTGCTGCCCACGGTCGGCGAGGTACAACACCATCAGCACCACCGGCGGCCCGAGAAACATGGCCAACAGCACGGTGAAGATGGCCCAGATGACGATGAGCGAGATCGATTCCAAGGCTGACGCTCCCCATGCGCGAAGGGCGAGAGTGCCCTGCTCCGAGGGTAACGACTCGCGAGAGCCTTCGTGCAGTGGGCGGCGAGGCTACTGGGTGTAGATGCTGCCCAGCACCGGCCCCGCGCCGATGAACTCGAGGTGTTCGTCGTCGAGCACGGTGGGATCGATCAACTCGGCGAGCAGTGCGGCCAGCATGGCGAGGCCGATGCTCGCCGCGATGCCGAGCTGCAGGTAACGCGTGCCAGAGCGGATCGGATCCGAGGGCGGCGACGCGTGGTCGAGGATGCTGACCCGCGGGCCCTGCTGGCTCCGTTCGAGTTCTTCGGCGAGCTTCGCGTCCTGCACCTTGCGCAGGAACTCGAGGTACTTCTCTTCGAGCACGCGCGAGTTCTGGGTGAGCGCGTCGAAGGCCTCGGCGTTCTGGGGAATTGCGGCGGCGCGTTCGTCCAGTGCGCTCATCTCCTGATCGACCTCGAGCATCTCGAGGCGCAGGCTCTCGATGTTGCGGATGGCGACGGTGACGCGGCCTTCGTGGGCGAGTTCCGACTCGGCGAAGATCTGCTTTACCTCGCCGAGTTCGCCTTCGAGCTGTTGGATCTGCCGGCGCAGGGCGACGACGTTGGGATGCTCGTTGGTATGCGTCGCGAGCAGGGAGACGAGCTGCAGCTTCAATTCCGAGAGCCGGTTCTCGGGACCTTCACCGCCGATGCCGCGCGCCTGGCTTCGCAGTTCGGCGAGGCGCTCTTCTTCGGCGAGGATCTGTTCACTCAGACTCTGGCGATGGGTCTCGAGGCGTTCGAGCTTGCGCAGGATGGTTTCCTGATCCGCTGGCATGGCGCCGCGATGTTCCTGCTGGAACTGCGTGATCATCGCCTTGAGGTCGCGCAGTTCGGCTTCGGCGCGTACGAGCTCGCGCTCCATGAACTCGGTGGTGGTGCGGGCCTGCTGGTTGCGGCGCCGGATGCTCGAATCGATGAAGCCCGCGGCGAGCTCGTTCGCCACCACGGCCGCCGCCATGGGATCGGCCGAGATGTACTCGATCAGGAAGATCGAGGCGTTCTCCTGGCCGCGCCGGGGTGGCCCGACGTTCTGGCCGGGCCGCACTCGGATGTTGCTGCGCATCTCGCCGATCACGTCGCCGAGTTCGAGGACCTTGAGTTCTTCGCGATACAGGTCGTGGGTCTCGATCAACGAACTCAGGCTGTTGTAGGAGAGGATCTCTCCCGCCATCGCGTTGATGTTCGAGAGCGAATCGAGGCCGGAGACCGTCGAGCGCACGAACTCTTCGGGGATCTGCTGGTTCGAGACAAGCACCGTCGCTTCGGCGGCGTACATCGGCTTCAGGGTCAGGTACATGGCCGCCGTGCCCACGGTACCGAGCACGAGCGAGAGCGTGATCCACAACCAGCGGCGGCGCACCAACCCCCATGGATCGAGGGCGATCGCCTTGACCTGCGCCACGATGGCGCCACTGGCTCGATCGTCGTCGCCGTAGTCGGGATCCCAACTCACTACGCTTCTTCCTCCGTGGCGTAGTAGTAATACTCGTCACCCTTCGCGTGACTCGGCAGCGGCACGTTGTTGATCACCTTGCCGAGCATCTTTTCCTTGGGGAGCTTCTCGAGCATCTCGCTGAAGCGATGCACCCGGGTCTTGCCCGCGCGCGCGACCGCCACGCAGTAGGCGGCCTGGCGCATGATGATCGTCGAGTCGGGTACCAGCAGGGTGGGCGGCGTGTCGATGATCACCGCCGCGTAGCGCGCCTCGAGATCGCGAATGAAGCGTTCGAAGGCCGGAAGCACCAGCAACTCGTGCGCCGCACGATGAGGCTGAGCACATGGATAGACGTCGATCTCGGGCTCCTGCAACGAGATGCAGGTCTCTTCGAGCTTGGCCCTCCCGAGCAGCACCTGCTCGATGCCGACGGGCACCGCGATCTGCAGCATCGAAGCGATCGAAGGGTTGCGCAAGTCGAGATCGACGAGCGCCACGCTGCGCTCACTGGTGAGCGAGGCGATCGCCGCCGCGATGTTGCACGAGACGATCGACTTGCCCTCGTTGCGCACGGCACTCACGACGGCCAGGGTGCGCGCCCCCGAGCGATCCATCTCGGTGCGCAGACGCAGGCCGAGGTGGCGATGACGTTCGACGTGGAAGATCACGCGCCCGAGGTTCTCGGGAATCACGGGCGTGACGGGTTGCGTGCTCGGCCGCGTGGGCGCCGCAGTGCGAGCCGTCTCGCCCGTATGTCCCGGATCCTTGGGAAGCAGCCCGGCCCCGACGGCCTGCGCGCGCGAAAGCGCCGCGGTGATCTCGCCCGAGGTCTCTTCGTTGTGGCGCAGGGTCGGCGTCTGCTCGGCGGGATCGTTCGCGTCGACCGCCTCGTTGGCCTTCTTCAGCGCCTCGGCAATCTCACCCACCACCGCCTCCCGGACCGCCCGAAGCCGGCAGGCTCGCCTGCCGGATCGATTCCATGTCCTTGGCCTTCGTTTCGACGAAGTCGGCGCCGATGGGCTTGAGGCCCTTCGCGTACGCCGAGAGCAGCACGCGATCGGCCAGCAGGCTGATCAAGCGCGGGCAGCCCCCCGAGAACTGGAAGAAGGGGGCCTCGACGCCGGGCTCGAAGACGTCGTCGAAATTCGCACCCGCCACCGCCATGCGGTGCGCGAGGTAGGGGTGGATCTCGTCTTGAGTCAGCGGCTGCATGTGGTGCTCGACCGCGATGCGCTGCCGCAACTGGCGCAGGGCCGGGCTCGAGAGCATGCGCAGCAACTCGGGCTGACCGGTCAGCACGATCTGCATCAGCTTCGAGGTATCGGTCTCGAGGTTCGAGAGCAGCCGAACCTCTTCGAGGGTCTCCATGTCGAGGTTCTGGGCTTCGTCGATGATCAGCACCGTGTTGCGGCCCATGCGCAGGCGCTCGAGCAACATGCGGTTCAGCGCGATCACGTAGTCGGCCGTGCTCTCGAGGGTGCCCTCGATGCCGAACTCGGCGGCGATCAGCTTGAGCAGATCCATCGGGGTGAGCCCGACGGTGTTGAGCACGAGCGCCGTGTCGGTGTCCGGCGGGATCTGGGCGAGGGCCGCGC
This sequence comes from Myxococcota bacterium, assembly GCA_028278345.1. GTDB lineage: Bacteria > Myxococcota_A > UBA9160 > UBA9160 > UBA4427 > DUBZ01. The sequence continues at coordinate 18,548 of JANQEL010000202.1, forward strand.
GCAGCAGCGTCGTCTTGCCCGTCCCGACCTCACCCGTCAGCAGCAGGAAGCCCTTGTGACGGGTGATCCCGTAGACAAGCGTGGCGAGACCTTCCTGATGGGTATCGGAAAGCCAGAGAAATCGCGGATCGGGGGTGAGCGAGAAAGGCGGCTCACGGAAGCCGAAAAATGCCTCGTACATCGGCGTCCTTATCGGTGCTCGGGAAGGAGAATCTGAGAATTGTAGTGCAAATGCGACGGGGCCCGAACCCGCGTTGCGGGCGTGCTGCCGGTGCGATTCCGGGCTTCGGCGCAGGCTGCGCACCGCCGCTGCGCATGGCCTTCAGGCGGCTCGCGACGGGCACGCGTCATGTGGGTGTCCACGGGCCCCTGGAGGGTTCGTGGGTTTCGTGCGCGAAAACGCGCAAAGACCCGTGAACCGCTCTAGCGGTCCCAGACCGTACGGAGCTTGGTCACGTCGCCCAGCAGTTCAATGGGGTCGCGCTTTTCGATGTGTCCGATCAGCGAGCGATACACCCCGTAGCCGACCAGGCGCTTGAGTCGCTTGGAGAAACCGCGCGCCACGTCGGTGGGTATGCCGAGTTGTTGGTTCTCCTGCTGACGGATGAACCCCGCGCAGTAGTTCATCGCGATGCCCGTGCGGCGCTGGTCGGTGCGGTTCGCACCGCCGCCGTGCCACAGGCTGCCGTTCCAGATCAACACGCTGCCGCGAGGCATCTCGGCGGGCATCGTTTCGAAACTCTCGGGATCGGCGGTCGGGTCGGGAGAGTGATCGCGGAGATGGCTGCCCGGCACGATCCGGGTCGCACCGTTTTCCTCGGTGAAGTCGGTGAGGGCCCACATCGTGTTGCAGACGATGGCGGGGTGGGGCCGTGGCAACGCGTAGAGCTGGTCGTCGGCGTGCAGCATCTGCTTCGACTCGCCGGGAGCGATGTCGATCGAGGACAGCGAAGAGATCAGGCAACCCGGGTCGAGTACGCCCTCGACGATGGGGAGCACGGCCGGGTGCACCGGCACCTGCTCGAACGCGCGGTCGTGGGCAAGCAGGTTGTAGATGCGAACCGTCTCTCGCCCCTCGAAGTCGTTGTCGGCGGGAGTGATTTCGAGATCGCGTTCGAGTCGGGCGAGGGCTTCATTCAGCCCATCGATCAATTCGGGCTCGATCGCGTTCTCGAGCAGCGTGTAGCCATTGGCTTCAATCGCGCGCACGTGCGCTTCGACTTCGGCGTCCGTCGCCGCGGCGTCGCTTCGTGGATCCGTCGCAGACATCGCGATCAGGGTACGCCTTTCCGCGCGGGGGACAATGTGACGGAGTGACCCGATTGCAGCACTCACGGCTGCCGTGCGCAGCCCCCGCGGTCTATGATGCGCGCAATGCCTACCGACACGGCGCGTGGCACGATCCTGATCGTCGACGACGAAGCGCCGCTCCTGCGCCTGATCACGCGCGTCCTCGAGCGCGACGGCTTCACGACGTTGACGGCAGCCGATGGCGAGGAAGCCAAGGCCCAGCTCGATGAGCACGGGGACGCGATCGACGGGGCGATCCTCGACGTCTTCATTCCGCCCAACGGCATCGAAGAGGTGATCGATCACCTCGCGGCGAATCGGCCCGACATGCCGATGATGTTCTCGAGCGGCGACATGCCGACGCCGGAGCTCGGCGCGCGCATCGAGAAGCTCGGTGCCTCGTTCCTGCGCAAGCCGTTTCAGCCGCGCGCGCTGGTCGAGCAGGTGGCGCGCATGGTCGAAGCGTCGGCCGCGGGAGGATCGGGCTAGTGCCTTCGGTGCTCGTCGTTGGTGCAGGGCTCGCGGGGCTCGCCTGCGCATGGCGTCTCGAGCGCGCGGGCTACGACGTCGAGGTGCTCGAACGCGAGAGCGAGCCCGGCGGCCGCGCGCGCGTGCGCGAACACGAGGGCTTTCTGATCGAGTCGGGCTTTTCCGTGTTCTCGAGTCGCGATCACGCGGTGCACGGGCTGGCGCGTCACGCGGGGCTCGGCAGCGCCG
>JANQEL010000205.1 GCA_028278345.1 Myxococcota bacterium
CTCGGCGGCGACACCGTCGAGACCTTCCACGACTACCTGTTGCTGCAGCAGGGCATCGTCACCTTCGGCATCTACAAGGGCCGCGATCCGGTGATCTACATGCGGGAGGCGTACTGACATGCCGCGCGATCGCGCTGCATCCGTGAAGACGCGCTGGGGCGTCGTGGCGATCGCCGCGGCAATCGTGGTGATCGGCTCTCTCGATTGCGTCGGCCTGCGACGCCTCGGCACGACCGGGAATCTCCCCGAGGCCGACATCGACCAGGCCTCGCCGTACTGGGAAACGGCCCCTCCCCCGCAGTCGACCGCGCGACCGGCTTCCGTCGACACCTGTCTCGCGCTCACCGCTTCGCAATCCCACCGCGAAGCCCTCGACGCCTGTGCGATCGCATACGAAGAAGACGGCGGCGCGGACATCGTCGAAGCCATCGAGGGCACGCGCGCGATCCTGGGCGCGTTCGAAGAGGAAGAGCTCGCTCCCTGAAGCGCACGCGCCAGGGCTAGACCTCGACGCTCCAGGCCGAGACCGCCGCGCTGAGCGCATCGATCAGGCGATCGAGCTCGCGGCTGTGGGGCACACCCTCGTGACCCGACCAGCCCCATGCGCGCATGTTCCAGCGAATGCTCGGTGGGAGTTCGATCTGTACGCCGTGTTGCGGAGGGCGATTCACCGGGTTGCGCACGTGCTGTCCCCGGAGCCCCTCGGGCAGGGCTTCGAGTTCGTCGAGTACGGAATATCGACGCGGAAGACCGTCGCGCAGATGGGCCGCCACATGGCGCGCCAGGGCGCGATTGCGCCCGCCCAACAGCAGATGCCGCCAATAGCCGCGCCGACCGTAGCCGTGGATCGTGATCACCACGTCGACATGGTCGAAGAAGCGCGTCATCTCCTTCGAATGGGAAGGATCGAAGTGCGTCGAGGAGAGATGACGACGCAGGGGGCGCTGCTGCAGGAGCGCGTAGTACGACGCCCCGGCACGACCCGCCACCTCGCGCGCCACGGCGTCGGTTCCCCGCTCGAGGTTGCCCCCGTGGTAGGCCATCACCCCAAAGCGGCTGCGCAGCTCGCAGACTTCGGTCACCTGGGGATGGTCGAGCAACTCGCGCAACATGCCCCGAGGATCGCAAACCCGATCAGAGCGGCCCACCGATGCCGAGGCCGACGAAGAACGAGGGCTCCTGGTCGAAATCCTCGTTGCTCCCACTGCGCTGCAACTCGTACTTGCCGCGCACGTTCGCACCGAGGGTGAGCCAGCTCGAGACACCGCTCTTCATCGTGTACCGGGTGAGCCACTGCACCCGGACGTCCTGGATCTGGATGTCCGCGTCCGCCCCACGCGTATCGATGTGGTACTGCTGCCCTTCGAGCACCACACCCGGTTCGAAGGCGAGGGGAAGATCCTCGATCGGGAGCCAGGTGACGGTAAGCTCACGCGGCAGCAGGACATCTACCCGCAAACGCTCGGAGCCCCGCCACGAGAAGCCGCCGAGCGGAATCACCTGCAGCTCTTCGAAATCTTCGGAGACCGCCAGGCCGAGCTTCAGCACCCACGCCTCGCCGACGGCGTACTGCCCGAGCGCGCTGCCCTGATAACGAAAGTCGCCACCGCTGAGGGAATCGTCGAGATCCGAGAAGACGCCCGGGGTGAAGTTGAGGCTGAACATCAGGTCGTCGCTCACGAAGAAGCTCGTACCGAGGCGCAGGCCGATCTCCCACAGCTGTTCGTCGGCGGCGACATCGCTGTCGAAGTCGTAGTGGCGGATGCCGAAGCCCGCGCCCAGGTGGATCGCCACGTCTTCGTTCACGCCGTAGAGATGACGCAGGTCGAATCGCGCGCGGGCGAGGTTCGACTCGACGTCCGCGTCGTCGATTCCGACGTCGGGTTGGAACGACCCTTTGAGCTCGAAGGGCGTTTTCGGCTTCGACGCCTTCGCGAGGAAAGGACCGTGGGTGCGCACGAACTCGCTCGATGCCCCGGCCTCGACCGTCACGAGCAGTAGGGCCACGCCAGACATCGCTGCGACCCGATTCATCGACTTCCACAACGACTTCACTCGGTACTCCCGCGGGCGCGCTCAAACGAAGCTCGCACACTCTACGCTCCGCTGGCATGCTCTGCCCGCGGATCCAGCGCGATCCGCCGAAAGGAATCGAGCTTGAACCCCGCATCGCAGACCCTTCGCGCCGCCCTCTTGATCCCACTCTTCGTCGCGTGCGCTGAAACCGAAGTCGCAGCCCCGCCGCCGATACGCGCCGTCAAGGTGATCACTCTCGACGAAGCGAACCGCCCGGCCACGCGCCTGGTGTCGGGTCGCCTCCATCCCGGCAAGCGGAGCCAGTTGAGCTTCGGCGTCGCCGGGACCGTGGAGGAGATCTGGGTCAGCGCCGGGGATCGCGTCGCCGAAGCACAGCCCCTGGCGCGCCTCGATCGGGCGCCCTTCGAAGATCGCTTGCGCGTGACCCGTGCACGCCTCTCGGCCGCGCGGCGAAAACTCCAGGAGGCGCGCTCCGAACTCGACCGCCGCGAGAAGCTCCTCGCCCAGGGTTTCGCGTCGAAGACCGAGGTTGACTCGGCGCGCGTGAGCCTGCAGGTCGCCGAGAGCGAGGCGTCGGGAGCCGAAGCCGATGTCGAGACCGCGACGCGCGATCTCGACCGCACGCAGCTCACGGCACCGTTCTCCGGGGTGATCGCTTCACGCGAGATCGATGCCTTTGCGGAGGTTTCGGGTAGCCAGGCCATATTCGGTCTCCAGGGCGAGAACAACCTCGAACTCCAGGTGCTGGTTCCCGCGCAGGTCCTTCGCTTCGTCCACCATGGCGACTCGATCGGGATCGAGATCCCCGAACTCGATCACGCCGAGCTGCGCGGTTCGGTGGTCGAGGTGGCAGCCGAAGCGGCGGAGGGCGGGAGCTTTCGCGTGGCCATCGCCTTCGAACCGGGCGAGCTCCCGGCCCGCCCCGGCATGACCGCCACCGCGACGTTCGAACTCGCGAGCGGCAAGGGAGCCACCGGCGGGTTCGCGATTCCCCTTTCGGCCGTGGCCACGCGCGAATCGACCATGGGCGACGGCCCGGGCAGCACGATCCCCATCTATGTATTCGATCCGGCGAAGTCGCAGGTCGTGCTCCGTCGCGTCGAGGCAGATGCGCCGAGGGGAGACGACATCGTCGTGCACGGCGGCGGGCTCGAGGCCGGCGATCAGGTCGTGGTCGCGGGCGTGGCCTTCCTGCACGACGGCATGCCGGCCACCGTCTGGGCGCCCCCCGAGTAGTCGCGACGCATGCGTTTCGCCGCCGAGCAGAGCATCCGCTCTTCGCGCGTCACGATCTTCGCGATCCTGGCCCTCGCCCTCGCCGGCATCGCGAGCTTCGACGCGATGCCGAGCCAGGAAGATCCCGAGATCACGATCCGCAGCGCCCAGGTGCGGGCGAGCTATCCCGGCATGGCGCCCGAACGCGTCGAGCAGCTGATCACCGAGCCCCTCGAAGAGACCATCAAGCAGCTCACCGAGGTCAAGGAAATCCACTCGAGTTCGCTGAACGGTTCGTCGCGCATCACCGTCACGGTGCACGACCGCTACACCGACCTCGCGCCAATCTGGCAGGACCTGCGCACGAAGCTCGAAGACGCCGCTTCGAAACTGCCCGACGGGACCCTGGGCCCATTCGTGAACGACGACTACGGCCGGGTGTCGGTTGCGACGCTGGCGCTGACCGGCCCCGAGTTCGACGCACGCGAGATGCGGGCGGTCGCGCGCTACCTGCGAAACGAACTCGGGGCTCTGTCGCTCGTGAGCCGCGTCGACCTCTTCGGCATACAGGACGAGCGCATCTGGCTCGACTTCGAACCGAGCAAGATCGAACAACTCGGACTCTCACCGAGCGCGATGATCCAGGCCCTGGTGGGGCAGAACATCGTTGCTCCGGGTGGTTCCCTTTCGATCGACGGTCAATCGCTGCCCATCGAGCCTTCGGGCATGTTCGAATCGATCGACGACATCGCCAACGTTCCGATCGAAGCCGGCGGCGGCGATGTCGTCGTCTACCTCGGGGACATCGTGAACGTCCGCCGAGCCGTGGTCGACCCACCCGATCAACCCGTGCGCTTCAACGGCCGGAAAGCCGTGGTGCTCGGCGCGTCGATGATCTCGGGGGTCCCGATCTCGCAGTTCGCCCGACAATTCGAGGCGCGGCTCGCTGAGCTGCGAAACGAGCTGCCCGTGGGCATGTCCCTCGACCTCGTCACCTGGCAGCCTCCGCTCGTGCAGGCGTCGATCGACGGGGCCGTGACGAACCTCGGGCAGACGGTGCTGACCGTGCTGGCCGTGGTGATGTTGTTCCTCGGGTTTCGCACCGGCGTGATCGTCGGAGCCATCGTCCCGCTTTCGATCCTGGGCTCGATCCTCGCGATGTTCGTCTGGGAAGTGCCGCTTCACCGCATCTCGATTGCGGCGATCATCATCGCCCTCGGTCTGCTGGTCGACAACGGCATCGTGATCGTCGAGGACATCGGAAGGCGCCTGCAACGCGGCGAAGAGCGACTTGCGGCGTGCGTCGGCGCGGCGGGTTCCCTCGGCATCCCGCTCCTGTCTTCGACGATCACGACGGTGCTGGCCTTCATGCCGCTCTATCTCGCCGAGAACGTCACCGGCGAGTTCGTCCGCGCGCTCTCCCAGGTGGTCACGACGACTCTCGGCGCATCCTGGCTGCTCTCGATCACGGTGCTGCCCGCAGTCTGTTACTGGTTCCTGAAGCCGTCCCACGTGTCGACGACGAACGACGATGCGGCTCAGCAGAGCAGTCGGGCCTATCGGCTCTATGCGCGCGCCCTGCGCGTGAGCCTGCGCCACCCAGGGTCCGTACTGGTCGCGATCGCGCTGATCATCATCCTCGCCTTCGTCGGACTCGGACAGGTCACCGCGCGGCTCATGCCGGCTTCCGACCGGAGCCAGTTCGTCGTCTATCTCGATCTGCCGGCGGGCGCCGACGTGCGAGAGACCCTGCGAGTCTCCGAGCGCCTGTCGAACTGGTTGGAGGACGAGGAAGCCAGCCCCGACGTCGAGAGCCACGTGATCTACGTGGCTTCGGGCGGACCGCGCTTCTTCCTCGCACTCTCTCCCCCCGATCCGGCTTCGAACGTCGCTTTCGCCGTCGTGAACACCCTCGCGGAAGCCGACGTGGACGAAGTGATGCGGCGCATCGAAGCCCATGCCGCGAGAGCGCTACCGGAAGCCCGGGTGCGCGCGGAGAAGCTCTTTCTGGGTTCGACCCCGACCGGCACTGTCGAAGTTCGCGCGAGCGGCGCCCGAAGCGAAGTCCTGGGCCGGATCGCGGGGGAGATCGAAGAGGCCTTCCGCGACGTCGAGGGCGTGCGTCACGTTCGAAACGATTGGGAGAACCCCGTCATCAAGTTGCAGGTCGACATCGACCAGGATCGCGCGCGGCTCGCGGGCGTTTCGGGCGAGGATGTCGCGCGCGCGCTCTCGGCCTACTTCGACGGCTATCACGTCAGCGACTACCGCGAGGGCGACGCCGTCATCCCGATCGTCATCCGGGCCGTTCGAGATACGCACGACATCGACGGGCTCCGCGCCATGACCCTGTTCTCGAGCACGACTGGCGCCCCGGTTCCCCTCGTGCAGATCGCCGACATCACCGGCGAGGTCGAGCCCAGCCAGATCCGTCGCGTGGATCAACGACGCACGATTTCACTGCGCGGCATCCATCCGCAGATGCAGGCCTCGGAGCTCCATGCCGCGATGACGCCGGCGCTCGACGCAATCGACCTGCCGCCCGGCTACGAACTCGATCTCGGCGGCGAGCTACGCGCGTCGGACGAGGCCAACAGCGCACTCTTCGCCTTCATGCCCCACTGCCTCGCGGGCATCGTGATGATCTTGATCGTGCAGTTCAATTCGTTCCGCCGCCCGTTCATCATCTTCGCCACGATTCCGCTGGTGGTCGTGGGGGGAACCCTCGCGTTGCTCGCAACGGGCGCGTTCCTCGACTTCGTCGCCATGCTGGGCTTCTTCAGCCTGGCCGGCATCATCGTGAACAACGGCATCGTGCTGATCGAGCGCATCGACCTCGAACGCGAACGCGGCGACGCGCTGAGCGACGCCATCGTACGCGCCGCCGTGGCCCGCGCGCGGCCGATCCTGATGACCACGCTCACCACGATCCTCGGCCTGGTGCCGCTCTTGCTCTTCGGCGGCGAGTTCTGGCGATCGATGGCGCTCGTGGTGATGGGAGGCCTCGGCCTCGCCACCCCGCTTTCGCTCTTCCTCGTCCCCTCGCTCTATGCTTTGCTCTTCCGCCGGGACGCGGAGCCAGCGAAGGCAGAGGCCGCGTCCGGGTAGCGAAACTCGCGAGGCCCTCATGACCGCCCCCTGCTTCCTCTACGGTTCCCACGCCTCCTACGCCACGGCCAAGACGCGGGCGTATCTGCGCAAGAAGGGGATCCCCTTCGTCGAACGCCTTCCCGCTCATCCGCGCTTTCGCGAGCACGTGCGCCCGACGAGCCAGAACCATCGCATCCCGCAACTCGAGCTGGCGGACGGCACGGTCATCCAGGACACGATCGCGATCTCGGATGCCCTCGAGGCACTCCATCCCGACCCTCCCGCCTATCCATCGGGGCCGCGACAACAACTCGCGGTGCGGCTCTTCGAGGTGCTCTTCGACGGCTGGCTCGGACGCCCCGCATGGCACTATCGCTGGAACTACATGGAGGAGAACTACGGCTTCGTTGGACGCGAGTTCGGGCGCTCCTTCAAGCCGCAGGGAAGCGACGACGAACTCGATCACTACGGGCGCGTCATCGCCGACCGGATGGAGGGGAAGCGCGCGGGCATGGGCGCCACGGAAGAGGTGCTCCCCGCCTTCGAAGAGATCTACCTCGATGCCCTGCGCATCCTCGAAGCGCATTTCACGACGACGCCCTACCTCTTCGGTGGCCTGCCCAGCTCGGCCGACTACTGCCTGATGGGGCCGCTCTTTGGTCACCTGGCCCGCGACCCGGTCCCCGCCACCCTGATGAAGCAGCGCGCACCGCGCGTCTTCCGCTGGACCGAGGCGATGAACGCGCCGGAGATCCAATCCCCGGAGTTCGCAGAGTTCGAGGTGCGTTACGCCGCGGAAGACGCCATTCCGGACACAACGCGAGAGCTGCTCTCGCTCTGCATCGCCGATAGCGCGGCCCCGCTGGTTGAAAGCGCTCGCATCTACAATGAGTGGGTCGTCGACCAGGGTGACACCGCCGCGGGAACGCCGGTATCGGAGAAGGCCGACGAACCGGTGATCGGGAAGTTCGTCTCGAAGCTTCGCGGGCGCGAAATCACTCACGGCGCGGCGTTGTACCCGTTGTGGGTTCTGCAACGCGGTCTCGACTGGCTCGCTGCACAGGACGAGGTCACCCAACGTACCTGCCGCGAGTTCATGGACGAAGTCGGCGGCACGGCCCTCGTCGACATTCGCTTCGAACGTCCGCTCACCCGGAACGGGAGCTTCATCGCACTCGGTTGAACCAACGAACTCCAGGAGGCCCTCATGTCCTACGTCGAAGGTCGCGCGATCCACGACGCCGACGCGCACATCATGGAAACCCCCGACTGGCTCGAGGGCTTCGGAACGAAACGGGTGACCGAGCACTTGAAGAAGAACTTCGCGATCGGCGGCGCGAACCTCACCGTGAGCGAGATCGAACGGGCTCGGGCGCTCCACAGCGACCCCGCATACCGGGAGAGCGATGCCGACGAGCTGATGGCGCGCAAGAATTGGCGCGCGACGGGCTCTTTCGATGCGAAGGACCGAAGCCAGGCGCTCGACCTGCTCGGCTTCCGTAGTCAGCTCCTCTTTCCCACGCTGCTCACTGGCGCCCTCGAGGGGCTCGAGCTGCGGCGCGAGGTGGACCTGGTGTACGAGTTCGCTTCGGCGGCGAATCGCGCGCAAGCCGCCTTCTGTGCCGAAGAGGAGAGGCTACTCCCGGTGGCCTACGTGCCATTGGTCTCCCTCGAACGGGCGGGCACCGCGGCCGGAGAAGCCATCGAACTCGGCGCCAGTGCATTGTTGGTTTCCTACCAGTGTCCTCCCGATCATGCGCCGAGCCACAAAGAACTCGATTCGGTGTGGGCGCGCGCCGAGGAAGCCGGCATCCCAATCCTGCTTCACGTCGCCAACGCCGAAACCATGATGCCGCCCCAACATCGCAACAACGGCTTCCCGCCCCAGGCCGACGTCCACGGAGGTGGCGAGAACTTCCGCTCGGTGAGCTACATGGCGATCCCGTCGCTCCCAATGCAGACCCTCGCGATGTGGATCATCGACGGCGTGCTCGAGCGCTTCCCCGAACTCCGCGTCGGCGTCGTCGAGCTCGGCGCCGTCTGGGTGCCGGGCTTCATGCGACAGCTCGACGCCGCCTTCGATGCCTTCGGCCGTCACGAGGATCGGCTGCAGAAGCTCTCACTGCGCCCTTCGGAGTACGTGCGACGTCAGGTGCGCGTCACCCCCTACCCCACCGAACCCACGGGCTGGATCATCGAGAACAGCGCACCGGAGGTGTGCATGTTCTCCTCCGACTACCCCCATGTCGAAGGCGGACGCAACCCACTCGGGCGCTTCGACCGCGAAGTCGAAGCGCACACCCCCGAAGTTCGCGAGCGCTTCTACCGCGAGAACTTCGAGGATCTGATGGGACGCGGCCTACCCGAGGCCCTGACCGGCCCCTGACGAGCGCGGCGCGAAGCGCCTCGCATCAGCCTCTTTGCTCGGCGGCCACGCGGGCAATGCTCGGGCGTTCCGCGAGTCGTCCGAGCAATGCGGCGAGATCCGGCTGGTCGGCCAGCAGGTCCACGCCGACCACGTTCTTCGCGAGCATGCCGCCGAGGCCCATGCCGTAGAAGACGTAGAGGTCGGCGATGGTGAACTCGCTCCCCGCGGCGAAGGGGTCGCACACGAGGAGCCGCTCGACCGCCTTGATCCCCTTGGCGAGATCGTCGCGCACCTGCTCCTTCGTCTCGTCGCTGACCGGCTTGTTGAAGAGCAACTCGGGCAGGCAGCGACGGGCGACGAGTTCGACGTCGAGCTTCATGTGCAGCGCGAGTTCGAGAACCTTGGCCGCCTCGAAGGCGTCCGCCGGCAACAACGCCGGTTCGGGATGGGTGTTCTCCAGGTAGTGGAAGATCGCGAACGACTCCGAGAGGTAGCGACCGTCGACTTCGATCGACGGCATCTTCCCCATCGGTGAACGCTCGAGGTAGGCCTCGTCCTGTGAGGGCGGCGCCTTCACCTCTTCGAACTCGGCCCCCTTCTCGATCAGGAGGGCCTTGGTCAGGCTGTAGTAGTTGCTCATCTTGAGGCCGTAGAGCTTGATCATGACGTCGATCTCCTTGGGATTCGTGTTCGAGGACCTGCGAGCCTAGCGACCCGGCGACGCCCCGGTGCTGGCGCCGAGCAGCGTCCCGATCACCATGGCGGGCCCCACCACCGCGGCCGCAAGCAGGCCAGCCCAGAGCCCCTTCACCCCGGCGTACGCGAGGACGCTCATCGACGTGACGGAGAGGGCGACGCCAAACGCGAGGAGCGCGCTCGCCACCGCGCCTGTCACACCCGCCAGAGCCGTCAGCTTCGCGCGACCCAGATGCGAGAGAACCTCGAAAGAGGGCCACGATTCCGGATCGACCGAGAGCTCACCTCTCGCCGCCTGCCGGCGGCTGGTTTCCATCGCGATGGCGGCGATGATGGCGCACAGCAGGAAGCCCGTGATCACGAGGTCGGGGCCATACGCGGGCGCGCGCCACGCCACGAGCGTTTCGTGTTGCTCGAGCAGCCACCACGCGATCCCGGCGTTGATCGCGACATTGATCAGGAAATTGCTGATCACGGCTTTGTGCATGTGCGCCTTGAAGGCGGCCTGGCTCATGAGCCGCGGGCCTCCCCGATCGGATTCGAAGTGCAGACCGTTCGGGGCGCCGCCGGTCGGGCGCGAACGTAACGCACTGGAATTGCACCGAAAACTCGCCTTTACGGTTCTTTACGCCCCTAGCGCTTGACGTGGGAGATTTTCCCATTTAGTTTGATCGTGAATGGGACGAACTCCCATTTAGTCGTTCGAACGACCAGCCGGTCGGAGCAGGGCGCAAGGCCGGCCACGAACACAGAACAACAATGAATGAAAGAAGGAAGATGGACATGAAGCGAAACCTTCGATCTCAGCAATGCAGTTGGCAGACGCGGCTACTCGGCATCGTGACGGCGCTCTTCGTCTCGAGCGGCGTCGCTTCGGCTCAGGAAGACGTCGCCGAAGTCGAGGAGCCGACTCCGGTCCTCACCGAGGAGCAGCGCGATGCATTGCGCGACGCACGCGAAGAGCAGATCCGTGAAACCCTCGGGCTCGGTCCCGACGACGAGCTGCCCGCGCGGGAAGACCTCACGGATGAGCAGCGCGATCTCCTGAAGGAGGCACGCGCCGATCACATCCGCGACGTCCTCGGCCTCGAAGACGACGCGGAAATCCCGCGTCGCAACGAACTGACCGACGAGCAGCGCGACCTGCTGCACGACGCCCGGGAAGACTTCGTGCGCGAGACCCTTGGCCTCGACGACGACTTCGAACTGCCCGAGCGGCCGCAGCGCCCCGAACGCGGCGAACGACCCGAAGGCATCGAACGCCCCGACGGTGCGGGTTCGGGCGATTTCGAACGCCCGGAGCGCGGCGGGCGCGGGGGTGGGTTCGGTCGCCGCTTCTAGGCGCGACCGATGAGTGCAGCGGCGCGCCACGGCACGCGCCGCTGCCAACCCCCTCCCCTCTCGAGCCTCATCTCATGCTGAATTCCACCGGAGGCACCCCGTGGACACCCGAACTCCCCTCCCCTACGTCGCGATCTCCAGTCGTTCGATCCGACTCCTCTTCTTCGCCGCCCTCGCATGCGGCCTCACGAGCGCCACCGACGCCCTGGCCAGGGACGACGACGGGCTGCGCTGGAAGTACTCCATCGGCGTCGACTACAGCCGGGGCGACTACGGGATCGAAGAAGACACCGAGATTGTCTTCCTCCCCTTCTCCGTCGAGGCGTCGGGCAAGCGAACACGCTTCAAGTTCACCATCCCGATCATCAACGTCGACGGGCCATCGGCGATCGCCATCGATGCCGACGGCAATGAGACGATCGAAAGCAGCGGGCTTGGGGGCTTCGGACAGATGTCGGGGCGCTTCGGTTGGTTCATCGAGCCCTTCCACCGCAGGGCGCCGTGGCTGGAGCTCTCGACCAAGGTCTCGGCCCCCACCGAGAGTGACGATTCCCTCGGCAGCGGCGAATGGTCGTTCTCCGCGCAGCTCGATCTCTTCCAGCGCTACGGACGCGTCTCGCCCTTCGGGCGCTTCGGGCGCAAGTTCTACGCCGATCGCCTCGACGATCGCTTCTACACCTCGATCGGGTCGAGCTTCCGCATCACCCCGACCTTCAGCCTCGGCGCTTCCTACGATTGGACCCAGGCCAGTACGAGCGGAGCCGACGATGGCCACGATATCGTCGGGTTCGCGAGCATGAAGCTCGACTCCGTCTGGTCGATTGGCCCGTATGGGCTGGCCGGGTTGACGGACGGCAGCCCCGACTACGGCGTCGGGATGACGATCCACTTCCGGCCGGGCAATCGTTGATACTCCCGTTTCCATCGAGGCCATGAGCGAAGCCGACGGTCCCCATCAAAGCGAACCGCCCCGCGCGATCCTCATCGCGTTGCGCGCGATGCTGCGTCCGCTGGTCGCCTTCCTGATCCGACATCAGATCCACCACGGCTACCTCTCGAATCTGTTGAAGTCCCTCTATATCGAGGTGGCCGAGCGGGACTTCCAGCTCGACGAAAAGCGCGTGACGCTCAGCCGACTCAGCCTGCTCACGGGCATCCACCGGCGCGAGGCGAAGCGCATTCGCGAGCAGGACGCGATCGAGGGCGGGCCTCCGTTCTCGATCACCCTGGGTGCACAGATCATCGCGCGCTGGATGGGGGATTCGCCGTGGCAGGGGCGGGACGGGCAACCGCGCGCCCTTCCGCGCGAAACGCGGGGCAGCGACGGGATCTCCTTCGACGAACTCGTGCGCTCGGTCAGCGTCGACCTGCATCCGCGTTCGATCCTCGATGAGTGGATCCGCCTGGGTCTGGTCGAATGCGACGAAGACGATCTGGTTCGCCTTCGGAGCGTCGGTTTCGTTCCGACGCGGGGTTTCGACGAGAAGGCGCACTTCATCGGCCGCAACGTGCGCGATCACATGAGCGCCGCCTTCGCGAATCTCGATTCCGACACACCCCCCTTCCTCGAGCGCAGCACCTACTACGGCTCGCTGCCCGCCGACGCTGTACCCGAACTCGCGAATCTCGCGCGTGAGGCCGGGCAGGATGCACTCGTGCGCGTGAACGACCGCGCGCGGGAGATCAAGAACACGGCGGAGGAAGGGGGCGAGCGCAGGCGCATCAACTTCGGTGTCTATTTCTACGAGGACGCCGCGGCCTCGAGCGACAGCGAGGCCACGACGGAAGCGGAAGACGATGACTAGTCGTCGCAGATCGTACGCAGCGGTGCTTCGCGCCGTGCTTCTGGCTGTCGCGTTGACGGCGTACGCGACGGCCACGCCCGCGCTGGCCGACTGTCCGAAACTCGCACGCTCCGGATCGGACGACGGGATCGGAGGCTCCGGATTCAGCGACCCGGGTGGTGGCGACGAAGACGGCATCGGGGGCTCGGGACGCAGCGGGGGGGACGAGGACGGAATCGGCGGCTCCGGGCTCTACGGCACCGTCACCGGGTTCGGCAGCATCTGCCTGAACGGCCGGCGCATCGTGTACGAGGAGGATGTGCCCGTCACCGTGGCCGACGTCGCGGGTTCGAGTGAAGACCTCGCCGTGGGCCAGGTCGTGCGGGTCGAAGCGAGCGACGAAGTCGCCACTCGCATCGACGTCCGCTACGCGGTGGTGGGCACGGTCGAATCGGTCGACGTCGATTCCCTGCGCGTCGATGACGTCGACGTGCGCGTCGTCGATGGGCTGTCCGGGAACCAGCGTGGCGTCGAAGTGGGTGCACGCATCGCGGTGAGCGGGCTCTGGCATCCGGACGGATCGGTCGTCGCGACGCGAATCGACGCCGCGCGGAGCGAGTGGAAGGACGCGACCGCACTCCCGATCGGTGTCGAAGCCTTCGCACCCGAGATCGCAGACATCGATGTCGAAGGCTACGTGGTGGACAGCGAAGCCGGAGCCATCGAAGTCGGGCGCCTTCGCTTCGAAGCCGATCTCGGCGCGGAAGCCCCGGCGGTGGGCGATCGGGTGCGCGTGCGCGCCGCACGCGACGAGGTGGGCACGCTGCGCGTGCGCCAGCTCGATCGCATCGAACCGCCGCGAATCTCGCTCGAGCGCCCCGACACGCGCGACCTCGCGCCGGCGGGCGCACTCGAGACCCATGAGCGCGGGAGACCGCCGAGCGACCGTGCTCACCCCCGAGAGGCCGGCGGGCCGCCAGAAGGAC
>JANQEL010000047.1 GCA_028278345.1 Myxococcota bacterium
TTGACGAACGTCTTCCAGCCCTTCTTGCCGGCATCCGCGACATTCTTGGCCCAGGCCGGGTCCAGCTCGTTGCCGAAATAATTCTCGAGGAACAGGCTGCGCTCCACGCCGCAACCGAGCGCGCTGCGGAGCAGGCGGCCTTCGGCCCGCGCCATCGAGCGGTTCAGCTCGTAGAGCTGATGCACGAGCTGCTCGATCCGCGCATTGTTGAGATGCACATTCTCCATCAGATCGATCAGATCCTTGCGGTGCTTCTCGTAAGTGCGCTCGGTCGACTTCGACACTTCCTCGCCGCGCTGCTGCGACGCGACGAGCTTGTCCTGCGCGCGCTGCAGCTTCGTGTAGGTCGAGGCAATCTGCTCGAAGGTCTCGATGATCTGCGGCTTGAGCGCGCTTTCCATCGCGGCGAGCGAGATCGACGCCTCTTCCTCGTCGTCATCGTCGTCGTCCGATGCACCGTCGGCTTGCGCCGCGCCGTTCGCGCCGTTCATCTTCTTCGCATCGGCGGGGGACTTGGGCTGTTCCGCGCCGTTCGCGGTGCCGTTGGCCGCGCCGTTCGCGGCGCCATTCGCAGCACCATTGGGCGCGCCATTCGTCACTGCCGGCGGCGGAACGATGCGTCCTTCCTCGTCCGGGCCGCCGCCATATGTCGCGTCCAGGTCGATCACGTCGCGCAGGAGGATCTCCTCGTTCACCAGCGCGTCGTGCCAGTGCGAGATCGCGCGCATCGTCAACGGGCTCTCGCACAGCGCGCCGATCATCTTTTCCCGGCCGGCCTCGATGCGCTTCGCGATGGCGATTTCGCCTTCCCGCGACAGCAGCTCGACGCTGCCCATCTCGCGCAGGTACATCCGCACCGGATCGTCCGTGCGCCCGATATCGTCGTCGCCCAGGTTGCCCGATGCGGCGACCTGTCCGTTGCTCTCGCCTTCCTTGTTGTCGTTGCTGTCGCCGTCGTCGTCGCCTTCGACCACGTTGATGCCGAGTTCGGACATCATGGTCATGGTGTCTTCGATCTGCTCGGAAGACACCTGTTCCTGCGGCATCGCCGCGTTCAGCTCGTCGATGGTG
>JANQEL010000027.1 GCA_028278345.1 Myxococcota bacterium
ACCTCGAACACGGGTCGCACACCCGTCTTCCTTCCCCACGGTGAATACGGCGGTGCAACCGGGGCGCCTGTATCGGCCAGCCCCAGCGTCTGAACGACCTCGCCGCGAAAACGAACGGCCCCCCGCCTCGAAAGACGGGGGGCCGTTGTTCATCCAACCGACGCACGAGGCGTCGGCTTCGCTTCGAAACGCCTAGGCGTTCGGGTCGCCGCGAAGCGCCGGTTCGGTCGGCGATTCGTCGTCGGGTCGCGAGAGGTTGCGCAGGGCGCGCTGGGTGCGGGCGATCGCCGCGCGCTGCACGCGCAGCTCCTCGGTCTGTGCCGCGACCTGGCGCTCGAGGCGTTCCTTGGCCTCGCTCACCTCGTCGAGGCGGCCCTCGAGGCTCGCCACGCGCTGTTCGAACTCGCGCAGCATGCGCATCACGTCGTCACTTGCACCTGCAGATGCACCCATCGGGGGCATCGATTCCATTCCTGCGTCGACCGTATCTCCGTAGGCTTCCATGTCGTCTCCCATCGCTCCGACGCCTTCGTCGCCGGGCTTGTCCGTGTCGTCGGCGGCCGGAATCGCTTCCGTCACCGCGGTATCGAAAAGATCTGCCTGGGGCTCGCTTGCGACGGCCGTACTGGCCATCACCGCTTCGCCCTCGTCACCTGCATCGCCGTCATCGCTGGCGAACTCATCCACCACGTTGGCTTCGGGGAGTTCGTCTTCCGATTCTCCGAAGCTCACCTCGGCGGTGGCTTCCGCAGCGTCCGTCTCCGCGCCGGCGGGGACGGAGAAGTCATCCCCCAACGTGGCGAACGGGTTGTCGGCCGACATCGGATCGTCTTGCAGATCCTCTTCGGTGATGAGTTCCGTGCCACCGCGCCGCTTCAGCATGAACCAGGTGCCACCACCCACCAGTGCGAGCAGCGCGAGTCCACCGCCGAGGTTGGTCGGCGTGAAGAGCCCATCGTTGCTCGGTGCGGGTGCAGCCGCCGGTGCAGCCGGGATGCTCGCGGGCTTCTTGCGAGCCGGCGGCGGCGGCGTCTTGGCGGGCGTGCTCTTCGCCGCAGGCGCCTGTTTTGCCGCAGGCGCCTTGGCGACCTTGGCCGCCGGCACCGGAGCAGGCTTGGCGGCCGGCTTGGCAACGGGCGTCGCCGCCTTGGCGGGTGCCTTGGGTTGCGTTGGGCGCTTCGCCGCGGGTCCGGGTGTAGCCTTGGGCCGCGTCGCAACGCGCGTCGGTGCCGGCGGGGCGGCGTCGGCGATCGATGCGGGCGGCGTCGGTGCGGGCGTCCTGGCGGCGGGCGCGGCCTTGGCGACCGGCTTGCTCGTCGCTGCGGGCGCCTTCGGCGCCGGTGCCGCTGCCGTCTTCGTCTTCGGCGCAATCGGAGCCAACACGTCGAGCACGATGCGCGGCGGGCCGCCGAGGATCATTTCCTTGACCCGGAGGCCGCTCTTCGGAATGCGAATCCGCGCAACGGATCGCGATCCGGCACTCTCGAGTGTCACCCCGCTCACCAGCGATTGCGGCAAGGTCTTGCTCTGGTCTTGTCCGCGCGCGTCGAGCGTCACCACCAACTCGGTCTCACCCGTGGCCCCGATGCTCTGCTCGAGGCTGTAGCCCGCCGGCGCGTCCAATTCGAACACGACGCGCGTGTAGGCCGGGTGACGACCGAGTCGCATGTCGACGACCTCGGCCGCCATTGCGGCCGACGACATCGCGCAGAGCATCGCGGTGAATACCGAGAAAGAAAGCCGGAACATCGCTGGATGCGATCTTCCCCTTTCCCCCGGCACGCCACGAGCTTTCGCTCGGTTCATCGTTGAAAAGGCATGCATATCGATAGCGACCCCTACCTTGAAAAGGGGAAGCCGCCCGCCGCGATCACACGGAGCGCCGCGCACTGACCATCCCCCCACCGCATGACTGCCATGCGAAAACTGTCGACCTTCCGGGCTCCCTTTCGGGAACTTGCACATTTCTTTTCGGGTCGGGGGGTGCTGGCTTTAACTCCGAATTGAACGAATCGTCGCTGCATCCCCATTTGTCCAGGCCATCCGTTGATCAGCGATCGACCAACCGCGCGAACCCGGGTTTCTCCGGACCCGCCAAACGCGACACGCGCGTTCTTCCAGGCTTTTCTCTGGGGGAAAGCGAATTGTGGTGGGGGACCGGACTGTCGGGATTATGGCAGAAACCCCGCGCTTGTCCGTCTGACGATGTCCCAAGTGTCGTTCGGCTGGGGACGCTACCACGCGAAAATCGCAGAGGCGATGGGAAGTCGCACAAAAGCGCCACCGAGTTGGCAGTCGTCTATGCGAAATAGATAGACAGAATGCCGCGGCGCAGGCGCGAGGCTTCGACGGGGCGGCCACTGAGTGAGGCCGGCAGGGCGATGCGGCGCGAGATGTCGCGCACGGAAACGAAGAGCTCGCTGCCGCTGGCCGCGAGGTCGACGTCGCCGTGGTTGACGCCGGGAAGCTCGATTTCGAGCACGGCGCCTCGTGCGCGGTCGCGCAGACGGATGGGCTGGTTGTCGACCAGCACCTCGGCGGGGTCGCGACCCCGGAAGGTCGCCCGTGCCAGGCCGGCAATCGCCTCGACACCAATCACTTCGCACTCGGCCAGGGGCGCGCGGAACTGCGGCACCGGAAACGACGCCGAGATGTCTTCGAGGCTCGCGCGTTCGCGCTCGTGCCAACGGGCGAAGAAGCCCCGGCCCGCGTGTTCGGGAAGCACGCGGTTCACCAGAACCGCGTCGGTCGCCACGCCGTAGAGATTCAGGTAGGCGAAGGTTCGGCGCGCTTCGGCCACCACCACCTGCGCGGGGTTCACGACCAGCCTCGCTGTGGTTCGAGCCGGTGCCGTCAAGAGCGCGCGCACGTCGGCCACGTCGCGATAGAGGTTCTCGAACGCGTCGAAGAAGGCTTCGCTCGGAAGCAGGCGCCCCATCACGCTATCCCTCAAGAGCGGCCGCAGCAGGCGCGCGCCGCGACGTTCGAGATCGAAGATCTGGTCCATGAAGACTTCGAGGGCGTCGGGAAAGCGAAGCATCCGGAGCGCCGAACCAGTGGGCGCGCAATCGACCACGCATACGTCGGTTTCGCCGCGCGCCTCTTCTTCACACACGGCGCGCAGGGCAAAGAGTTCTTCGAGGCCGGGAAAGACCAGCAGCTCGTCGACCACCATGTCGTCGGCTTCGTCGCGCAACAACTCGCGCAACCAGGCCTGGATCTCGAGCCACGAATCCGCGAGTTCGTCTTGCGCCGAGACCTCGCGCGCCTCGACGCCGGGGGCGATGGATACGCGCTTCGGGCCGACGCCGTGGCCGAGGGCGTCGCCCAGGCTGTGGGCCGAATCCGTCGAGAGCACACATACGCGATGCCCGGCCTCGGCTGCGCCCAGCGCCGTCGCGAGGGAGAGCGTCGTCTTGCCGACTCCTCCCTTTCCGACGTGGAGAATCACGCGCACGGTTCAGCCCCCGACCGGCCGGGCGTCGAAATAGACGCTGAGGACGCCCTCGCCGAGCCGCGCTTCCGCGACGTCGTGCGAGGCAAGGGTGTGGGGCAAGGCGAGAGAGCGGGCCGCGTTCGCGGTTTTGATCACGAGGCTGTCGTCGATCTTCGCGATGTCGAGGGCGTCGAGCGTTGCGCCGGGGAGCGGCACCTCGACGACGCCGCGGCCGTTCCGCTTGCTGAAGCGGATCGTGGGCGGTTCACAGAGCACGGCGTCCGGCGGCGTCGCGCCGAAGGTCTTTGCCGCGTGCTCGCCGAGACGCGCGCAGCCGATGATTTCCTCTTCGCCGAGTTCGGCGCGCAGGGTGGCCAGCGGCGCAAAAGCCCGCTCGATCTCGCCGAAGCGTTCCTCCTGCAGCTTCGCCCAATCGCCGAAGAAGCTCTCGCGCGCCGCGGCCTCGGGGAGCAGGCGGTTCACCACCACGGCATCGCAGTGCAGGCCGAAGAGACAGAGATCGGTGAAGGCCCGACGCGCTTCGTCGATCACCATGCGCTCGCTCGTCACCACGAGGCGCACGCTCGTCTGCTTGGCGGCGATCCGTTCGCGCAGCCCCGCGAGCTTCTCGTAGACGAGGGCTTCGGCTTCGCGGAAGACCTCGCTGTCGGGAAGCGGCGCATCCGAGAGCCCGCGGGCGATCGGGGTCACCACGCGGGCCAATGCGCGCTGGAGCTTCAGCAGGAGTCGCACGCTGCCATGCGCCACATCAGGCAGGGTGAGCAGGCGCAGGGTCGTATCGGTGGGTGCGCAATCGACCACCGCGAAGTCGTATTCGCCCGAGCGCGCGAACTCGTCGACCGCGATCAGGGTCGCGATCTCTTCGGCCCCGGGGATCAGGGCGAGTTCTTCGGCGACGACGCCTTCGATGCCCTGGTGGCGGAAGAGCGAAACGAGGAAGTCGTGTACGTGGCCCCAATGCCGCGCGATCTCGACCCGCGCATCGACCTCGATGGCGTCGAGACCCGGGGCGACACGCGCGACCTCGGGCCCGATATTGCGGGCGAGGACGTCCGAGAGGCTATGGGCGGCGTCGGCGGAAACCAGCAGCGTTCGGCTTCCGCACTCCGCCGCGCGCAGCGCCGTCGCGGCGGCCGTCGTCGTCTTCCCCACACCGCCTTTGCCCGTGTACAGAACGAGGCGCATGGGGCGACGTTATCACGAAGCGATCGCCACCTCTGCGGGAAGTGCCGGCTTCGTCTTGCGCAGTGCGGCGCGCGGCCTCGATGGTCGCAGCGCGCGAGTCCAACGATGATGGCAACGCCCGCATTCGTGCAGCGCGAGGCGCTGGGGAGCGACCACCTCGTCGATTTCGATGGTCGTCGAGCCGCACAGTTCACAGCCTTCGGAAGCCGTGCGTGGGTTTCTGGCGCGGAATGAAGAAACTGTTCGTTCATTTGTACGGATCGTTTCGATCTGGGTCGATTCGCTCATCTTGACCTCCTGGTCCGTCTCTCTCTGTCTCTCTCTGTCTCTCTGTCGCTCGCCCGGTAGGTGCCGGCGGCTCGGATTCGGGTTTCGCCGCCTCCCGGGACACCCCCAGAAAACCAGGGCTGCGTGACATATCCGGTCACCCTCCGAGAAAAACGTGAGAAACCCGGGAACGATTTGACTCGTTGTGGCGCGCCCTCGTCCCCGAAGGACCCCGGCTTTCGTCGCCACCCCGATTTCGCTGATCTACCCTCGATTCATCAAATGCCGTTTACCCACGAAAGCGCTGAGCCGATGACGAAGAGCATGAGCGCCAACCGCGGAGCGGGCTCGTGAGCAGCGACCACGACATCATCCGCCGCTTCACCCACTGGGATGCGAGTTCGATGAACGCGACGGGCGCCTGGGCCGAACGTCGGCGCCTCGCCCAGGCGATGCGCGAGGTGATCGCGCGGCTGGTCGAGATCGAGGCGCCCGAAGCCGACCTCGCCGAGGCCGCCACGGCGCTCGAGCGCTACGCGAGTCGCCTCGCCGAGTATCCCAAGGGCACGAAGTACGAGGGCTGGGCCGAGACCGCGATCTCGGGAGATGCCGCCGCCTTCTTCGACCACAGCCCGCTGATCGGGCTCGCCAACCCGCTCTCGCCGCCGATCTCGCTGATGGCCGACCGCGACCAGATGACGGTCGAAGGTCAGGCCATCTTCGGCTCGGCCTTCGAAGGCCCGCCCGCCTGCGTGCACGGCGGCTTCATCTCAGCGGCCTTCGACGAGGTGCTCGGCTACGTGCACTCGCTGACCGGCACACCGGGTATGACAGCCCGCCTCACCGTCGACTACAAACGCCCCACCCCGCTCCACACCGAGTTGCAGTTCCGCGCGCAGCTCGATCGCGTCGACGGCCGCAAGATCTACGCGAGCGGCAAGGTGTTCGCCGACGACCGCGTCACCGCGACCGCCGAAGCGCTCTTCCTGAGTGTGAGCCCCGAACGCGTAAGCGACTTGTATATGGAAGGACAGGAACGAGACTCCGAGGAGCGCGACAGCTGATTCCAGCGCGGGCGGCGGAGTCGCCCGTCAACCCAACCCGAAAGGAGAAGGCTTGGAGATCCACTGGCACCACATGAATTTCGTCGACGATGAAGCCAAGGCCGATATCGAAAAGCGCCTGCACGCGTTGGCGGATCAGGGACAGGGTGACCTGATCGACGTGCGCATCACGGGAAACCCCAGTCGCCACAAGGGGCACACCGACCACGAGGTGAAGATCACCTGCGAAGCGCGCGGCCAGGAAATCGTGGCGAAGTGCTCGGGGGAACGCCTCGAAAACGCGCTCCACGACGCACTCGAGAGTTTCAAGCAGCAGGTGCGCGGGATGCGCTCCAAGCGCAGCGACCACCACCGTCAGCGGAGGCAGCGCGCCTAGACGACGTCATGAAACGTCGCGAGTTCAGACCTCGCGCACTAGACCTTTTCGAGCCTCGCGGTCGTGTGCAAAGCGTCCGCGAGGCTCTTTACGTCGTGGGTGCGAATCCAGTCGACGCCCATGCGCGCGGCGAAGAGTTCGGCCGCCAGCGTCGCGGGAAGTCGCTCTTCGATCGCGCGGGGCACGCCTTCGGTTTCGCAGATCGCACCCAGGAACGATTTGCGCGAGACCGAGATCAACACGCGACAACCGAACGTCTCGCGCAGGCGCGGTAGCGCGCGCAGTGCCGCGATCGAGGGCTCGGGCGAGGCGCCGAGGAAGAACCCCATGCCGGGGTCGAGCAGGATGCGGTCGGGGGCGACGCCCGCATCCCCCAGCCCGCGCAGACGCTTCTCGAAGAAGCCGAGCATGCGGTCGACGATCGCATCGGCGTCGACCTCTTCGCGCGTCGCGCGCCCGCGCGCCTGGATCGCGTGCATGACGACGAGATCGCAGCTCGCATCGGCGAGTTCGTCCCAGAACGATTCGTCCGAGAAGCCGTGGATGTCGTTCAACCAGTGTGCGCCCCGTGCGAGGGCGAAGCGCTGGGTAGCGGTTTCGAAACTGTCGACGCCGAAGGCGATGCCTTCTTCGCGAAGCGCAGTGACCACCGGCTCGAGTCGCTCGATTTCCACGTCGCTCGTCACGTCCGTCGCGTCGGGATGGCTCGATGAAGGGCCCAGATCGATCAGTGAGGCGCCGGCCTGCATCAACGTACGCGCGTGTTCGATCGCCTGCGCGGGGTCGAGGTAGCGACCGCCGTCCGAGAACGAATCCGGCGTGACGTTCACGATGCCCGCGATCGCCGGGGTCGAAGGTCTGTGTTCCTGGCTCGGCACCATCTCTTCTCGCAACCCTTCGCGTCAGCCCGCGAAGCCGAAGGCGTGAACGCTAACCGCCCGCCCACGCGACGGCCAATCGACCCCACTTCTCACAACCCTCGATGACGTGGGACGTTCAGTCCCTATCGCGCACTGCCGAATCACAGCCAATCGCCACACCCGCTCACGCAGGAGAGACCCTTGCGCGTACTCCGCGCCAAACTCGCCCCGGGCATGATTCTCGAAGCAGGCGCCGTCGATCGCGACGGGCGGATGCTGATCGGCCCGGATACCGCGCTCACCGATCGCCTGATCGCCGTGATCGACAACGCGCAGATTCCCATCGTGTACGTCACCGACGATTCGTGGGAGGCCAACAAGACCTGTGCGGAACCGCCGCCGTTGACTCCCGAGCAGGAAGCCGAACTGGAAGACCACTTCATGCACGTCGACCTCGACGGTCCCCTCGCACGCGCCGTCTACGAGGAGTGCGTGAACCTGGCCCGCGAAGACGCAGCCGCCAGCGAAGCCGACGAGCAGGCCGCCTCGTGAAACAGAGCGCAGCAGAATTCGTTCGGGGCACACCCGAGATCCAATCACTTCCCGACGTCTTCCGTCGCGTGAACGAAGTGATCGAACGGCCCAACGCGTCGGCGGTCGAGATCGGCAAGGTGGTGATGGAAGATCCGGGCCTGAGTTCGCGCCTGCTGCGCCTCGTGAACAGCTCGCTGTTCTCGTTTCCGGGAGAGATCGACACGATCTCGCGTGCCATCGCTATCGTGGGCACCCAACAGGTGCGCGACCTCGCCCTCGCCACCTGCGTGATCGAGATGTTCGAAGACGTCTCCACCGACTTCGTCAACATGGAGAGCTATTGGCAGCACTGCCTCGCCACGGCAGTCTGTGCGCGCCTGCTCGCCCAATACGCAGAGGAAGAGAACATCGAACGCTTCTTCGTCGCGGGCCTGCTGCACGACATCGGAAGCATCGTCATCTACCTGCGCGGCGGTCGACGGCTCAAGCGCATCGTCAAGCGCTGCACCGAAGACAGACAGAACCTGCTCACCGCCGAGCGCGCCGTCTTCGGCTTCGACCACACCGATGTGGGGCGCGAACTGCTGATGCTCTGGGGGCTCCCGGACGTGCTGCAGGAAGCCGTCGGCGCGCACCACCAACCGATGCGCGCGAAGCGATTCCCCAAGGAAGCCCAGGTCACGCACATCGCCGAGTTCCTCGTCGAAGCCCGCGACCTCGGCAGCAACGGCGAACACCGCGTCGCCCCCGTGAATGAAGAGGCCTGGCTCGAACTCGGCCTGAGCCTCGACTTCCTGCCGCTGCTCTATCAAGATCTCGAAGACCAGTGGCGGGCCTCGCTCGGAGCGATGTTGCGCTGAGCTGAGCGGAACTTCCGCTGATGCGCCTCCTTTCGCTCATTGGATCCACCGATGGCGCCCTGGGTCCTTTCCTCTTGATCGAATCCGGGTGGATACCGGTGCTCTGGTGCACCGTGCCTCGCGCCTGAGTACGACCCTGCCCAGTCGTCGGATTCGCCTTCGAACGCGTATCGGGCGTTCGTTTTCGGGTCATCTCGTTCAGCCGGTCATCCGTTCAGTCATGCGACACCTGGACGGAAATCGGTCGATGAAGGTACTCGTCGCGGACGATTCGAAAGCCGAGCGGATGCTCGTTTCGCACATGGTGTCGAGTTGGGGTTTCGAAACCCTCCTCGCCGAAGATGGTGCAGTCGCCGTGGGCCGGTTCCTTCGCGATCCCACGATCGGCCTGGCGATCATCGACTGGGAGATGCCCAAGATCGATGGACTCCAGGTCGTGGAGAGAATCAAAGAGTCGGATCGATTCGTGTACACGTTGGTCGTCACAGCACGCAACCACGAGGGAGACCTCGAACACGCTCTCTCCGTTGGCGCGGACGACTTCCTGCGCAAGCCCTATCGGCCGGCCGAGTTGCGCGCGCGCTTGAACTCGGGCCTGCGATTGGTTCAGACCCAGGCGCAGCTTCTCCAGGCACAGAAGCTCGAAGCGATCGGTGGCCTGGCAGCCGGCGTCGCGCACGAGATCAACACTCCTGCACAGTTCGTCGGCGACAACGTGGAGTTTCTCGGCGAATCGTTCGGGGACCTCCGCATGTTGCTGCTGGAGTACCAGGCACTCCACCAGGCCGCGAAGTCGGGATCGCTGACCGACGAGCTCATCGGGAAGGTCCAGGACGCAGTCGAGTTGGCCGACCTCGAATTCCTCGAGGAGGAGATCCCGAAATCACTCTCGCAGTCGCGCGACGGGATACGCCGCATCACCGAGATCGTTCAGGCAATGAAAAACTTCGCCCATCCGGGCTCGGCGACGCGTGTTCCCATCGATCTCAACGCCGTGATCGAGAGCACCGTGACCGTCGCTCGCAGCGAGTGGAAGTACGCGGCCCATCTCGAACTCGATCTCGACGGCGAGCTTCCCCTGGTTCCGTGCATCGAAGGTGAGCTGAATCAAGTGGTGTTGAACCTGGTCGTCAATGCCGCTCAGGCGCTCTCCGAGAGACAGTGCGGAGACGACACGGCGAAGGGAAATATCGGAATTCGAACACGACGCGAGGGGACCGATTGGGTCGCCATCGAGGTCGAAGACGACGGGCCGGGCATTCCCGATCCGATCAAGGAGAACATGTTCGAGCCCTTCTTCACCACGAAACCCGTTGGCAAGGGAACGGGGCAGGGTCTGGCCATCGCCCAGGCGGTCGTCGTCGGAAAGCACTCCGGCACGATCGATGTCGAAGATCGGAACGGTGGCGGAACGAGATTTCGCGTGCGGCTTCCCCTGGTGATTCCCGATCGCGTCGAGCAGGTGGCGGAGGGGACATCGGCGTGAAGCGAATCCTGTTCGTCGACGACGATCCGAACATTCTCGATGGCTTGAGGCGAATGTTGAGGCCGCAGCGTCGCGAATGGGAGATGAAGTTCGCCAACAGTGGAGCCGAGGCGCTCGACTTCGCGCAAGAGTGCGCCTTCGAGGCGGTCGTCACCGACATGCGCATGCCGGGAATGGACGGCGCCGAACTGCTGGCCCATTTCGTCGAACTCCATCCGCACACGGTTCGCTTCGTGCTGTCCGGGCATTCGGAACTCGAAGGCGTCATGCGCACGGTTCCCATCGCTCATCAGTTCCTGAGCAAACCGTGCAGTGCGGAGAACCTACGCGACTCGGTCACGCGAGCCTTGGAACTCAGTGCACTGCTGAACGACGTACAGACCCAGGAACTGATCGGCGAAACCGATGCCCTGCCGTCGCGACCCGAGACCTACTCCGCGATCGTGTCGGCGCTCGCCGATCCGGAAGTGGAGATCTCGACGGTTTCCCGGATCGTCGAATCCGATGTCGCAATGTCCGCGAAGCTCCTGCAGCTCGTGAACTCGTCGTTCTTCGGCCTGCCCCAGAATCTCGCCGATGTTTCCCAGGCCGTGTCGTTTCTCGGTCTGAACATGATCCGAGATCTCGCGCTCTCGATCGAAGTCTTCAAGCCTCCGGCCGACGCCGACGCGCAGACCACGAGGATGCTCTCCGATCTCCAGACCCGGTCGGCCTGGGTCGCTGCCATCTCGAGAGAGATGTTCGAAGACAAGCGTCAGGCCAGCGAGGCGTTCACCGCGGGCATGCTGCACGACATCGGTCTGCTCGTCATCGCGACCCATCTCCCGGAGCGCTTCAGCGAGATCCTACGAGCGGGCCGCGAGAGATCCGAGCCGCTTCACCTGGTCGAGCAGGATCTGTACGGCGTCACCCACGCCGAGATCGGCGCCTATCTCCTGGGCGTCTGGGGTCTGCCCTACTCCATCATGGAGGTGGCGGCCTACCACCATCGGCCGGACGTTCTCCCTCAGGAGGTCGTGGGGCCCCTCACCGCAGTTCACGTCGCCGACGCCATCGTCGACGCTCGCCTCCGTGAAGTCGAAGATGCCCCCACCTGCGGAACCGCGATCAATCTCGAATATCTCGAGCGGCTCGGCCTGGCGAGCGAACTCGAACGCTGGGAAGCCATCGCGGACGAAGTGCTTTCGAGGGGTACGGACGAATGATGGGCTCCGAATCCCGACCGAGGGTTCTCTGCGTCGACGACGAGTCGAACGTCCTCGACGGTCTGAAGCGGCACCTTCGCAAGCACTACGAGGTGGTGACTGCCCAGGGTGGCGTATCGGGGCTCCGAGCTTTCGAGGAATCGAAATCAATTGCGGTAGTGGTGTCCGACCTTCGCATGCCCGGGATGGACGGGATCAAGTTCTTGTCGAAGGTGCGTGACTGCGCACCGGACACGACCCGGATCCTGCTGACGGGAAACGCCGACCTCGCCGCAGCGATGGCCGCAGTGAACGAGGGAAACATCTTCCGTTTCCTTTCGAAGCCATGCCCGCCATCGACGCTCATCGCGGCCGTGAACTCCGCCGCGGAACATCACCGACTGGTGACGGCCGAACGTGTGCTGCTCGAGCAGACCCTCCACGGCAGCGTCAAGATGCTCACCGAGACGTTGGCCCTGGCGTTGCCCTCGGCGTTCGGCCGCGCGAACCGCGCCCGGCAGCGCGCCGGGAGGGTGGCCGACCAGCTCGGCACGGTCGAGCGCTGGAAGATGGACCTCGCCGCGATGCTCTCACAGGTGGCGTACGTCACGGTTCCGGGAGAAACCCTCGATCGCGTGAACGAAGGAGCCGAGCTCAGCCCCGAAGAGGAAGCGATCCTGGAACGTCTTCCCGAGGTCGCGGAGGCCTTGCTCGCCGACGTTCCCCGCATCGACGACGTGCGCGCCATCCTCCGATGCCAGCACGAGCCATTCGAAGGAGAGTCGATCAGCGGCACCGAAACTCCTGTGGGCGCGCGAATCCTCCGCGCAGTACTCGACTGCGATCTCCTCGAGTCACAGGGGATGCCATTCGACACTGCGCTCGACGTGTTGCGCTCTCGATCGGGAGCGTACGACCCCGAGGTGCTCGTCGCGCTCGCGAACGAGGACGATGGCGGCGGATCCGACGCCGAAGTTCGCGAGGTCTCGCTGCTGAGTCTCCGCACGGGAATGGTGCTGATCGATCCGGTCGAAACCGTCGATGGTCGCCTGCTCGTGGCACATGGTCAGGAGGTCTCGGCCGGGGTGGTGGAGCGCCTTCGGAACTTCGCCCAGAACCTCGAGATCAAGGAACCCCTGCGCGTCATGGTGAGTGCCGACTGCCCGGACGAGAGCGACGCTCCAACGGAGAAACCCTGAAGTGCGTGTCGTATTCGTAGACGACGAGCAGCATGTGATCGATGGGCTGCGGCGCAGCCTGCGCTCCCACGGAAGCGAGTTCCGGATCTCGTACTACTCGAACGCGGCCGATGCACTGGAGTTCGTGAGCGACATCAGCCCGGAACCGGTCGTGGTCGTGACCGACTGGCGCATGCCGGGATTCAGCGGAATGGATCTGTGCCGCTGCTTGCGTGGACTCGAAGCGCAGGGTTCCGAGCGACGCTTCTACGTGATCCTCTTGACGGGGGTACGGGAGGTGGACGCCGCAGTCGAGGCGCTCGACGAGGGAGCCGACGAGTTCGTTCGCAAGCCGTGCGATGCACGCGAGATCGCTGCGCGAGTACGCGTGGGCTTGCGCGTCCTCGCGGCCGAAAGCGAACTCCGGGAGGCGAACCAGAAGCTCGCCGCCCTCGCGTGTGTGGACGAGCTGACAGAACTCCTGAATCGCAGAAAGATGAACGACGTGCTCGCCAACGAGTTCTCGCGCGTCGAACGCGGCGCACAGAGCCTCGGGTTGATGCTCCTCGATGTCGACAATTTCAAACGGTGCAACGACGAGTACGGTCACGCGGCGGGCGACGCCGTACTGCGTTCGGTCGCCGCGCGACTGCGCGCCGAGAGCCGAACCTACGACTCGGTCGCGCGATGGGGCGGTGAGGAGTTCCTGATGCTGTGCCCGAACGTTCAGCTCGAAAACGTCGTGTGCATCGCCGAGCGGTTGCGGATGGCAATCAGCGACGAACGCGTCAGTCTACCGAGCGGGCACATCGCCGAGATCACCATCAGCATCGGCGCCGCATTCGTCGAAGCCGGATCCCGGGAGACGGTCGAAGCAGCGCTCGAACGAGCGGACGAACAGCTGTACGAGGCGAAGAACGCCGGCCGGGACTGTGTGCGGATCCAGTCGGGCTCGATGGATACAGGGCCATGATCGAGTCGTGGTTCAACTCGGTGCTGGAGGGCTTGAAGCAGTTCGGTGAAGCCCTGGATCTCGCGGTGGAGAGCTGGAGCATCGAAGAGGTTCCCACCAGCTGGAGCGGTGCCGTCATCCCCATCACCGGAGCCGACAACACCTACCTCGTCGGTCTGATGGCCTCCGAGGACGAACTGAGGAAGCTCGCGGCCCGCCTTCTCGACGTAGACGTCGAGACCGCGACCGTCGGCCACGAAGAGATGGACGA
The DNA here is from genome assembly GCA_028278345.1 of Myxococcota bacterium. Taxonomy (GTDB): domain Bacteria; phylum Myxococcota_A; class UBA9160; order UBA9160; family UBA4427; genus DUBZ01. The sequence continues at coordinate 13,675 of JANQEL010000027.1, forward strand.
CGCGATCGGCGAGTTGGTCAACCTCTCCGCCGGAGCGATCAAGAGCCACGCCGCCAACGTCGAGTCCACCATCGAGCTCGGCCTCCCCGTCTGGCTGGACGGCCCACCCAACACCAGACAGGCGCTCGATTTCGACGTTCGCGGCATCGAGGTGGGTGAGGCGAAAGTCGCGGCGATGCTTCTCAAGCTTCCCCTGGCCGTCGAAACCGTCGTTCGCCGAAAGGAAGAGGAACGACGCGAGAATCTCGAGCAGGAAATCCGCTTGAACCAGAAGCTCGAGGCCGTCGGACAACTCGCCGCCGGGATCGCACACGAGATCAACACGCCGACGCAGTACGTCAGCGACAACATCGAGTTCCTGATCGAGTCGTTCGGCGAGCTGAACGATGTGCTGAAAGCCTACGCTGCGCTCCGCGCGAGCGCGGAGAAGGACGACCTCCTCGCGGACGTCGTCTCCTCAGTACGCGAAGCGGAGGAGCAAGCGGACCTCGAATATCTCATCGAAGAGATTCCCCGAGCGCTGGCGCAGTCTGCCGAAGGCGCGGCGTCGGTTGCGAAGATCGTCCAGGGAATGAAGGTCTTCTCTCATCCGGGCTCACCCACCAAGACAGCGGTCGATCTCAACCAGGCGGTCGAAGCCACGGCGACGGTCTCGCGAAACGAGTGGAAGTACGTCGCCGACCTCGAAACCGATCTCGATCCTTCGCTCCCGATGGTGCCGTGCATGATCGGCGAGTTGAATCAGGTGATGCTCAACATGGTGGTCAACGCGGCGCACGCCCTCGCCGAACTCCACGGCGAAGACGACAAGGGATCGATCCGGATCACCACCCGATTGGACGCACCGGATTGGGCCGTGATCGAGATCGCGGACTCCGGAGCGGGCATCCCCGAAGACACCCAGAGCCGCATATTCGACCCCTTCTTCACGACCAAGGACGTCGGGAAGGGCACGGGGCAGGGTCTCGCCATCGCACGCTCGGTCGTGGTCGACAAGCACGGGGGAACCATCGGGGTCGAGAGCGAGGTGGGTCGCGGTACGACGTTCACCATCCGGCTTCCCCTCGAGGACGCCCCCGCCGTGGATCGCGCCGACGCGTAGGGCCGCCGCATTCGCGCGATCCAGCGAAGCGCACATCGCACGCCGGTCGCCCTGCTTCAGGTGGGCTCAGGCCAGCCCGAGCCGGTCCATGTCCTCTTCGTCGAGGCCGAGGTAGTGGCCGATCTCGTGGCGCACGGTGATCTGGATTTGTTCGATCAGTTCTTCCTGATCGCGGCAGATCTTGGCGTGGTTGCGGATGAAGAGCATCACGCGGTCGAGGTCCTGGGCCTGCGAAGTCGGCGACGCTTCGGTGCGCGGTGAGCCGACGAACAAACCGAGGATCTGGGGGGAGATGTTCTCCGTCGTGATCATCTCGCGCGACGGCCATTCTTCGACCAACACCGGGACGTCGGCGATGTACTCGCGAATCGAACGCGGCAGGTTGTCGAGGGCGATCGCGACCGCGTTTTCGAATTCCTCCGCACTCACTTCGAGCGGGATCGGGTAGTGGTGGGGATCGAGGGCGTTGGCGCGCGCGAAGGCTTCGCCCGCGGCTTCGTCCTCGAGCCGCTCGAGCACGAGCCCGAGGTAGTAGAAGACGTGGGCCGAGTCGGGGTCGACCATCGCGGTCTGTTCGAGCACGCGGTGGGCTTCTTCGTAGCGGCCGAGTTCGAAGAGGATCTGCCCCTCGAAGGCGGCGTAGACCGGTTGCATGCCCGCCGTCTTGTTGGCGCGGCGAACCAGGAAGATCGCGCCTTCGAGATCGTCGACGTAGAAGAGGGCCTTCGACTTCAGGTAGTAGATCTCGGCCTGCACGGTGGTTTCGGGGCGCGGGAACTCGGGGCGCCCGGAGAGCAGGTCATCGCATAGCCGCAGGGCCGACTCGAAGGCGCCGAGCTCTTCGATCATGAGCTCGATGCGATTCAGGTGGGCGGCGACGAACTTCGGATCCGCCTGGGCGGCACGTTCGAACTCGTGGGCGGCCTCGTCGATGCGGCCTTCGTCCCAGAGGATCTCGCCGCGCCCGTTGTGGGCTTCGGCACCAGCGGGATAGGCGCGCAGGGCTTCGTCGAGCCACGCGAGGGCCTCGTCCATGCGCCCGCGATGGGAAGCGTCCATCGCCTGGTCGAGGCAGTCCCAATACCTGTCCTTGTCGTTCCGCATCTGTCTCCGACCCGGTCCGACCCGGTGCCAACCCGACCGGCCATTCATCGCGCGTCGGGGGCGATTCGACCGGTCTCCACGATAGCAGAGCCCCATCGCGGTTCCGTCCATCCGGCCCCGCGAAAGCGTGCGCGAATCGGTGGAATTCGGCCGTTTCTCGGGGTCCGAAGTCCACATCGGCTCCGAGACAGACGGGAAGCGCCCTCGCGGTCGGGCATCGGGACCGCGAACCCACCACCCCACTTCCGGCCATCGCCGCGAGTCATCACGCTCGTCGAAGACTCTTCCAACGGCATTGGAATGCCCGACCCACGCGAGCGCACATATGAACGTTTCTGCGTGGAGGAAAGCAAGGCGCATGACACATGAACGTGTTCCAGTATGACTAGACAACATGAATACCACTGGACCAGAAGTGTCCATGCATCACACAAATCAAGGTCGGGGGTTAAAGCAACAACTCGACCCTCCCGATGTTTCTGAAACGGTTTCGCGTGAATCAGCGCGCGAACCACACCCCCCTTCGAACTCAGATGTCCATCGATTGATGTCGGGCGGCGTTCGCATGGCGATCGCCCTGCCCGTTCGAGGGCCGGGGAAGCGATGAACGGCATGGATGATTGGAACGCGCGCCGAAAGGCGCGTGGACGCATCAAGAGAGCACGGCGTAGGCGTCAGCGGCAGCGCGCAACTGCGGTCGCAATCGCATTGCTCCTGTGCGTCACTGCGCTCGCGCTCGGCACCGTGAACTACGGCGCCAAGAAGCATCGCACGCGCGAGATCGAGCAGACCCGATACGTCAGCTATTCCACGCCGCGTATCCACCCCCTGGCCGCCGTGGCCGAGCCCAAGCCGCCCGAGAACGAACTCCCGCAGTTGCTGAACATCCGCGAACGCTTCCCCGACTACGACGAAGGGGGGCGACCGCAGGAGCCCGAGGACGAGAGCCACGGCGACGAAGAAGAAGAGCTGGGCGACGAAGCGCCCCCCAGCTTCGTGATCCTCGACGATCTGCGCGCAGCGCCGCCCAAGAGCATGTTCGTCCGCGCCGTCTTCGAGAACGCCGACGAAGAGTACAAGCCCGAGAAACCCCGACGCAGGTGGCGTGACAACCACGACCGCTTCAAGGACCTCTTCTGGGGGAAGAAGGGCAAGCGCAAGAAGAAGAAGATGCCCCCCATCCCCGAACCCGGTACGGGCCTGCTGCTCGGACTGGGCCTGACCATGCTCGCCGAAGCGCGGAGGCGCCAGCGCAAGCGCGAGAACGACCGGCGATAGCCGACACCAGGGGTAGGGAAGATGATGATGTTCGAGAGGGGAACGCGAACGAAGGCCATCCGGCTCACGCTCGTAGGCTGCGTGCTCGCAACACTTTCGGGCTGCGCCAGCATGAGCGGCGGCCTCGAAGAGCTGGCAGAGAAGGCCGGCCTCGACGAGATCGAACGCTCGGCCGCCGATGAAGGGCAACTCGACGCCGAGAGCCTCGCCGCGTTGAAAAACGCCGCCGAGTCGGGCAACGCACTCGCGCAGTACAACCTGGGGCTCGCCTACGCGTACGGTCAGGGTGTCGTGCTCGACAAGGAGACCGCGGTTTCCTGGTACGAGAAGGCCGCGCTCCAGAGCTTTCCCCAGGCCCAGTACAACCTCGGCATGGCCTACTTCTCGGGTGAGGGCATCAAACGCAACGAAACCGAAGCCCTGAAGTGGCTTCGCAGCGCCGCCGACCTCGGCGACCCCGACGCCCAGTTCAACCTGGGCCTTCTGTATCTCAGCGGTGAGATCGTCCCCAAGGATCACGACGAAGCGATCAAGTGGTTCCGCTACGCGGCAGACCAGGGCTACGCCAAGGCCCAGGCGAACCTCGGTGTGGCCTACGCGCGTGGGCGCGGCGTCGAGAAGGACCCGGCCATGGCCGTCACGTGGTACACGAAGGCCGCCGAGCAGAATCACGCCTTCGCGCAGTACAACCTCGCCGCCAACCTCGAGTACGGCATCGGCGTCGAGGCGAACATCGAAGAAGCCATGCGCTGGTACCACAAGGCCGCGAACCACGGCATTCCCGTGGCGCAGATGCGCCTCGGCCTCGCCTACTACGCGGGGGAAGGCGTCGAGCGCGATCCCGTCGAGGCCCACAAGTGGCTCTTGCTCTCCGCAGATGCGGGTGAACTCCAGGCCCAGCCGGTGCTCGAAGAGGTGAGCGAGCTGCTCACCGAGCAGCAGCTGGCCGCCGCCCGCCGCGCCGCCGACCGCTGGAACAAGCGCCACTTCAGCGCCCAGAGCGATCTGTAGCGACTCCTTTCGATCGGCTTTCGACCGACTGGCGTCCTACGCACCGGGAAGCGCGTAGCCGTCGCCGAACTTGCGACTCGCGAAGTACGGACCGAGGGCATCGTCGAGCTTCTCGACCGTCCACTGTCCCTGGTTGTGGAACTGATTCTCGGGAGTCGTGACGTCGGGGCGGCCGACGACGGTGATGTTTTCACCGCAGCAGGTGAACACCTGCCCCGAAACATGCTCGGCCTTCGGCGAGGCCAGGTAGGCGACGAAGGGCGCGATGTTCGCCGGATCGAAGGTGTCGAAGCCCTCTTCGGGCTTGGCGAACATCTCCGACAGCAGGCCCCCCGTATCGGTCATGCGCGTGCGCGCACGCGGGCAGATCACGTTGGCCGTGACCCCGTACTTCTGCACCGCAAAGCCCGTCGAGAGGGTGAGCGCCGTGATACCGGCCTTGCCCGCCGCGTAGTTGGGCTGCCCGACGGAGCAATACAGGAACGCCTCCGACGAAGTTCCGATGATGCGGCCGTACACGGGCCCGCCTTCGGCCTTCGCCTTCTCGCGCCAGTAGATCGAGGCGAACTTCAGCGAGCAGAAGCTTCCCTTCACGTGCACGCGAAGCACCGAGTCGAAATCCTCCTCGGTCATGTTGAAGATCATCTTGTCGCGACAGAAGCCCGCGTTGTTGACCAGGATGTTGAGATCGCCGTAGCTGTCGATCGCGGTCTGGATCATGGCCTGGGCGTCGTTCCAATCCGCCACGTCGCCGAAGTGCGCGACGGCTTCGCCCCCGAACGCCTTGATCTCTTCCACCACGGCATCCGCTGCGCTGGTGTCGCGGCCCGTGCCGTCACCCGACACGCCGAGATCGTTCACCACCACCCGCGCGCCCTGGCGCGCGAGTTCGAGGGCCTCTTCGCGACCGAGCCCGCGGGCCGCGCCCGTGACGATCGCCACCTTTCCATCCAGCATGGCTTCTTCCTTCGTCCTTAACGTCTTACAGGCGCTCGATGATCGTGCCGGTCCCGACCGCCGCACCACAGCACATGGTGATCAGCGCGGTCGTCTTGTCCGTGCGTTCGAGTTCGTGGAGTGCGGTCACGAGAAGGCGCGAACCCGTCGCGCCCACGGGATGACCGAGGGCGATCGCTCCGCCGTTCACGTTGACGCGATCTTCCGGCGCACCGCAGACCCGCAGCCAGGAGAGCACGACCGACGCGAACGCCTCGTTCACTTCGAACAGATCGATGTCGCCGATGTTCATGCCGCTCTTCTTGAGCAGAAGCTCCGTGGCATTGATCGGACCGTCGAGCAGGAAGTGGGGATCGGCGCCAGCGACCACGTCGGTGATGATGCGCGCCCGCGGCTTCAGGCCGAGTTCCTTCGCCTTGTCGGCCGTCATCCAGAGCACGGCGGCGGCGCCGTCGCTCACCTGGGAGGAAGTACCCGCCGTGTGGAGCGTGCCGGGCATCACTTCGTTGAGTTGGGCGAGCCCCTCGGCGTTGGTCGGGCGGATGCCCTGGTCGGCATCGACGAGCTTCGTCTCGCCCGTGAGGTTGCCTTCATCGTCGGAAAGCGGAGCCTCGATCGGAATGATCTCATTCTTGAAGCGGCCCTCGTCGCGCGCCTGGGCGGCGAGGGTCTGCGAGCGCAGGCCCCAGGCGTCGACGTCTTCGCGCGTGATGCCGCGGTTGTTCGCGATGCGCCCCGCGGCTTCGAACTGCGTCATCGGCATGTCCCAGCCCCAACCCTGCTCTTCGCTCGGGATGAAGAAACCGGGGCCGTGCATCACGTTGGCGCCGAGGCCCACGTGACTCATCACCTCCACGCCACCCGCGATGCCGCAATCGATCGAACCCACGCCCACGAGCGCTCGCACCAGGTGATTGGCCTGCTGGCCCGACCCGCACTGGGTGTCGATCGTCGTGCCGCCGCCGGCGAAGCCCTTGTTGCGGTTCAGCCAGCTGATGCGCGTGAGGTTGCCCGACTGTTCGCCGGCCTGGGTCACGCAACCGCCCACCACCTGCTCGACCAGGGTCGGGTCGACGCCGGCCTTGTCGATCAGACCGTCCATCACCTTTCCGAAGAGCTGGGCGGGATGGAAACCGCTGAGATCACCGCGGCCCTTCTTGCCGCGGGCGATGGCGGAACGCTGGGCTTCGACGATGACGGCTTCGGGCATTTCGGAACTCCTTTCGGGTGATTTCGATTTCGATCCGACCGATGACGATCCACGCGCGAGGCGGGGCCGTGGGCCGGGCTGTTCTCGGGGAACCGGGATTCTTCGGATGGGGGTCGAGCAGGTTGGGTAGATAGAAGGAGCGGCCGAGGGATCGCGCGGTGAAGGGTGCGCGCTCAGGTGGGCTCCTCGGGACTCGACTCGCGAGCGCGCGGAGTCTAACCCGGAATCCCACGCCTCGGGGCGTCTCGCCTCCCCCCGCGACCAAAGGCGAGTCGGCCTCTACCCCGAACTGCGCGGTACGGGCGGGCGGCGGATGGTGGGCCCTCTTGGATTCGAACCAAGGACCATCCAGTTATGAGCCG